>JAHENZ010000328.1 GCA_018609755.1 Salinivenus sp. | reverse complement strand
CCCCGCTCACGCTCTGCGTCATCTTCGAGTAGCTGGTCGAGCGCTTCGAGAAGAAGTCGTTTCCCTTCGTAAGCAGAATTTCTTCGTAGAACCACCGCGACTCGTCGAGCGCTTCCGGGTCGACCTCAAAGATTGGGTCCACCTCCACGTTCTTTAGCGACCGATTGAACTTGTCCCGAAGGAAGGCATCCACGACGGGACGGGGCAGGAAGTCGAGCTCGCCGTCGGCAAAGATCCAGTCAAGTACCCGCTGTTCAGCGTCGTGCGCCTGGCGGCAGGCCGCCTGCACTTCTCGCTCGAACGAGGGGCCGAACCACTCGGGGTGCTCCTCGCGGATAACGTCGATCAGCTCGATCCCGAACAGGCCGTGGATCTGCTCCTCCTTGGAGGTGGCCTCGACGGCGTTGGCAACTCCCTTGAATTTCTTCTCGTGCTTGTCGAACGAGAGCATGATCAGGAACTGGCTGAACAGGCTCACGTGCTCGATGAAGATTGAGAAGAGCAGGATGGACTGGGCAAAGTCCCGGTCGTCATTGCTCTGCACCCCCTCCAGCGCCTGGTGTAGATATTCGACGCGGTCGCGGAGCGGCGGAATGTCCTCGATCTGCTCGAAGGTGTCATTGAGGCCCAGCCGCTCCAGGAGGTGGGAGTACGCATCCATGTGCCGCACCTCGCTCTCGGCGAAGGTCATGCCCACAGCCCCCACTTCGGGAACGGGCAGCCGGTCGTAGATGTCGGCCCAAAACGTCTTGACCGCGACCTCGATCTGGGCAATCGCGAGCATCGTCTTCTTGATGACGCTGCGTTCCACGTCGGTACAGTTGACGTGGAAGTCCTGGATGTCGCCTTCGAAGTTGAACTCGTCGTGGACCCAGTACGACTGCCGAATGGCGGTCTTAAACTCCAGCAGGTGCGGGTACTCGTAGGGCTTAAGGGGGACGCGAGGCTCAAAAATGCTCATAGGAGTGCGCTCTGTAGACAAAGAAAATGCCTTCGGACGCCGGGTACGCGTCATGAAGGCAGCAGAGCGCAGCAGAAGTGGGGGAGGCCAGTGTCGGCCCGGGGTCGTACGGACGGGACGTACCGGAACGGTACGGTCGGGACCGTCAGCTGGCAGCACACACCACGTCGCGGACCGCAGCCCTATGACGCGTAGGGCAGGTTCTGATCGGACCTACATGGGCACCGGCAGGTCCTCAGAGGCGGGTCGCTCTCCAAGCGGGCATTCGGACTTTGACCGTTGCGCGACAGTGCCGGAGTTTCACCGGGCTTCCCCCGAGACGCATCCCGATGGGAATCGGGACGCCGCCGCGCCACGACAGCGCGGCCTCGGAGAGGACGGGATGCCATCAGAATGTGCACGCACGGTAGGAGACGCCGAGAGGAAAGTCAAGCCTTGCCCCCAATGTTCTGTTATTGTTACCCGTCAAAACGGGAGCATAGACGCCCTCAAATAGGGATATAGCGACAAACAACCGTTTTTGTGAATTTGCCGATACGTGAATACGTTTTCGAAATCCACTGTTGCTCACGGTTGTGCTCGGTCCCCATCTACTGCGGATTGCCTTTCCCATACGTTCTCACGGATCGGTATATCGACTGCAGAGAGCGGGGCGTGTCTGCAGGGGCGAGAGCTATGCCTCGACCGGCGCCGCTGTGTGCGGGTACATGTTGGGGACTGGGGGATCGAAGAGGCCGACCTCGTTGAAGGGCCGGACCGCCTCTTCGACAGTAGCCTCGTAGGTGTCGAGGGACGCTGGATCGTCGTTGGGCAATGCCCGCCGGGCCTGTCGGAGGGCATCCCACAGTCCGTCCTCGTCGGCACAAAGAAACGGGGGCGGTTCGTCGGGCACCCCGTCCGCATCGGTCCGGCGGCGCTCGTAGGTCGTGGCGGCGGCGAAGTACAGCATGGTGCTCGTCGTCCAGGCGTGGAACGACGGCAATGCGTCGTAACACAGCCGAACGAGGCCGTCGACGAACCGGAGCTCCTGCCGAACGCCCTCGCTGTAGGTTCGCAGATCGGATTCGGGTGGTGCCGCCCCGTATCGCTCGAAAAGGCGCGCCAGCCGCTCGACCCCACTCAACGTGTGGGCGATGCCGGTGCTGTGCAGCGGATCCACGAAGCCCGCCGTGAACGGCAGCAGCGCCCAGCCCGGTCCGGCAGCCCGATCGACGAGGCGTTGCAAGAGCCCGGTACGGACGATGGTGCCCGGTGGGTCGACGAGGTCGGCATTCGCGAAGCGATCGGCGAGTGTTGGGTAGTCTTGCAGATGCGATCGCCACTCTTCTTCCGGCGACAAATCAGACGGCACCGGATGTGCCTCGGCGTCCAGAACGAGTCCCGCGCTCACCCGATCATCGTCGAAGCGGAGTTCCCAGAGCCAGCCCTCGTCCAGTACGTGGTGGAGCGCCGCCTCGTCGCAGGGGTACGGATGATCTTCCGTACGTCCGCCGTGGTCGGCAATCCAGTTCCGCCAGCGCGGCAGCTCTCGAAAATGACCGTAAAGCGCCCGAGAGCGGGTCTCCAGCGACGACTCCGACTCTGCAAAGCCGAGAGACGGAAGCAGCTGCCCACCGCCCGTCGCGTCGACGAGGAAGTCCGCCGAGCACTCGACAGTCCTCCCCTCGTGTCGGCTCCGCACGGTCCACCGGTCGCCGCTGTTCACCTCGGTCACCGCCGTGTTCTCCCACAGCGGGATGCCCGCCGCTCGCACCTCGTCGGCCAGGAAGGCGTCCACGTCGGCCCGGAGCCACTGCGTGTCCGAGTGGTAGGGATCGCTGCTGGCGGCCACCAGCAGCTCGTTGGCGTGGTCGGGATCGGGCGAAAACGGCTTGCCCTGCTCGTGGTGAAAGTAGCTAAAGCCGCGCTTCCGCCCGCCGGTCACGTCCGGATAGGTTTCGCGCCAGGGGCCGTGGGCGGCCAATGGCTTGAGGCGAGACAGGTCGTAGCGCTCGGCGAGGGCGCGGAGGATGATGTTTCCGGTCGGGCTCGACGACTCCCCGATCGCAAAGCGCGGATGCTCGGCCCGGTCGAGTACGACCGGATCGAGGCCGATACTCTCCAGCACGAGGGCCAGGATGCTGCCCCCGAAGCCGGAGCCGAGAATTGCGACATCCGTGTCGAGCTTCACCATGACGTAGATGTTCTCATTTTCAGGTGCTAAGCTATCCGCCTGGACGACCGCGGACGGCCGACAGCGGTCTGCGGTCAGGGCGATGGAATGGAGCTTCAAACACTGGAGTTACCTCTTCCGGTCGTCGCAGGAGCACACGACGGGCGGTCGTACCTCCTGCGAAAGGTTCATCCGCTGGAGGCGATCGCGCCGCTCCGGCCCACAGGTCTCACACTCGTAGAACCGCTCCAGGTCCCAGAGGTCCATGAAGACGCGTCCCCGATTCATCCGAAGGCCTTCTTCCAGCACGGTTTCGATCGACGCCATCGACGGTGGCTCGAAGTGGCCGTCCGCCTCCAGGTGCTGCATGATGCCGTTGCCGCTGCGGGTGGGCACGACCGACGCGCACTGCACCCCGGCGTCGAACGCAAACTCAATGGACCGCAGTGCCCACTCCACGCCCTCTTCTTCGGTCAGGAACGGCGGGCGCAGGAGGATGAAGGTTCTAACGTCAATGTCATTCTCCCGAAGGAAGCCCACGGCCCGGCGGAAATCCTCGCGCGTCATGCGCTTGTTGAGGCGGTCGAGAACCGTCGGATGGGCCGTCTCCAGTCCGAGCGCAATTTCGAGGCGACCGTTGAGCTGATCTCGAAACTGCACGCAGGCGTCGGAGCAGAGCTTCGGATGGTTCTCGACGATCACCGTGTCGAAGTCGTGCACCCGTTCGGCGATCGCGGGACGGTCGGAGGGAGGGAAGGCTTTGCGGTCGAAGAAGTTGCCGCTGTTGTAGAGCTTGACGTGCCGGGCGTCGGGTAGGCGCTCCAGTGCGTAGTCGATCTGGGTGGGCACGGCGCCCTCCGGGACCGTCTCGTCGGTCGTGTTCTTCCAGAGGTCACACATCAGACACCGGAACGGGCATTCCCGGTTCGTTACGAAGATCGTGGCCACGGGATCGACGGTGCCTGCTGCCGAGCGCTCCTCCTCGACGTGGTAAGCGTAGGGCCGCCATGGGTCGACGTCGGCCTTTTCGGGTCGGGCCGATACGATGTCCTCGTCGGTGTACGTGGGAAGCGTGGACGGCATGGGGACGGGTGGGTCGGAGGGAGAGGATTTTGGGAACAGGCTCGACGCGCCCGTAGGTTCCTTCAGGTCTTCTTTTGGGCTCGGACGTTCTTCGGGATGTGAGCGTGGCCCTCCGGTTGCACTCGGCGTGTGGTGGAGACGAACCGTCTCGGGACAGTCACGATGTGTCGGCCGTAGATAAGAATGGTCACAACTTTTCCATTTTCGGGCTCGGGACCTCGGAATTCTGCATTGTTTTTGCGGTAAATCCACGTAGAACGGGGGCCGATTCTCCTTCGAAGAGTGGGGGCGGACGGAGTGAAGAAGAGGGCTCTGGGTCCGACCGCACGGAGTGGGCGGGGCTTCCGGAAAACAGATCCGGGTAGGAAGTCCGGAAGGTTCGGAGAACCCATTGCTCGGAATGGGGTGGGGGCTTGTGTCGTTTCCTTCGAGTACGACCCGAGGACTGATGAGTAGTTTTTCTCCCGAATTGGTGGACCAGAACCGTCTGTCTGCCCTCCAGCGCTACGAAATTCTGGGTACGGAGCCGGAGGAAACGTTCGACCGGATTACCCGACTGGCGGCGTCGGCAGTGACGGCTCCCATTTCGATCATCAACTTCGTGGCGGAGGAGCACGAGTGGTTCAAGTCGGCGGTGGGAGTTGTGCCTGGGCGGCGGGAGTGGACGTCCAGCCTCTGCGGCTATGCAATTCGCGCGTCGGGCCCCCTGGTTGTGGAGGATACCAGGGGCGACGATCGAGTCTCGGAGCCGCCCCGACTCGAGAGTGGGGGAGAGATCCGGGCGTATGCCGGCGTTCCGTTGGAAACGCCCGACGGGTACCGGATTGGGACGCTCTGCGTCTGCGATAAGCGCCCGAGGAGCTTTTCGGACGAGGAGATCGCACGCCTCGAAGACCTCGCGCAACTCGTGATCGACGAGCTTGAGCTTCGTCGGGAACGGGCCGAGCAGCAGCGGCAGCAGCGGCAACTGCAGCGGGAAAAGATTCACGTTGAACAGACCCTCCAGTCCCGCGAAGAGCTTCTCGGGTCGATCGCCGAGAACGTGTCCGACGCCATCTATCGGTCGACTCCCGAGAAGGGCATCGTCTACGCGAATCAGGCGTTCGTAGAGATGTTTGGGTACGATAGCGTCGAGGAGGTCCGGGGAGCAGATCCCCAGTCCTTTTACGCCAGCCGGCAGACGCGCGACCGGCTCTTTCAACAAGCCGGCGAGCAGGGGCGGCTCAACGGGGTAGAGGTGGAGTTCCGGCGCCGGGACGGATCGATCTTCGTCGGTCGGCTTCAGTCCCGCCGAATCGAGGTCGACGACGGGGCGACGACGTACTACGACGGCGTCATCTCGGACGTGACTGGTGAAAAACGCCAGAGGAAGCAGCTTCGCCAGGCCGAAACGCTGTTCGAGAATGCCCAGGATGCCCTGTTCCTCATCGACGTTCAGGACGGCGAAGACAGAGCCGGACGACAATTCGTCGCACAGCGGGTCAATCCGGCCTACGAGGAGGCCACGGGCTTGTCGGAGGAGGTTCTTCGGGGAAAAACTCCCGTCGAGGCGGTGGGGCCGGACGCAGGCGGAGCCATGGAGGAAAAGTACCGCGAGTGTTTCCGGCGTGCGGAGCCCCTGGAGTACGAAGAGGTGCTCGTGCTCGACGGGGAGACGACGTATTGGGAAACTCGGCTTGCGCCGGTGATTCTCGACGGCCACGTCGAAAAGCTCGTCGGGGCAACTCGCAACGTAACGGAGCGTCGTCGGCGAGAAGAGCGCCTCCGCAGCCAGCGTCAAAAAATTGAGTCCCTCTACACCGCCACAAAACGGCTGCTTACGGCCGGGCGTCCGGACGTCGTATTCGACCGAATCCACGAGGTCCTGGAGGACGTCTTCGACTACGACTTGAACAATACCGGAGTGGTCACGGACGGGAAAATCGTTCCGGAGAAGACCGTCTCGGAGACGAGGGGACGGATGCCCACGCCGAAGCCCCGGGCCGTTCAGGGAGGGAGCGTGTCGGCTCGGGCGCACCGCTCCGGAGAGACGGTTGTCGTCAATGACGTTCAGATCCTCGACAACGACATCGATTACGGCGACCTCCGGTCGGTGGCGGCGGTCCCGGCGGGAGATCAGGGCATTATCGTCGTGGGACAGCTCGACGATAGACACTTCGAGGACTTCGACCTTCGCCTGATCGAGATCCTCGGGGCCTACGCCGCGCTCGTGCTCGATCGGCTGGACCGAGAGGCGGCGCTCCGGGAGGCAAAGACGGAGGCCGAGCAGGCCAGCGACGCGAAGTCGACGTTTCTGGCGAACATGAGCCACGAAATTCGCACGCCCCTGACCTCGGTGATTGGGTTTGCCGAGGCGATCGGGGAGGAGACCGAAGCCCTAGAGGCCCAACTGGACGCGCTGCGGTCAACCCCATCCGACCCCAGAGACAACGCTCAGACCATCGAGCAGGGGATTGAGACGCTCCACCAGTTCTCCGGGCTCATCGAGCAGTGCGGCCGCAGCTTGCTGGAAACGCTTGACGGGGTGCTCAACCTCTCGAAGCTCGAGGCAGGGGAAATGGGGCTGGGCGCCGGGCCGGTGAAGCTAAGCGAAGCTGCCACCCAGATTGTCCGCGAGCTTCGGCCCCGCGCCGAACGGAAGGACGTTCGACTGATTGCGGAAATGGACGAGTCGGTCCAGGCGACGGCCGATCCACAGGGCGTTAAGATCGTACTCCGGAATCTCGTGACGAACGCGATCAAGTATAGCGAGAAGGACGAGCGTATATGGGTCCGGGTTCGGAGCACGGCGGGCCGTCCCGAGATGGAGGTGGAAGATCACGGCATCGGGATGGAGCCGGAGACGGTCGAGCATCTCTTCAAACCGTTCCGACAGGCCTCAGAAGGGCATTCTCGAGAGTTCGAGGGCACGGGGCTCGGCCTCGCGGTAACGCGGCAGGCCCTTCAGAAGATGGGTGGGGACATAGAGGTCGAAACCGAAAAAGGAGAGGGAAGCCGGTTCATCGTGCGGCTTCCTCGAACCGCCGAGGAGGCTGAATAGAGAGGTTGCAGTTCAGAAACCGCCTGGTGCCGACCGTCTCATTCGTGAATCTCGGCGAACGCCTGGCGATAGGTCTGCTCGGACTCGGGAAAGAGTTCGTCGAACCCATTGTCGTCTACGGCCCCGTGTTGGAAGCGCGTCTTCTCGAAGGTGGGCATCTCCTGTCCGGTGACGGCCTTCACCCCGCGCTGGACGATCTCGCCCTTCAGCTCGTAGAGCTTCTCCGGCTCCCAGTCGGTGAGCTCCACGAACGGGATGTTTTCGGCCACCTCGATGACGTTGGGGAGGCAGTACGGGCTGAAGCCCTCAAAGCCGAAGTGGCGGGCGGGGGCGTAGCTGCGGACGTGGCCCCGGCTCTGCCCGCCGGAGTAGGTGTCGGAGTGTTTGAGCGCATCGACGCCCCAGCCCTCCTGGTAGAGCATCTGGTTGTTGAGCACGCTCCGGATGGTGAGTTCCGGGTTCTCGTCGATCGGGTAGTCCTTCAGGTTCTCGTCACCGCCGTCGCCGTCGACGAGATAGGTCCAGTCCGGGTAGCGATCGCGGATGCCGCGGCAGAGGGCGAGGGTCATGGTGGCGGCCTGTACGTCGAGCGGCTTGTAGTCCTCCGTCACGCGAATGGCCTCTCGGAAGTCGACCTGCTCCTTTTCGGTCTCCACAACCTCTAAGAACATCGAAAGGCCCAGCTCATCGAGGAAGGCGTGCGCCTGCTCCACGTCCGAGCCGCCCTCCACCGACAGCGTGAATGCTTTGAGCCGCGTGGGCGCCTCGCCCCGCTCCAGCAGCAGATGGCGCAGCACGAGAAAGATCGAGCCGCTGTCGATGCCGCCGGAGAAGAGAACCCCGATCGGTGCGTCGTCGTCGATCCGGTCGAGCCACTTGTTGCACTCGTCGGCCAGCGTGCCGACGTAGGCCTCGCCGAGGGCGTCGAGGTCGGCCGGCAGCGTGCCCTGATCGGGGTCGAAATAGCGGGTGTAGCTCGGCTTCGGGTCGGGGCAGCCCACGAGCTCCAGCTCGGTGACGTGGTGGGCGGGCACCATGCGCGTGTAGGAGGGGTGGAACTGGTCGGCCAACCCCTCGCTCTCCAGAAACGACTGAATCTCGTCGATCCGCTCGGCAATGACGAGGCACGGTCCCTCGGCCCGCTTGGCGAGGAAGTAGCGCATGGGGCGCCCGATGGACCGGGCCATACGCACCGTCTGGCCGTCCTTGTGGACGAGGGCGAACTGCCCGTCGATGGCCCGCACGCGCTCCGGATCGCCGGACGCGAGGGCGTCCGCGGCGTCCTCCGCCGTACAGTTCAGGAAGATGTTTTGCTCGGGATCGAGGAGGTTGACGAGGCGCTCGACGTAGGTGCTCGTAGCCATGCCACTGGAGGATGGGTGAAAGGACTTCGACCGTGGCCCCTTCTACACGATCGTAGCCCTTCGGTTTTCCGTTTTTGAAACGGTTCGACAACAAAGCCGCCGGTGCAGACCATCTCGACGTGGGGGAACGGCCTCCTCCTCGTCTTCTCACTGTTCTTCGCCTACGGCACCTATCGGTTCGTGCGTACGGTGTGGCAGACCACCCGACGGGACGCTCCGGACGCCTGCAAGTAGCCCCCCGGTTCCGGCTCTAAGAACCTGTTTCAATTTACGAACGTCTCCACATCCGTATTCGATGTTGTCGATAGGGATGCCAATTGGACGCTTGTGCGTTTACTTACTACAGTTGGAATGACCGTTTTGCGGTCGTTATGCGCAGCCATATTCGCTG
>JAHENZ010000327.1 GCA_018609755.1 Salinivenus sp. | reverse complement strand
TGAATTTAATGATTTTAAAGAAAAAAACCCAAATGCCCTTTGTTTTCAAGGACATTTGGGTTTAGTAGCCTACACTACGCCTTAATCGACTTTTAAGACTTTCCGGGTTTCAATGACATTCCCTTGTTGAGCAACCACCTCAATGATGTACATACCGGTACTCCAATTATCAGTGGCTATGGTTTTGGTTTTTCCTCTAAAGGCATCTTCATACACTTGATTTCCAAGCATGGTAGCAACCCGGACTTCCGCATGGTTATCCTCCTTTCTCTCAAGCTGAATTTGGTTTTCAAAGGGGTTGGGGTAAACCGCCAAATCCCCTTTGGCTGATGAAGGATCTTCCTCTTTTAAAGAAGTATTCGGGTTTCTTTTTTGGGCATAACAGCCTTGGTAAGGGGTGTTCATCTTTGTAAAATCCTCTGAAGAATGGCTTGGCTGACCATTCATTAGTTTCCCACTTCGGTTTACGCTAGAAGGGTCATTTGGAGTGTGGCCTCCGGTGTAATCATAATAATAGTAATCAAAAGCATTTCCGCCACCACCATTGTAAACCGGATACTGCCACAAAATATCCCATTCAGTATTCAATGAGCTTCCGGTTTGGTCATCAAAGTTGTTGCCGGCCGGGGAGTTGAGGGTACCCTGGTCTACCAAATCCCCGGAGCCAACAATTCCCAGCTTATTGTACCAGAGTTTGTTACACTCAATGTTGAGGTTGATGACATTGCCGTTAGTATTTCCACCGGCATTTCTGGCATCAACCGGGTCTTTTGCAGGGGATACCACAATCCCATGCCCCTTTTCATTGCTTGAAGTCCCTCCGGTGATCTTATTCTCCCGGATCACGGTTTCCTTGCTGTAATTCTGATTGGCATAATACTCAATGCCATGGTCAAAATTGGTAAGGGTATTGTTATCCACCACGCTGTTGCGCACATTCTTCATGTACACACCGTGCTTGAGCTTTTCGAAGTGGTTACCGTTAACCTTGATGTTTTTCGTATTGGGGCCTGAGCTGTTATCCCTGACTTCTACGCCATACATTGCCTTCTTACCCGTGCTGTAATACTGGAAGGTATTTTCATCGATAAGCACATTCTCACTGTTGCGGATGGTTATGCCGGTTTGGTTCTGGCTCAGGTCATAGTCATCCTGGTCCGATTCAACATTCCCCATCTGGGTCAAGTCCATGCCGGACTCCCCAATGTCTTCGAAGTAATGATTCTGGTTTGAATGAACCCCTTCTGAACCATGAGCAACCAATCCATTTGACAGGCCGGGATTGACACTGGTAGGCCCCCGGAAATTATTCTGCCGCACAATCACACTATCGGTAGGCCGGTTCGAGGACGGGCCGATCGTGATCATATTGCAGTCCTGCACCCAGCTTTGACCGGGAATGGGAGCACCGGAGCAGGGCCGGTTGCTGGTCTGACAGGTGAGCTCTCCGAAGTCGTTCTTACCCACGATGGTCGGATGAATGGCCCCCATCAAAAGCACATGGTGGATATTCTTTTCAAAGGTACTGGTGATAACCTCTACTTCACTGGCATCTACGGCTTTGACCCCCACATTGGCATTCTTGACAAAGGCGGCTTCCATCTGGAGAACGGCATCGGTGGGCTGAAGCCGGATGCCTTTCCAGTGACCACTGCAGGACCGCAGGTCGGATCGCTTAATGGTGAGTGTGGCACTGGGCTGGACCACCAGTTCTGCACACTGCTGGAAAACCAGGTCCGCATCCCTGATGACTACGTTAGAACCGTTGGGGATGGTCATGGTCCCGCTGATCTCGTAGCTTTTATTGATCACTGGCTGGTTGACGGTCCAGTTGCTCATTTGAATATGATTACCGGTTTGGCAAGTCCGGGCCTTTGAAACAACGTTTCAAAAAGGCATCCGGATATCATACCCTCAACGGGAAGTATCACCGCAACAACTGCAACGAGCCCTTCCGGTTAATGGGCTTACTGCCATTACCTTTGATATGGAGGTTGTACAGGTATGTCCCCTGCGGGGCTTGGGCACCGTCTATTCTGCCATTCCACCCTTCTTCCGGATCAGTCGTGTGGAAAACCGTCTGGCCCCAGCGGTTGTAAATGGTCAGGCTGAAGGCCACAATACCCGTTGCTTCCACATGAAAGGTGTCATTGGTACCGTCCCCGTTCGGGGAGAAGGCATTCGGGATGTAAACCGCGGGTTCATAAGGCAGGGCCACGATGTTCGAGGTGCTGGTGATCTCCCCTTCACCGGACCGTATGGCTTTGACCCGGTAGTACTGGCTGTCATAACGGCGATCAAAGAATGCCTCATCCCGGTAAGCCGTGTCCCCGGTGTGGGTGACGGATTCAAAATCACCCGGCCGACCGGCTTTTTCCAGGGTATAATGGCGGATGCCATTCGGCCATGTTTGATAGGGAAGCCACCGGAGCTCGGACCATTCGTTCCCATTGGTTTGGCCTTTTAACAAAATATTCCGCCCGATGTTACCCGGGGCCGACCGGTTCCCGCAACTGTCAATCCCCCGGATCCGGTAAGTATAGTGTTGTTGATCCACCTTGACCGCCCGGTCCGTGTAAGTGGTCTGATCGGTCCGGGCCAGGGGCTGCCTGTCTTTCACTACTTGATACTGAGTAGCCCAGGGGTGCGGCTCCCAATCGAGCTGTATAAGGCGGTCATCCTTGACGGTCACATAGTTCAGGCGTAAGCCGGTGGACTTACCGTCAAAGCCTTCAATCTCCACCGGCTTGGTCAGGCTGTCGGTACAGTGGCCGTTATCCGCCACCAGGGTGACCGGGTGTGTTTGGGGTGTGGGATTGCTGAAGGTGTGGGTAAGATCGGTTTTTTGAACCTTTTGGCTGCTATCAATGAGCCAGGTATAGGTTTGAGCCTGACTATCCGGGCGGCTCTGGTTTTGGAAATGGACTTCGAGGGGGACACAGCCGGCTTCCGGTTGATGGCCGAACCGGGCTTCCGGACGGGCTTTGACGTGCAGGTAATCCGTTTTGGTGAGCGTATCCATACAACCTTCGTCACTGATGGCTGTGAGCTGCACATCATAATAACCGGGGTTGGGGTAGGTATTAGCGGGTTCACGGCCGGTCTTGACTTCACCATTCCCCAACGCCCAGATGAAGGAATCCGCATGTTGGGTGTGGTTCCGGAAATCAATCTCGGCCGGCGTACACAAGGTGGTATCACTGGCCGAAAAATCCAAAATGGGTTTTTGCCTCAGGCGGACTTTCAGGAATTGCTCCAGGGAATCCCGGCACAGGCCGTTGGTGGTGACCAGCTTAACCGGATAGTCGCCTTCCTGCGA
>JAHENZ010000326.1 GCA_018609755.1 Salinivenus sp. | reverse complement strand
GCGCAGGGCATCTGATGGTCGAGGCGAGCTCGGTCCAAAGGTCCCCCTCCTCCAGAAGCTCCTCGTTGCCCTCCAGGTTCGCCTGAAGATGACGCTCGAGCACGGGCACGGCCAGTCCCTCCCGCTTGGCTACCGGCACGTAGGAGCCGAGGTGCGCCTTCGAGAGGTCCATTTCACGGTCCCTCGCCGTATACACCGACCGGCGGATCGGGGTGGGCAGGTTCATGGCCTGATTGTATCGGTCGGCCTTCAGCCGAGGAAAGTGGTCGCAGACGTGGGACACTGGCTGGGGGTACTTCCCGATCCAAAACAGCTTCCGGAGCGCCCGATCACGGCTTTTCTCCACCACGCCGTTGGATCGGGCCACCTGTCGGGCGTCCTCCATCTTTTCCTCTTTGAACACTCCATGCTCCCCGTTTGAGAAGCGTTGTTGGCGGAGGCCGTTCAGGTACGCCTGCATCCGGCGAGTCGCCTCGGGCGGCTCTACCGCAGGCTCCTGCGCCTCGGCTCGATCGAAGCGCTTGTCGCGCAGCTGGGCAATGCCGGTTCCGTCATCCCTTGCCTCCTTACCGCTGATGAACCACTGTTCCTCCTCGCCGGGGCTCAGCTTCGCCTCCTTGGCCTTACGGATGATCCGGTCGGGAATGCCGTGGGACTTTACGACTCGTCCCTTTCCCTTTCGCCCGTGCCAGTCTGTTAGGTCGAGACCAGCAACGTCCCGGCGGTAGATGTCGAAGAGCTGGCCCGTGTTCGCCCCTGCGTCTTCATACAGGTGTTGCCGGCTCCCGTACCCGAAGCTGGCGAGAACGACACCGGCCGGAAAGACAACGCCCGTACAATCGCCCGGGTATGTCCAGTCCGCGTCCCGCATGTCTGAAAACAAAATGTGCTGGTGCGCGGCCATCAAAGGACGGCTTTCGCCCAGGACCGGTCGCCAGCGGACGCACGTCTCCCTCAGATCGGTTGACGTGCGCAGGCGGGGCACCGTGCCCAGCGGATCTCGACCTATCAGGTACCGGATGGTCTCCTCCGAAAGGGCCTCCAGCCGGCGCCGATCCCGAGGATTTCCCCTTGATGCGTTGCCCACTTCCCCACCCATTTCCCCACTGGTCGGCCCCAGAATTCCACCCCCTCCATGGACGGCAGGTACCCGGGTTGAGCAGTATGCAGCGTCGATTTTCCCGCTCAGGCCCCCTGTATAGGCGTTGAGGCGGGGTTGGGGGGCACTTGCAAATTGGGTGGGAGTCTCGGATGTCTTTACTTCAATGGCCCGCCGGTCGGCTCCTTGGCCCGTGCCGCGTGCCGGCCCAGTTGGCGATAAAAGATATTCAAGGGGACCTATGTCCCCTGTACCAAACAAATGATCAGTTGCCTTCGAGACCTGACCCGCAGAGCCCTCAAAGTGGCCAAGCGCTTCGGTCGCTTTGGTCGTCTTCGGCCCGATCCGGTACGCAGTCGCCTTATACTTCTCCGTCTGGCTAACCAAAGCGCTGGGGACATCAGCGACGTTTGTGACGCCGAGGCCGCCCTCACCCGGATCGAGTTCTTTGGCGGCCGAGTCGGAGAGCCGGCTGTAGATCTGCTTGGCCTCAATGCGCCCGGCTTTGGTCCCGTGCCCCACTGCTTCCTGATTGGGGCGTTTCTCGCTGAGAATGGAGCCGACGATGAGATTAAGCTCAAGGTAGGCCGGTGGAGAGATGTCGCATGGAGGCTGCCGAAGAACCTCACGGAGGGCTTCGACCAGGTCGTCTATGTTGGCCTGGCCTGACGTGTCCTCGTTGAAAAGGTCCTCGCCAAACAGGTCCTCGTTGAACAGATCGTCGGCAACCTTGCCCGGCGGGTCGCATGCGGCCGGGCCTAAGCTGGGCCGCGATCGAGAATTACGTTTTCGATCCCTCCTTTGAACGCGCCGTTCCCGGAGCTTCTTTCTCGGAAGAGGCGGTTTCCAGTTGGAAACACTGGGGGTATCCTGAGTATGACGAAGTGCGTGACTCATAGGCTGAAAAAATGGTCTTGAGTGACGACCGACTGCCCAAACAGTCGATCAGCTAGTGAACGCTGATGAAAAGGTACCTAGGGCCGGCCCCTGCAAGGGCCGGTCTTTTTTTATTGCGGTTCCGGAATTTGCTTTTTGTCGAGGGTCGTGCCCCTTGAAACTCCACGCCGAATATTCGCTAACGCCTTGTCCCAGCTGGGACAGAAATATTGGAGTTTTAAATTCAGAAGCTTGACATTCCGATATAGCCGGAAAACGCCCCGACTTATCCCCGTCATTGCTCCACTTTCAAGATATGGACCGCCCATCATCTTCTTGATAAGCGGCTAAGCGAGCTCGCCGATGAGGCGGCGCGGGCTACGCTTCGCTTTCGGCCCGATCTCCCCCATCGGCATCACGTCTTCGATCGAGTACATCCCAGAATACTCGCCTTGCGTGTCCGCCTTGCTCAAAATTACGACCGCAACATCTTTCTCGATGTTATCCCTTATGGCTTCGTATCGCCACTGGAAGACCGGCTCCGAGAAAATGCCCTCCCGCGTCATGTAGCGGATCCACCACATCGGGTCGTTGTTTTTCGTGGTGGCCTTATCGACCGACAGGATCGAGCCGCAGCGGACGATGAAGTCTTGCGGCTCCTTCCCGTAGCGGGACCGGCGGTACGTCTCCCCGTGAAACGAGTCGACCAGCTGGGGAAAGCGGTCGATCGGGTGGCCGGTCGTGTACAGGCCGGCAATGTCCCGCTCCTGCTGAAAGCGCATTTTCGCGGGCCACTCCGGCTTGTCCTCGACGTTAGGCCTCTCCGGCTCGGTCACGCGGTCCCCGTTCCGGTAGTCCCGCATCTTCCGGGCGTAGGTCATCACCTCGTCCTTCTGGGTGTACATCGCTTTTCTGGATAGCCCAAAGCAGTCCATCGCCCCGACCTTGATGAGGGATTTCACCGCTCGCAGGTTGGGGATGGCACGCATACAGAGGTCCATAAACGACTGGTAGGGGCCATTCTTCTCCCGCTCGTCGATAATCTTCTGGGCTTCCTTGCCGACGTTCTTGATGGTGCCGAGGCCGAAGCGGATTTCCTTCTTCCCGGGAATGGCGGTGAACTGCTGGCCCGACTCGTTCACCGAAGGGGGGAGCACCTTTACGCCGTGGGACTTGGCGTCTTGGATCAGTTCGACCTGATTATCCTCATTGTCCTCCGTCCGCAGGGCAGCGGTGAAGAAGGCCGTCGGGTGGTGGGCCTTGAAGTAGACCTGCTGGTACGCGATCGCCGCGTAGGCGGCCGCGTGAGCCCTATTGAATCCGTACTCGGCGAAGCGCTCGATCAACCCGAAAATCTCGAGGGCTTGCTCTTCAGAGATGCCGTTCTCGGCCGCGCAGCCGTCGACGAATTTTTCCCGTTGCTCCTCAAGGAGCCCACGCTTCTTCTTGGCGACCGAATTGTGGACAATAACATCCGACGCGACGAAGTTTGAGTGTGGAGGCACAGCCAGGTCGTATACTTTCTTCTCCCCGACCTTCGTGATGTCGACGATCGGGTCCCAGAGAACGTCTCCTCTCGCAATGTTGAGGAGCTCATCGCTACTGAAGGCTTGGCCTAACTCCTCTGTCCGGTGCCTACTGAGCTTCTGATTCGGGTTGGTGAAATTCAGACCCGACGATAAATTACGCCCCTCCCTGCCGACAATCTCACCGCCTTCACGCCAGGTCCGTCCGCTTGCGTACTTCGCCTGCTGGACCTTGTGCGTGATTCCCGCCGGTAGATTGTATATCGATTGGTTTCGAGACTTGGAGGCAACCTCCTGCACGAGGGCGTTGAGGGCTTTCTTCCTTCGCGGGCAGAGATGAGGCCCGACAACCGATGCGAACCTCAGAATGTCTCTCTGGTCTTTGATGCTGAGTTCGAAATTATCCTGGTGGTTCTCCTTCTCGCGGTGAAATCGCATGGTTGTGACCCCCAGACGGAGAAGCTCGTGAGCCAAGTCATCTATGAGGCCCTTACTCGCGGAGCTGTACGAAATACGAGTCTTTTCAAATCCCCCGTCCGTGTCGAACAAGTATGCAACGAAGCGGGCGAGCGACCCAGTGTCGTAGCGAAAAACTTCGGCCGGCAAACGCTTGTCAGCCGCTTTTTTGTCGATTCCCGTCTCACGGACGAGATCCGTGATGGGGTTTTGACCTTTCGTGGGGCCGCGAGCAGTAACTGTCTTAACATCCGTTGTCGGATGGTCGTAGACACTCGTTTGGCCGCCGAGCTTCGCGACGGCATCTCCGTAGCTGTCGAGTAGATAAGAGTCTTCGCTGTAAAATCGAGCCGTAGCTCTTCCATCACTCGTTAGCGTCTGACCATCACCGATCAGATTGGCAATCACCCGCATTCGCTCATCAGACGGGCTTTCTGTGCCACTTGCCGGAAGGGAGGCTGGTACGGCAATGGAGTTCCCTTCCGACAGATCTGATAGGTGCTCCCATCCTCCAATCGTTCGAAGGGGATGGTCTTGCGTGAGCTCAATGGTACGGCCACTGCGGGTCGTAACCTGATACACCGGCTTGGTGCCGTTCTCGAAACGCTCGGAGACCGTCGTCTCGGTCAACTTATACTCGTCGTCGAGCGTGAGAATTGAGGTCCCCGGTTCTATCGAGTCGATGCGGCGCCGGTCACCCGTATCGGCGTCAACGACGAGAGTATCCCCCGGCATGCATCTCCGCATAATATCCGCGTCCCCGAGGGAAAATCCGGCAAGCCTTTGGCACACCTGCATGATCTGCTCCTGGAAGACCATAATCCCGTAGGTATCGTCCAGGACGTCGGCCACCTCATTTTTTACTTCCTCGTGCACGTCTTCGTGCAGGTACTTGACCGGCTCCTCCCCGTGCATCCGGGCGATAAAGTCGGGAATGAGTTTCATCGGCCCCGGGCGATACAGGGCCGCCATGGCCGTAATGTGGGTAAACTCCTCCGGGCTCATGTCTTTGAGGAAACGCTGCATCCCCGGGGACTGAAACTGGAAGATCCCCAGCGTATCCCCCTCGGCAAACACGTCGTAGACCTCCGGGTCGCCCCTGTCGTCGAGCGTCTCTTGCGGGACTCTCTGGCCGGTTCGCTCCTCGACAATATCGTTGGCCGTCCGGATGGTGCGAAGCGTCTTGAGGCCCAGCACGTCGATCTTGAGGAGCCCTAAGCTCTCGAGGTAATCGCCGTCAAACTGGCTGAGGGTAATCGGGTCGCCGTCGCTGTTGGTGTCGGCCTCGGTCGGGACGTAATCGGTGAGGTGACTGGGCGTCGGAGCTGGATCAAAACGTCTTCTTCTCGGCTCCTCGTCGGATTTTTTAGCCTCCAGATTTTCTTTCTGGGGGCGGTCGTCGCGGTTGCTTGAGTTTCCTGGCTGGTTCTGCTTGGACATAAAACGTCGATGTTGTAATTGCTGCTCAATTATCTGAGCAGCGGCCGCCGATTGCTCGGCAGCGTAAGCCGGCATCCGATTCTCGGTTGTCGGCTGGTGCCGGGCAGTTGTGCCCAGCTGCGCTTGCTATAAAGTCGGTAGAGACCGCCGGTTTGGCTTGCATCGAGGCGGCAATAATTCCGTTGATGTCCTCCCTCGAGCCGGCCTCTCCTTGAGGGTCCCCCACCAAGATAAGAATTACATTCTTACGAGTGTTGCGAAGCTTGACGAAGACAAATTGCCGCTCAGCTGCCGCTCAAGGCCGATTGAGCTAGAGACCAAGACGGTCAATCACCTGGTGCTTTTGTGGAATCGGCAGACGCGAAAGCCAGAACCGATGCACTGGTCCGCCCCCTGAAGGCTCGGCGCCGGAAGCTGGGCGCTCGTGGCGAATGAAATGCTTGCCGGGACGGGCATCCAGGTAGAACTGCACTGTCATCTGCTCCCGCAGCGCCTGTGGAAAAGCGAGGCCGGCCGAGGGGGTCGGCACGCCGAGCCTGAGCAAAAGGAGCGTATTTCCGGTGAGGCCTGGGAGGCCATTGGATAGCCGTTCGCATAGGCCGTAAAGCTCATTCTGGGACTGGACGTTCGGGTCGAGAAGCGTTGTCGTATGGTTGCGAAGGTTCTTCATGGGCTTGGGGATCGTTTGACCGAAGCATGTCGATATGCCCTGCGGCGATGGGGTTCTCCGCCGTATGTATGGTGGGGCGGTAGCGTCGGTATTTTCGCATAGCTCCTCCGGAACCCTATCATTCTTTGCCCGTGGGTCAGGATAGATATTTCATGTATTCATGAATCATGAGATCATGATAGTATACACCTTCGCTAATCTGAAGGGGGGAAGCTGCAAGACCACTTCCGCTGTTTCCATTGCTGAGGCGTTAGCCCGCGAAGGGTACAATGTCCTCGCCGTAGATCTCGACCCTCAGGGTAGCCTCTCGCGATGGCTTGTGACTCGCTCTGGTGCAGTTACCTCTCTGCTTCGGGGCGACGTCGATGGAATGTCCCTTCAAACTGCGGACCTGGGAGGCGCGGCTGGGCGCATAGACGTTCTGGCAGCGGATCGATCCCTCGTAGAAATGGACGACTTACGTGCGACTAAAATTTCGAGTCGGCTTAAGCGCGTATGGGACGCTTCTGCGGGATACGACTATGGGTTGGTTGATCCTCCTCCATCAGTGGGAGCACTCGTGATCGGGGCGCTCATGGCCTCCGACGGGATACTGTCGCCTGTCGAGGCTGGACCTGGAGCGATGGATGGACTAAAAGATACCATTGAACTCATTGACGATACGGATGCAGGATCGCTTACTGGGACCTTCGCCTGTCGCGTTGACAGGCGAACCACTCTAGACAAATCGATCCGGGGTGGACTCCTCCAAGAATTTGGTCCCGTCGATAGTGGGGGCCAAGCATTCCGTACTCAAATTCGAGAAGCAGTCGCGCTGCGGGAAGCTCGAACTGCCTACGAGCCTCCCGGTCTCTACAAACCCAATATGTCGACAGTATCTGATTATGCGGACCTCACTACCGAGCTGCTGAACCTAGAGACGCAGAAGCATGAGTGACAAACCACAAATCGATTTCGACACTGATACAGAAAGCTCTGGATTTGAGGCAGAGTACTTGAAAGAGCACACCGAACGAAGCCGGGTTAAATTCAACACCCGCCTACGTGCGGACCTCTATGAGAAGCTCCGTGCAGCCGCCTTCTGGATGGACGAAAGCATCACTGATCTCGTGGAGGCGGCCGTTCGAACACACGTTCAAAACCTTGAAGATGAACGCGGCGAACCGTTTGAGGTGTTAGATCCGCACCAAGTTGACGATTCATGACTACATGAATCATGAATTCATGAAAATGGAGACGACGGAGTTGTACGTAGAACCTTTGATTACACGGACTCATGATCACTCCAGACGACCTCGACCTTACCAGACGACGATCCTCCGGAAGAGGACGGCCCGGATCGCTCCGAGTCGGGGGCTTTCATGTATGATTCCCCCACAGCCCTCGCAGTCGAGTAGCACCAACTGCACACCCTTCAGTGCCCTTGCATAGGCCTCTTGGTAATGATGGCTGTCCAGTGGGACGGGTGAGGTTAGGGTTTTACGTCTCTGGGATACTTATTACCCTATGGGACGGTCTGCCAATGAATAGGGATGTGACCCATTGTGCCGTACCCGGACAACATCGTTTATACGGCCCACGCCGTCGAGCAGATGGACAAGCGGGGCATCTCCCAATTCATCGTGGAGAGGGCCATCGCGAACGGTGAGGTGATTGAAGAGTACGACACATCCGAGGAGCGCCGCTATCTCCTTCATTGGGACGATGACTACGCCGAGTTCATGATGCCCTACCACGTGGTTGCGGCCGACAAGTCTGATGGTCGGACGATCGTGATAACAGCGTACGATCCCCGGTCGCAGGCGGACCGGTGGTCCGATGATTTCAAGACCCGTCTCGACTGATATGTCTGAGTCCAAAGCCGACGCAAAAACGACGGAGTGCCCGTCCTGTCTCAGTGGCAGGATGGAGGAGGGGACCACGACCCTTACCTTCCCCGAGTCTCACGTAGCGAACGGGATGATCGTCGTGGTGACGGGGGTCCCGGCAGAGATCTGCGACGTTTGTGGGGAGGCAATCGTTGATTCTGAGACGGTAGAGCGCGTCAACGAGCTCGTAAAAGACGCCCGGTATCTCTGGAATCGATTTCCAGACCGGCTCTACGTCGAGGGAGTCACAGTGGGGGGGGAACCGGGTACAGAAGGTGGAGTGGTCCGAATCGACTACGACACGACGAAGCTAACCGCGGGCCGTGCAGCCGTCCGAGGTGAAGGTTAGTTATGCCGTGTCGACTACGCATGGATCGGCCGATCCCCACTACCTTCTCAATCGAGTAGTACCAGCTGCACTCTCCTCCGCGGGCCCACGTATCTATTCTGCTGGTTTTACAAGTCAATCGGAACAGGTGAGGGTGTCTAGTAGATCACGCAGGCACTCTCGTACACCATATCCATGGCTTCGTAATGGAAGAAGCTACACTCGGCGCACTGGTCCTCCGACCTCTGGATCAAAGTACATAAACCGGACCTTATCCGGCCTACCTTGGCCGGAGGGACACCGATGAAAATGCTCCTCGCTGATGCCCTGAGCCACGTACGCGTCTTTTTTCGCTTCGGAGACGGTCTCCTTGTGCTCCAGCGGTGGCAGGGAGCAGGGGGTTGCGGCCTCGCTGTCCTCCGGTTCACTCAGATTCGAGTCCGGTAAGGCGTACCCGTCGGTAATGGCCTTGTAGAGCCAGGCGCCGGGCTTTCGGATGGTCTGCTCGGCCGACCGGCGGCGGTACAGCTCGAAGTTGGCCCGGATGCGTCCCCGAGAGAATCGTGAGAGAATCTCCGCGATCCGCCCGGCCCAAATTCCGACGTTGGACAGCTTCTCGGCCAGGTCTCGTTTTTCGGGCGGGAGGTCGCTGAAGTCCGGTGGTGGGAACTTACTGCTGGACTTCGACTTCTGGGTTGCCAGTTCGGAAGCTGCTGCTTGCCGAGAGGAGTTGTCCGCTGGCACGGCATCCGTTCCGCTCGGGGAAGGCTCTTCGGTGGGGGATCCGGCAGCGTTTTCGTCTGGGCCCCTGTGCTTGTCTCTGGAAAGACTCTCTCTATTAAAGGTGGGGGTACCAGATTTTTGGCGATCGGGGGTCAGATCGTTGGCGGTGTCGGGGGAAAAAGAGGATTCCTCTTCAAGACGGTCCCCAGGGCAACCCTGGACTCGTTCCGGCAAGAAGCGGTACTGATACGGGCTATTTCCGGGGCGGACCCGCTCGATCCACTCGCCCTGGAGGGCCTTTGCCGCCTGCCCGACGGCCGTTTCCGACCGGCCCGTGGCCTCTGTTAACTCACGGTTGGAGAGCTGGACCCAGCGGTCATGTACGAGCTCTTGCTCGCCGCTTTGCGGATTCGATTGTCGGCAGGTCCATCCCCACGTCCGCCGAAGAACAGCGAGCACGACCCGCAGCTCGGTTCCTGAGTCGACGTCGGGGGCCTGCTCGAGGAGGGCGGTCGGGACATAGGTAAACCGCCGGTCGGGCACCTCCAGGAGGAGCCTGTGCTGGTGACTGCGACCGCTCCGGTCAACCTCGGCCCAGCCGAGGGATTCGAGTTCGCCGAGGCCATTTCGCGTGGCCTGATCGGAAAGGCCGCTGGCCTCCTCGACATCGCTCCGCGTGAACCAGCCCTCAGCGTGGACCCACCTGCTTTTCTCCGGTTCGTAGCGAAAGGAAAGGCGAATCAGCGCCAGGAGGCACCGCAGGGCCGAGTCGCTGAGCCCGGGCATTTTCGCGAACACCGCGTCCGGAATCGGGACGCGGAAGAGGCCCGGCGGGAACGGCTCGGTGGCATCAAGCGACAGGTCCCTCAGCGACAGTTCATCCGGGGAGGGCTCCCTTGAAGGAAGCTCGCCCGCGGGATTGGGGCTGTTTTCCGGCCGAGATGGGCCGCTAGGCGGGGAAGACTGTTGCGATTCGGTAAATTGAGGGCTCGGGGGCGCCGCCTTCGGGGGCGATTTGGCCGGAGAATTGGAACCCGGCTTGGCCCTCGCGCCTATACTTGGGCGAGGCATCACGTGGGAGCGTGTGTCTTGTCCTGGTCCAACTGGACT
>JAHENZ010000325.1 GCA_018609755.1 Salinivenus sp. | reverse complement strand
GGGAGCGATCCCTCGTCCTGGCGGACGACGACCCGGTGTCGGTCGACGCCGAGGCGACGGCCTGTGACGTCCGGTTTGCGTATCGCCAGATCACGGAGGCGGAGGATCGGCAGCTTCTTGAGCTCTACAACGCGCAGCAGACGAAGAGCGCCCGGCGGAAGACGAACGACCGCTCGACCCTTGTCGTCGCCATCACCCAGCAAATCCTGAACGCCCTTCCCGACGATGCCCCCTGGACGCGGCTGGGAACGCGGGGGGAGGGAGAAGACAGATGCCCGCTTCACCGGCATCTGGACCGATACACCACCCAGAACACGTCCGAGTCCTTCGTTCACAAAGACCTCAGGGGGGCCCTGCGTGAGCACCTGAGGTCGTTCGTGCAGAACGACGTTCTGGAGTTCGACGCCCTGCTTGAGGGGACGGACGCCCGTCGCGCTCTTCAGTTGGGACGAGCGGAGGCGGTTCGAACCGTCGGGAATCGAATGATCGAGGCCCTCGCTCAGGTGGAGGACGTTCAGAAGCGTCTGTTCGAAAAGAAAAAGCTCATCGTAGACACCGGCTACTGCGTGACGCTCGATCACGTCCCGGCGGCCCTCTACGACGACATTCTCGACAACGAGGCCCAACTCGACGAGTGGCGCGAACTCTACCGGGTGGACGAGTGGAGGGGCGCAGACACAGACGATTTCTTCTCCCGGGCCTTCCTGGAGGAGCATCCCAGCATAATGATCGACACGCGGCACTTCGATCAGGCCTTCGAGGACGCGCTGCTTGAGCATTTATCCGGGAGGGAAAAGGCACTCGCAGACGTCGTCGACGGCGTCTGCATTCAGGGAGAGAATTTTCAGGCCCTCAATCTCCTCCAGGCCCGGTACCGGGACGCAGTCGACTGCGTCTACGTCGATCCTCCCTACAATTCGCACTCGACCGACATTCTCTACGAGAATAAGTACCGGCAGTCCACCTGGCTTTCCATGATGGACGACCGGTTGCAGGCCGGTCGCCCCCTGTTGGCGCCGGACGGCATCCAGATCATTGCCATTGACGAGCACGAGCAGGAGCGGTTGGGGCTTTTGGCGGAGGAGGTTTTTCCGGAGTACGACCAGACGTGCGTGACGGTCGAGCACAATCCGCGGGGCATTCAGGGAAACGATTTCTCGTACACGCACGAATACGCCTACTTCCTTTATCCCGAAGAGGGGGGACACATTCGCGATCGGCGTATCGAGGAAGCGGACTGGGAGTACTCTAATTTGCGAAACTGGGGCGGGGAGTCGCGCCGGGAGGACGGCCGGAATTGTTTTTACCCGATCGTAGTGGCGGACGGCGAGATCGTAGACCTTGGAGACGTACCGCCCGGCGACTGGCACCCCGACCAGCGCGTTGAGGCTCTTCCGTCGGGGGCCCAACGGGTGTGGCCGATCGATCGGAACGGTGTGGAGCGAAAGTGGCGGTACACTGCGGCGTCGCTCCGGGACGTGCTCGACACGGTCCGAGTGCGGACCATCAACGGACGGCTGGAGGTGGAGATTGCCCGCTCTCGCGAAACGCCCCGGACGGTGTGGACCGGCAGTCGCTACGACGCCAGCACGCACGGCACCCGGCTCCTCTCATCCATGCTGGGCGCGGAGCGGATGCCGGACGATCCTCTCTTCCCGAAGTCCATTCACACCGTGGAAGACTGTCTCGACGTGTCAATCGACACGGCCGACAGCGGACAGACGGTGCTCGACTTCTTTGCGGGCAGCGGCACGACGGGGCATGCCTTGATGCGGCTCGACGAAGAAAACGGGGGCGACAACACCTACGTCATGGTCGAAATGGGCAACTACTTCGACACGGTGCTGCTGCCCCGGCTCAAAACGGCAGTGTTCAGTGACCAGTGGGCGGACGGCGTGCCTCAGGCCCAGTCGGGCCGCAGCCACGTCCTGAAGTACCACCGCCTGGAGTCCTACGAGGACACCCTCGATAACCTGGAGCTCGAAGCTCCGGATACGGAGCCGCTACTGATGGACCGGTTTGACGATTCCGCGCTCCGTTACACGCTGTCTCCCGAGGCGCGTGAGAGCGAGACACTGCTCGGGCCGGAGGCGTTCACGGCGCCGTTTCGGTACACGCTCCGCGTACAAAATGGCCTGGAGAGTCCCTCGACCCAGACCGTCGATTTGGAGCGCACATTCAACTACCTCTTGGGTCTAAGGATTGCCGCCCGCCGTACGTACCGTCATCAGGAGCGCCGGTACGTCGTCGTGACAGGGACGGTCCCGCAGGAATCGGCACCGGAGGACGTCATGGTGGTCTGGCGCCGAACGGGCGGGCTGGACCTGGAGGTCGAGGCGGCCTGGGCGGCCGAGACGCTGCCGGAGGGACCCTTCGATGCGGTGTACGTCAACGGCCCAAGTGACATTCACGGTCGAGCCGAGCCCCTGGAGGGGCCGTTCCGCAAGCGGATGGATCCGGCCGTGGGCGACGTGCACCCCCTCTCCAACAGGGAGGCGCGATGAGGGGGCGGGCGGCGTAGGGTTAGAGATTGAGGTTGAGCCCCGGAAGTATCCGGGCCCACGCCGGGTTGTTGCGGGCAACGTTGAGCACACCGATCTGGATGCCGTGGAGGTTTCGGGCATAGTTGTAAAGTCCGATGGTGAGGCCTCGCTGCGTGCCCCGAATGTCGTTGTAGGCCCCGAGGCTCACGCCGCGGAGGACCCCGTCCTCGACCCGAGTGTACCCGCCGGTCACGGTGAGCCCCGTGATGCGGGGACTGCCGATACCCAATCCGGCTACGGCGATGCCCGAAAGGGCGTCTCCGGCGCCCACCGCAAGGCCTCCGACGCCAATTCCGCTAAAGTGCTCTCCCGCCCCCACGGCACCGAGAGAGCCTCCAATGCCCCGAAGCGTGTCTCCAGCCCCCGCGCCGAGTCCGCCGAGGAGGATTCCCGTTGCACGTCCGCCCGCGCCGGCTCCGAGGCCCCCAATCAGAATGCCGGAGGCGTCGTCTCCTGCCCCCGCCCCAAGGCCGCCGAAGAGCAGTCCGTTGACACTGCCCCCGGCGCCTGCTCCTAGTCCTCCTACAAGCAGGCCCGAGGCGTCATCCCCCGCTCCGGCTCCCAGTCCCCCCACGAGCAAGCCCGACGCGTGACCGCCGGCTCCGGCCCCGAGCCCTCCCACCATCACGCCCCGGAGCTGGTCGCCCGCGCCGATCCCGAGTCCGCCAAGGGCGATTCCGTCGAGGGATCCCCCGCTGCCGAGTCCTGCGGGGGCAACCGCTACGCCTTGAATGGATGACTGGGCCGAAAGGCCCACGCCTACCCCGATCCCACGGATGCGCTCGGCCCCCGTGAGCGGAACCCCGAGCGCCACCCCGTTCACCGTGCCCCCGGCCTCATCGTAGGGGCGCCACAGCGTGAGATTCAGGCCGTTTGCGCGCTGCAAGTGGCGATCTCGATAATTGAACCGCAGCCCGGTGGTCCGGCGCGAATCGCCGACGCTGAGCCCGACGGTTCCGACGGTGAGATTGACGGCTGGTCCGTTTGCGGCCGTCGTGGATTGCGCGTTCGCATCGGGGGCAGACAGGATGCTAGCGGAGATCAGTACGGTGAACAGAATTGTCGCGCGGAGAAAAGGAACCGACTGCATAGCGAGGAAGGGTCTGGGGGCATTGATTGGCTTCTCCAGTACGACTGATGCAAATCAATCGTTACAGGAGACATTTCTGGTTAGAAGAGCGTAATGAAAATGATACCACTCATCGGAACCCTGGACGGTGGAAACAAAGGATGAATCCCTCGATACGGTGATATCAGTTTCGGACACTGCAGCTCATTGTCACGTGCCAGACAGTTTTCCTTCGCGGAGCATGGGTTCTGACACGAACCGACGTGCTCGGCGCTTTGGAGACGGTCCAGGCATTCGCGCGCTCCGTTCCAAATTCCGGATTTCCGGAGGAGGTGCACCCTTCCATACACCGTTCGTTATCCGATACGTCGTGATGCGACACTGGTACAGGCAGCTGTTCGTGACCCGCGGCCCGCGCGGCCGTGTGGTGCGAGGGGGGAGTCCCTCATGAATGGACACGTCCTCGTCCTAAACCAAGACTATAGCGCGCTCACGGTCTGCAACGTGCAGCGGGCCGTGATCCTCATGCACCTACAAAAGGTCCACCTCGTCGAGTCTGTGGACGGGGAGTACGTTCGCTCGCCGAGCACCAAGATTCCCTGGCCGAGCATCGTGCGCCTGAAGCAGTACGCACAGGTGCCGTACAAACGGGTGATGCTCTCCCGCAAGAACGTGCTGAAGCGCGACCAGCGGACGTGCCAGTACTGTGGCACCGAGAGCAATCTTACCATCGATCACGTCGTGCCGAAGTCGCGCGGGGGGCGAGACACCTGGGAGAACCTCGTGGCCGCCTGCGTGTCGTGCAACAACCGAAAAGGAGATCGCACGCCCGAAGAAGCTGGGATGGAGCTGGCCCGTCAGCCCTTCCGCCCCAGCTACGTGATGTTTCTCCGCGACTTTGCCGGGGCCGTCGATGAGGACTGGAAGCCATACCTCTTCTTGTCGTAGGCACGGCTCGATGCGGAGCACGATCGCATCCGACTCAAATGGGGGCTTGTGAGAGCCGTGTGATGCGTGAACCGTGATGCGTGAACACCGGCCCGTCTCACGCATCACGACTCACGCGTCAGTTTCCCACCATTTCACGGGCAATCCCCGGGAGAGGCCGATCACACGGCCGTCGAAACGGTTTCTATCCTCCGGCTACTACTCACCAATCGCCCCTAAGCCCCGTGGACCGTTCTCTGCTTCAGTGGGTCGCGCAGGCCGCGTGGCTCATCCCGATTTTGTGTTTCGGCCTGGCGGTGCATCAGGCAAAGGTAACCTACGACCTGCACTCCACCAAGACCAGCGGTAGTGCCGCTACGGCCGATGTCCTGACGATTCACAAGGAGAATCGCAAGGACGTGACGTACGATTACGTGAGTCTTCGGGTTGCGCTGCCGAACGGAGATTCCCTCACTCGAAGGAAGATGTCGCTTCCCCACGGGCTCATCCATCCGCTTCTGGACCGTGAACAGATGGAGGTGCGCGTGCAGAAGGACGCGAGCATTCCCATCGTCATCACGGAGAAGATTGGCCCCACGCCAGTCGTCGACACGCAGATGCGCATTGCGGGCATTAACGGGCTCATGAGTCTGGTAGGGGCGCTGCTGTTTGGGATCGGAGTCTGGTTTTGGAACCGAAGCCTCCGCCGCGACGGCGATCCGGCCGACCGGGGCGTCACGGAGCCGGATCCCGGCCATCCGGCCCGCGAGGTCGTCCGCTCGTAATATTTCCTCCCCTGGTTCGTAGTTTTATAGAGGTTCGCGTAGCGCCAGCGGACTCTAACGGTGCTACGAAACGGCATCCCATACGTCCGGCGGACACCCTCGTAATTCTACAGTCCAACGGCGCTTCAGGAGAAGGTCTGCAACGAACCAGTTGAGGTTGCAGTACGCCCCGCCGTGGGCCCGTGTAGACACTACTCATCCTCTTTTCGTCTCCATCGTGTCCGAATGCCCAACGCCTCTGCCGCAGGTTCCGAGGTCGCGAGTCTCGAACTCTTCAAAGTGCCGCCGCGGTGGCTGTTTTTGAAGGTCACCACGGCCGATGGCGTCGAAGGATGGGGGGAGCCAGTGGTAGAGGGCCGGGCCGATTCAGTGGCGGCAGCGGTCAAAGAGCTTTCGGAGTACGTCGTCGGCCTTCCGGCCAATCGCATCGAGGACCTGTGGCAGGTGCTGTATCGGGGTGGGTTTTACCGGGGCGGGCCCGTCCTTATGAGTGCCATTGCGGGCATCGACCAGGCCCTGTGGGACGTGAAGGGAAAGCGGCTGGGCGTACCCGTCTACGAGCTGCTGGGCGGGCCGGTGCGGGAGAAGATGAAGGTCTACTGCTGGGTGGGAGGCGATCGCCCCGAGGGGGTGGCCGCCGCGGCCCAAGAGAAAGTAGAGGCCGGTTATCAGGCCATCAAAATGAACGCCACCGCCGAGATGGCGTGGATCGATACCCCGGCTGCCGCGGACAATGCGGTGCAGCGCGCCGCCGCTGTGCGCGAGGCGGTAGGGGACGAGGTGGGCATCGGAATTGACTTCCACGGGCGCGTGCGCCGGGGCATGGCGAAGCAGCTGGTTCGAAAGCTGGAGCCGTACGACCCGATGTTTGTGGAGGAGCCGGTGCTGGCCGAAAACAATGATTTCCTTCCCATTCTCCAGCAGCAGACCTCCATCCCCATCGCGACGGGCGAGCGGATGTTTAGCCGATGGGACTTCAAGGAGGTCTTCGAGGATCGGAGTGTCGACATCATTCAGCCGGACCTAAGCCACGCCGGGGGCATTTCGGAGGTGAAGAAGATTGCCGGAATGGCGGAAGCCTACGACGTGGCCCTAGCACCGCACTGTCCGCTTGGACCTATCTCATTTGCGGCGGCGTTGCAGGTTGACTTCACCTCGCTCAACGCCTTCATCCAGGAGACGAGCCTCAACATTCACTACAACGAAGGGGCTGATCTACTCGACTACCTGGCGAATCCGGAGGTTTTCGACTTTGCGGACGGGTTTGTGGAGCGGCCCACGGATCCGGGGCTCGGCATCGAGATCGACGAAGAGATCGTTCGAGCAAAAGCCGAGGACGGGCACGACTGGAAAAATCCGATCTGGCGTACCAATGACGGCTCGATTGCTGAATGGTGAGCGTTCTGTGTTGCGTGCAGAGCGCTACAGCTCTTTCTGATCGGTGCGGTCAATCGCGGTGTCCGGGGCAGCGTCGCTGTGTCCGAGGCGGAAGTCAGTCACCTCGCGCAGCACGAATGCGGGCACGTCCTTCGCACGGTCGGCGTCGACGTGAAAGAGGTCGGCCCCAGTCACGTCTTGCAGGACGAATGCCGGGCGCCGGTCTTCCTCTGCAAAGTGCACCTCCACGTTGTGCATGTCGATGTTTTCGGCGTGGCGGATGTAGAACCCGTAGGCGGGCAAGATGCCGAACATGCTGGGCTCCGGGTACGCGGCGGCCTGTTCGGGCACGTCGTACGGATCGCGTGGATCGGTGCCGGTCTCCTCATCCACGAAGAAGGGGTTGACGAGGTCCTCCGGCTGCTGGGCCGCTTCGTCCATCGAGAGGCCGCCCTGGTAGTGAAAATGAATGTTGCTCAACGTCACGTCTTCAATCGCGTGCTCCGGCAGCCCGCTGATGATGGCCGGGTAGCGCGGGTCGGCGTCGTAGACGATCACGTCGCTGATCGTGACGCGCCGCAGTTTGCCCACGGGTACGCCCTCGGGACCGCGCATCCGACGTCCGAGGCGTAGGAATAGCGGGGCGTTCGAGACGTTACGCATGGTGATGTTGGAGATGGTGACATCTTCGAGGTGTCCCCCGTCCACCGT
>JAHENZ010000324.1 GCA_018609755.1 Salinivenus sp. | reverse complement strand
GTTATGCGTAGCCGAACGGGAGTCCTTTTCCGTCGTATTAGAGGATACGATGTCCGTTTCCCACTAGCCTAGAGCCATGCCGAAAACTGTTGAGGTTGTCGTCGGCGAAGATGGATCGATCCATCTCCCGGATTCGATCACTTTGAAGCGAGACCAGCGTGTACTCGTAACTATTTTGGAGGAGGAAAATGAGACTGAGCAGGGGTCCAAAACTGAACTCAGCCCGAGAGAGACCACGCTTCTAAGTGAAGACTCCCTCGCTGAAGACTGGACTCGTGAAGAAGAGGAGGAGGCATGGAAGCACCTTCAGCCGGATCAGTAGTCCTGGTTCCATTTCCCTTTTCGGATTTGTCGGAGTCAAAGCTGCGTCCAGCTGTGGTACTGGCGGAGATCAGCCGGAAAGACTTCGTGTGTTGTCAGGTGACGAGCAATCCGTATGCGGATCCGAATGCCGTTGAGCTTACGGATGAGGATTTTGCGGAGGGGAGCTTGAAGCGGGTAAGCTATGCTCGTCCTGGGAAGCTTTTCACGGCGAATCTTCAGCTGTTTGAAGGAGAGGCGGGAGTGCTCCAGAAGGAACCGAGGGCAGAAATCGTCGAGCAGGTTGTTCAGTTGCTCCGCACCGGGCACTGGTAAGCGGACTACGCATAACAAGTCGCTGTAGGGGACGAAGGGCCGTTGCCGCCAACGGTCGAGGCCAGCCGAGCGGGTTGGGCTTCGCGGACCTGGAGCGACTACGCCAGCGGGTGGAGACTTCGCCGATCGGTGGTTTTCTTGCAGTTGTGCTGGGAGCAATGTCGTTCCTGGCCCTTCGCCCCTTTCGCCCCTAAGCTCCCCCGTTATCCCGCTCAGAATACGCGACACAATGAGGCAGTTTCTATACTCCACTGCGGTAGTCGTTTTCATCCTTGCCAGTTTGGGTCTGGCCGTGTCTGTCCATGCGCAGAACGGGACCGAGGCCGAGATTACCTTCATGGAGGAGAAAAAGAAAAAAGCGCGTCAGCAGCTACGGCGGCTCCTGTCCGAATATGATCTGGATCCGTGGATTATCACGCAGGACGTGCAAATCAAAGTGGGAGAAGATCCGCACAGCCATCCGATACTGACGCTCAACACGAAGTACCTAAACGATGATGTCAAGCAGCTTTCCATCTTCCTGCACGAGCAGGCTCATTGGCTTCCGGATGCAAAGCGAGAAGCAGCGATTCCGGATCTGCGATCACTCTATCCGGAGATTCCCGGTCTCCCTGATACAGAAGGATTGTCCAACGAGAAGAGGCGCAAAGTCGAAGACCTCGCGTCGAAAACGTACAACCACTTGATTGTAGCCTGGGCAGAGTTGGATGCAATGACGGAGCTTGTAGGTGAAGAACAGGCGCGACGGACATTCAAGGAAAAAGTCGATGACCTCACAACGGAGCCGTATTCTGCGTTGGAGAAACGCTTTCGGTGGTACAACAACCGCGTCCTTAAAGACCCACAAGAGATCGGGGCAGTGCTGGCCAAGCATGACCTTGTCATCACGCCAGAGAAGGGTTGCGTGTTGAAACGGGGGAGGAATGAGCGGCATAACCCCCGCTAGAGGTAACGGAGCGCCGAGGTCGTCATCGATCGAGGTTGGTTGTGCAGTTTGGACTTCGCTGATCGGGAGTGGTGATGCAGCAGAATGGAAGCTACGCCGAACGTTGTCATTTTCCCGGTTGGATTTTTGCATGGCGTTTTCCCGCCCTCCGCACCTCAGCTAGATCGTTATGCTGCGCGGCAACATCCGCGATTGTTGGCGGTTTCTAGACTGATATGGCCACAGTTCAGACTCGAAAGGACTTACTTGAGCGTCTGCGACGTCACGCGGACGATCTACGTCGGCTCGGCGTGCGGCGTATCGGCGTGTTTGGTTCGTTTCAGCGAGACGAGCCCAGTGCTGAGAGTGACGTAGATCTACTGGTCGAGTTTGTACCGGGAGAGAAGTCGTTCGACAACTATATGGCCGTCTCGTTTCTTCTGGAAGAAGAGCTTGAGCGGCCAGTTGAGTTGGTGACGCGCAGGGCACTCAGCCCTCACATCGGCCCCCAGATCTTGCAGAACGTCGAATATGTCGAGGTCGGAGACTGAGTATCTTCGTCACATCCAGGACGAAGCCCGCTATTTATCGGACGCCAGTCGCGAGGTCAGCTGGGACGAGTTCTCCGAGGACGAAACCCTGAAGCGAGCATTTGTGCGGAGCATTGAAGTGATCGGGGAGGCCACAAAGAACCTCTCAACCGACATCCGAGATCGGTACCCGGAGGTCAACTGGCGAGCGATGGCTGGGATGCGTGACCAGTTAATCCATGGATAATTTGGTGTAGATTACGAGATCGTTTGGGAGGTGGCAACGAGAAAGGCGCCAGAATTGAGAGAAGCAATCGGTGCCATTCTCGAAAAAGAAGAGGCAGCATAACCCACATTGCAGCCGACGACGGGCTGATGCCATTTTCGAGTTTTGACGTTTCCTCAGTGTCCATCATGCGTCTAAAAGCCCGTCGCGGCTGAATTTTCACGTTATGTCCGCCCCGTTTGTGCTTCCTCTGTTGAACCTCAATGATAGGGGGGCATTCAAGCAGCTACGCCACACTTGAAGACAAATCTTTGCCACACCATGAAAGTGAAAGTTGGAGAGAACGGGGTCACAGTTCCCCGACAAATGCTTGGGGATGCTGAGGAGGTAGAGATCCGAGACGAGAATGACCGTGTTGTCATTGAGCCGGTTCGGGAAGCAAAGCAGAAGGGACCGGATCCGATCTCCAAGCTTGGCCAGGATCCAGTCTCATGCGGAGCGGAAGATGCTTCGGTGAACCATGATCAATACCTCTACGACGGATGAATCCCGTGTTTTTGGATACCGGGTATCTCATTGCGTTGGAAGCATCAGATGACCAGCACCACGAGGAGGCGATTCGGCACTGGAGGACATCGTTGTCCGATATTTCGTCGATTGTCACGACTACCTACGTTTTCGATGAGGTGGTGACGTTTTTCAACAGCCGAGGGCATCACGCAAAGGCGGTCGAAATTGGCGGGCGGTTGCTCAAGAGTCCTCGGGTTGAGGTGGTTCGCGTAACCGAGGAGCTTTTCGGAGCCGGTTGGCGTCGGTTTCAGGATCGATCCGACAAGCGATACTCGCTTACGGACTGTCTCTCGTTCATCGTGATGGAACGGCGTGGATTGGAAGAAGCGTTGGCATTTGACCAGCATTTCGAGCAAGCAGGCTACAAAACGCTTCCAGATCAACGTGGGGCATAACACGTCATTGCAGCCGACGACGGGCTGATGCCATTTTCGAGTTTTGACGTTTCCTCAGTGTCCATCATGCGTCTAAAAGCCCGTCGCGGCTGAATTTTCTCGTTATGTCGCTCCGGAAGCATTTCCGGTCTTGGACCGTTGATTGGTAAAACACAAATCCACTAACTTCGCCCAGGCATGGATTGGAAAGAACGAATCACGATTGATCCAAATCAGTGCGGAGGACGTCCCTGTATTCGGGGAATGCGTATTCGTGTGATTGATGTGCTAGATTTGCTGGCGGCGGGTCTTTCGCATGAGCAGGTTTTGAAAGAACTGCCCGACCTGGAAGAAGAGGATATTGAGGCCTCACTTCGCTACGCCAGTCGCCGGATTGATCATCCCGTGTTAGCGGCATGACCGAGATTTGGATTGACGCTCAGCTTTCCCCCGCTCTTGCAGCGTGGATCAACCGCAATTATGAGGAGATCGAAGCAAAGTCTGTTCGTGCTGTGGGACTGCGGGATGCCGGAGACGAAGAAATCTATCGGGCAGCGAGAAAGGCGGAGGTTATAGTGATGACCAAAGATAGTGATTTTTTGAATCTACTTGATCGACTTGGCCCGCCTCCGAAGGTGATTTGGGTTACCTGTGGAAATACGTCCAATCGACGAATGCGACAAATCCTCAAGCAGACGCTTCATTCGGCCGTCGATATGCTTGCCGGTGAAGAGGAAATCGTAGAGATTGGCGATCTGTAGGAGCGCCATAACCCGCTCACTGCACCTGAACCCGGGCTGTTGCCGCTTTCTGGCAATTACAGTTAAGCAGTTTGACTTCGCCGACCAAAAGTGACTACGCAAACGAATGGATACTCCGACGTACGTTTCAGTTCAAATGAGATCATTCGGAGCCGTACGGCTCCTCGCCCGGGTCAGGTGAGTTTTTTCGTTATAGACCGCCAGTGGAGCGATCTGGTTGTCGGGGTGTATACAGTGCCACCTTCGGTATCTCACGTATCTGTAGATGGCCATGATTGACCCGTCCTCGAGTCTAGATCGGTCTGCATTTTCCGTGACGACGTTGTCCGGCCAGTCCGACGATCGGGCGTACTGGGACTCTAAATCCGCAGAGGAGCGGCTGGCCGTCGTCGAACAGTTGCGCCGACTCAACTATGACTATGACCCTGCCGAGCGACTTCAAAGAGTTCTTGAGGTTGCTCAGCGAGAAGAATGTTAAGTATCTGATCGTTGGCGGCTACGCTGTCGGGTATCACGGGTATCCGCGGTCGACCGGTGACATGGACGTGTGGGTCGAATCGAATGAAGAAAACGCCGAGCGCCTGGTGGATACGCTGAGAGAATTTGGCTTTGACGTGCCTGAGCTCGCGCCGGATCTGTTTCTTGATCCGGACCGGGTCATTCGGATGGGACATCCGCCGCTTCGGATCGAGCTCTTGACTTCGCTGACGGGCGTTGGTTTTGCGGAATGCTACTCGTCACATGTTGTGGAGCAACTGGACGACGGTACGCCTATTCACTTTATTGGACTTGAGAAGTTAAAGGAGAACAAACGGGCGAGCGGCCGGCACAAAGATCTTAACGACCTGGAGCATCTTCCCTAGGTACTGTCTCCCACCGCTCTATAACCGCCGCTACAGCTGAAAATGGGCTGGAGCCGGTTTCGGGCGCGTCAGGGTAAGCGGTTTCGACGTCGCTGCCCCGGAGTGCCGGCGGCGAGGGATGCGAACTGCGACTGGCGAGGTCGTTTTATCGCATCAGAGTCTGTCGGGCGTTTTCCACCCGATTTTAGCTGAGCTCCCACGTTATACCTAACTGGGGAATGGTTAAAGCGTAGCATTTGCGTGTATTGACAGTGCTAGCGCTTCCTGCCGATAATTTCCAATTGAAGTAATGATTCGTCACCGCCTGGAACACACTCTGCTCTCCTCTGGGAAGGCGGACTTCATTCTCGCCGTCTTCCTCGTTTTTATTCTGTCGGGTTGTTCCATCATCGGATCTGATTCAGGGTCACAGGCCGCCAAACGGACTTTACCGGAAGCACTAGATACACGCCGTGTATCGTTGGAGGACGCCGGACGTACGATATCAACTCCCGACACGGTAAACGTCGAGGTTTATGTCGTTGAATTGGCAATCTGTCCTGAAAAGTGGAACTGCTTTCTTCCGGATGGAATCGTAATTGCCGAGAGCCGAGAGCCAGATGACGAAGGGAAGAGCCGGCGTATTGCTGTGGAGAAACCTCGGCAGTTTGTGGCGGGACGTCGCTACATGATTTCACTGAGCGTCACTGCCCCATCAAACCGTAACTTCGATGGGAACCGTCTTGAAATCATCGGTTACAGCCGGATACAGTAGCGTAGGCATAACACGTCATTGCAGCCGACGACGGGCTGTTGCCATCCTCGAAAGATGGTGTCTCCGGAGCTCTTTTCATACGTTTCGGAGCCCGTCGCGGCTGAATGTCACCGTTACGCCGTGCATTGCATTCGGGTTGTCATCCGCTACGGCGGCGGTTAGGTTGAGGCCATGATCGTTTACCTCGATACCTGCTCTATTCAGCGCCCGTTCGACGACCAGTCGCAGACCCGTATCGTTCTGGAAGCAGAGGCGGTTTTAGGAATCATTGATCGAGTTGAGAGTGGAGAGTTCGAACTTCTCGGCAGTGAAATTTTGCAACTGGAGACTGAGGAGAATCCGAATCCGGTTGGTCGGCGATTTGCGTTGAACGTGCTTGGACTGGCTTCTCGACAGGTCGTGGTAGGTGATGAGATCGAATCAGCGGCTCGGACGTATGAGAAATCAGGGATGCAGCCATACGATGCCCTGCATTTAGCCTCCGCCGTGGAGGGAGGAGCCGACGTGTTTTGCACGACGGACGACGCTCTTTACCAAGTTGGGCAAACCGTTGAAACGAAAGGAGTGGACGTATTGACCCCCGTCGAATTGATCGAGGTGATTGAATCATGAGTCCAAAGACCAAGCCGCTAAGTCAGCTCAACGAGGAGGCGATTCACCTACTTACACAAGAGTTCGGGGTAGCGGATACGGCCCGGTTTCTCCGACAGTTTACGACCGGAACCGGGGATTATACGAAGGAACGTCGTGAACGCCTTGAGGACGCTTCTCTCGATGAGGTACTGGAGAAAGTGAGAGAGCGTCGTGACGAGTAGGCGGGCATAACCACCGCTACAGCTGAAAATGGGCTGTTGCCACTTTCGGTCGAGTCAGATCAAGCGCGTTCGGCGTCGCTGATCGGGAGTGGCGCTGCTGAGGGAGGGGAACTGCGGCGATCGAGGTCGTTTTAGCGCATCAGATTCTGCCGGGCCTTTTCTCGCCCATTTCAGCTGATCTACGTCGTTATGCCTGCGGAGGAAACTGAATCTGCACGGAAACAGTTGCGTTCTCACAGTTGAAGTCTCAAATCGCCAATTTTCTATATCATGGCCACGCGAGAGATTTCCGTTCGGGTCAGTGACCGTGCCGCCCGCAAATATGAGGAGGCCTCCGAGGAAGAGCGACGAAAGCTTGATGCTTTGCTGAGTATGCGTCTGACGGAAGCAAGTCGCTCGACCCGCCCCTTAGAGGAGATCATGTCGGATCTCAGTCGCGAAGCGAAGGCCAACGGGCTGACGGAAGAGAAGCTCCAACAAATTCTTTCCGAGGATGAGTAGCAGTCCGCGCTTCGTCGTTGACACGAATACGCTTGTGAGTGCGGCGTTGGTGGAAGACTCTATGCCGGACCGAGCCGTTCGTCGGGCGCTTCGAATCGGCACGCTGCTTTCCTCGCCGGACACCCTTGCCGAGGCGACCGATGTGCTCAGTCGTG
>JAHENZ010000323.1 GCA_018609755.1 Salinivenus sp. | reverse complement strand
TTCGAGTCCCACCGCGAGCGTCTGCACAATCTCGCCTACCGGATGCTGGGGCAGGTACAGGCCGCCGAGGATGCCGTGCAGGACGCCTATCTGCGCTGGCGCTCCGTGGACCTGGACACCGTAGACGCCCCTGGGGCCTATCTCACAACCATCGTCACGCGCCTCTGCCTGGACGCCCTCTCCTCTGCCCGGGCCGAGCGGGAAACCAGCTACACTGGCCCGTGGCTGCCCGAGCCCGTCGTGGAGCCGATGGATCGTCCGGACCGAGCGGCCGAGCAATCAGATGCCGTCTCCATGGCGATGCTCGTGGTACTGGAGACGTTGCCCCCCCGCCAGCGGGCCGTGTACGTGCTCCGCGAAGCCTTCGATCTGCCCTACGCCGAGATCGCGCCCATCCTCGACGAGAGCGAGGGCTACTGCCGCAAACTCGCCCAGCGGGCGCGCGAGCGGATCGACGAACGGGACGTACAGACCGATGTGCGGGCCACCGAACAGCATCAGCTCATTCAGGAGCTGATGACGGCGATCGACGAGGGCGATGCCGAAGCGGTGGCCGCGACACTGGCGGAGGACGCGACGGTCACCTCCGACGGCGGCGGCAAGGTGACGGCGGCGCGGCGACCGGTCGAGGGCCGCGAGCACATCACCCGGTTCCTCCTCGGCGTTGCGGAGCAGGTGCCGGACGACTTCGAGGTCGAGTTCGTCATGGTGAACGGACGCCCCGGCTTCCTCGCTATGGTCGACGGAAAACCGCAGAGCGTGTGGGCCTTCCACGTGCGCGACGGCCGAATCCAAAACGCGTACGCCGTGCTCAACCCAGAAAAACTGCAGCACATCGAGTCGTCCATCCGCGACGTACTCGGAGAACCCTCCTCGTAATCCTCCCTCTCTCCAAAAGTCCGACCCGTGGGTCTAGTGGTGCGTCGAGTTTTCCATGTCGAGTAGAGCGCCGATCAATGAACGGTATTCAGGCCGTTGAAGCGGTATTCAAGTGGGCGTATTCAATTCGGCACCCGACACCTCCGGCTTGACTGACCACTAGCGGGCGAGATGTTACGATGCCACGACTGCCCCCGTGTTCTGGTCTCCTGACTTGCACGTGGCCCGCGGCTCTGCTTTGTTCGTAGCATTGCACATTCCTCCGACAATCATCCTCTCCCCCCTGCCATGTTTTCCGTCTCTCCCCTCCCCGGAGTTTTCACCCTTATTGTCGCTATGCTCGCCACCGCTCCGACGGCGCAAGCGGACACCAATCCCCACGAGAAATTGAAGGAGCACGTCCGCGACATCGTCCAGAAAGTGAAAGCCGCACCGACCGCCGCGAAAAAGCGCGCGATTCTCGACGAGAAGCTCCGCGGCATGATCAAGGCCCTGAATCGGGCCGAGCAAATGGCGAATCTGTCCTCCCAGGACCAGAACGGCATCGACGCCCTGCGAACGCGCCTGCAGGAAAAGCTCGACGAGCTCCACGGCCAGAACGGGTACGACGCCGTGCCCGCCGGGCAGCTCAATTCCTTCGCGGACTACGTGCAGCAGGACTTCGAGCAGGCCAATACCATTACCATCAGCGTAACCTCGGCCCTCCTGATTCTCCTTCTGATTATCCTCCTCGTGTAGTCGGATGCGTCTCCCCGACGCTGCTACCCTTGCTGGAGCAGGTGTTTTGATTGGGCTGCTCGTCCTGTGCGGCGGCTGCCGAAGCGTCGTGCCCGTGCCCCCCGGCTCGGAAGAGGAGATGTCGTCGACCGCGCCGCTGCAACAGCGGATCGTTGTGCTCGTGCACGGAGACGCGAGCTATCTCTACCACGACACGGACGGCACGTCGCATCAGGCCGATACGGAAACGCTGCAGGAGGCCTTCGCCGCCGCCCGGTCGATGTCGCGTGCGGAGATCTTCATCTTCCACCAGCGTCCGCACGATCGACTGCTCGGACTCTTTCCGCGGGACGACGGTACCCTCTACCATTTTCGCCGGGGTCGGCTCCAGCACCAAAGGACCTACGACCAGAATCGCGAGCGCCCGCTCTCGGCAGAGGCCGCGCTCCTGCGCACCCACCGAGCGGCGGGGCCCGACTCCAGCCTCTTCACCGCGGCGCTGTACTACGGGCACGCCGTGCCGGAACGGCCCCGTCCCGGCTACCACCGCTCTCGTCCGGACCTGCCGTTCGGCGTTCCCGACCTGACCGAAGGGCTGGAGCGTCTATCCGCTACCGGGACGTTCGACGCGGTCGTGCTCTCGACCTGCAACGGCGGCACGCCGACCACCCTCGCCACCCTCGCCCCGCACACCCGCTCCGTCCTGGCCGCGCCCGGCGACCTGCACCTCTCCTACGTGGACGCCGATCTGCTCTCGACGGTAGCGGACGTGACCACTCCTTCGACGTGGACCCGGCAGCTCGCGGAGGAGGCCTTCACCCGTCTCACGGATCGAGTGGCGACGGCCGTGACCCTGGCCACCTACGACACGGATCGAGCGGGTGCCCACGCCCAACGGATGGCCCGGCGTGTCTCCCCGGACACCTCCACAGCCCCCACCGGGGCCCGCCTCGTCGACTGCCGACGAGTGCTCGGCGATCGCGTCGATACCACGGGGGTTCGCGCCTGGCACCGGCCCGCTCGCTTCGGCCCGCAAGCCGATCAAGAGACACACTCGGGATGGGGATGTCTACCAGAGCAGTAAAGCTCTTGTCACTATAAACTCATCCGCGGGCGTACTGATCCGTGCACGGGTAGGTAAACCACTTTCTTCCTGCGAGGAGGACCGTGGTATGCTACCAGTCGGGAATCGTTCTTAAAAACTCATTCACGTATCAGTAATTCTTCCGTTCCCTCTTGATCCTTCGACGGAAGAAGTAGATCTTGGAAGTGCTTCCATCACACGGTCCCGTCATTCCACGCCATTGCCATGCCCGACGACAAGCAGACGAAATTCCTCCTCGACGAAGCCGAGCTCCCGACGCACTGGTACAACCTGAACGCCGACCTGGAGTCGCTGGGCGTGGAGATGGCGCCGGTGCTCAATCCGGAGACGCACGAGCCCGCTGGGCCGGCCGACTTCGAGGCCATCTTTCCCGAGGCGCTCGTTGCGCAGGAGATGGGCACCGAACGGCACATCGAGATTCCGGAGCCGGTGCGCGACGTGTACCGCCTCTGGCGCCCGACGCCGCTCTACCGCGCCCACCGCTGGGAGGAAAAGCTGGAGACGCCCGCGAAGATCTTCTACAAGTACGAAGGCGGCAGCCCCACCGGCAGCCACAAGCCGAATACGTCCGTCCCGCAGGCCTACTACAACGCCGAGGCCGGCACCACGCGGCTCACCACCGAGACGGGCGCCGGGCAGTGGGGGAGCGCGCTCAGCTTCGCCACGCAGATGTACGACCTGGAGTGCGAGGTGTACATGGTGCGCATCAGCTACGAGCAGAAGCCCTACCGCCGCGTGATGATGGAAACCTGGGGCGCGACGGTGACGCCCAGTCCCAGTGAAAAAACGCAGGCCGGGCGCGACGTGCTGGCAAAGGACCCGGACACGAGCGGCAGCCTCGGCATCGCCATCAGCGAGGCGGTGGAGCGCGCCGTGCAAGACCCTACGACGAAGTACTCGCTCGGCAGCGTGCTGAACCACGTCCTTCTGCACCAGACCGTCATCGGGCAGGAGGTGCAGAAGCAGCTCAAACAGGCGGGGGCTGAGCAGCCGGACGTGCTCGTGGGCTGTACGGGGGGTGGCAGCAACTTTGCCGGGTTCGTCTATCCATTCCTGGAGCGGCACGTCGACGGGGCACCGAAGCCGCGCATCGTGGCGGTGGAGCCGACGGCCACGCCCACCCTCACCAAGGGCGAATTTCAGTACGACTTCGGCGACACGGCCAAGATGACGCCGATGATGAAGATGCACACGCTGGGCCACGACTTCGTGCCGCCGCCCATCCACTCCGGCGGCCTGCGCTACCACGGCATGAGTCCGCAGATCAGTGCCCTGCTGGACGCTGGGGTCATCGAGGCGACGAGCACGCCGCAGATTCCGATGTTTGAGAGCTGCGAGGAGTTCGTTCGGGCCGAGGGCATTCTGCCGGCGCCGGAAGCGGGCCACGCCGTGTGGGGCGCCCGGCACGAGGCGCTGAAGGCAAAGGAGGCGGGGGACGAACGCACGATCGTCTTCAACCTCTGCGGCCACGGCCACTTCGACCTCAGCGCGTACGAGGACTTCCGGGCGGGCGAGCTCGAAGACTTTGCGCTGCCAGAGGAGGAAATTGACGAAAGTCTGGCGGCGGTGCCGAGTGTGGAATAGGGTCGGGGACAGGGCGATCACATGTTACAAGCCGCTTCGAGCGATGGAGACTCTGCTGCGTCTGGTCGCAGGAAAAATGCCGAGAATGCACGGGCGAATGGGAAAACGGGAGTGTGGGGCACCGACATTCTGCCCCTTGCAAACTTGTGCAAGCAACCGTCGTCGCTGAGAACGGATTGTGCTATAGTGCAAGGTATGTGCAGTACTCCAAAAGTAATCTTCTTACGAGAAAAACGTCACTTTCGTCGCTCTGAGCTTGACTCAGAGCCTATCTGACGACAGCTGAGGCCTCCTCATTCGGTTGGATAGGCTCCAGAGCAAGTCTGGAGCGACGAGGGTGGCCGTTTCTATCGATTGGAGCTGGGGCACACATACTTTCTACATGTAGCACAACGCGTGCTGAGATGCGATTGCCGTGGGTCGGGTCGGGGGATAAGGAGGCATCAGTTTGGGCTCGCGCTACGGCTCCGGTTCGATGCTGAAAATCCTCCCTGGTATTTCCGTAACCGCTTCCAAAAACCATTAAAGTTCGATCACCCTTTCGTAACGAAGCCACAATACGAAGTTTCTAGCGGGCTAATCTGGGCTTGCTATCTAGAGCCTGTGCCAGCCGGGTGGAGAACAGATCCGGCATTCGAGGAGGAGACGGGTACCAAAGCGCCTCCGAAGTACGTGCACTTGAATGTTCTTTCAGCAAGCCCTGTGCTCACATGAAACAGCCCCACGACCGCGTACTCTATTGCCTTTTCGCCTTCCTACTATTCACCCTCATCATCCCCTTTGCTAGCTCCGCCCAGTCGACGGGTGTCGTGGAGGGCCGCGTCGTCGATGCAAACGACGGGACGCCCCTGCCCGGCGCCAACGTCGTCGTGGACGGCACGTCGGTCGGTACGTCCGCGGACGGTGACGGGCGCTTCACGCTGTCGAATGTGCCCACCGGGTCGCAGACGATTCGCGTGTCCTTCGTGAGTTACGAGAATGCAGAAACGACGGTCGACGTGAGCGCCGACCAACGGTCCACGATCACCGTCCGGTTGCAGAGTCAGGTCACCGAGGCCGGCGAAGTCGTCGTGACCGGCATCCGCGAGAGCCAGATGCGATCGGTCAACCAGAAGAAGCAGGCCCTGAACGTGGTCGACGCCCTCTCGGCGGACGACATCGGAAACCTGCCGGAGAAAAATGTTGCGGAGGCCGTCCAACGCCTGCCGGGCATCGTGATGCGGAATGACCGCACCGAAGGTCGGTTCGTCTCCATTCGCGGGGGCGCCGCCGAACTCAACAACGTGACCCTCAACGGCAACACGATGGCCTCTACGGCTGGATCGCGCGCGACGGCGCTCGATCTGCTGCCGGCCGAAATGGTCTCAAACGTCGAGGTGACGAAGGCCGTGACCCCGGACATGCCCGCCAACGCCATTGGCGGCTCGGTGAATATCTCCACGCTCTCTGCCTTCGACCGGCAGGGCAGCTTCCTGTTCGGCTCGGTCCGTGGACTTCGTCACGACCAACAGGTGCAGGGGCTCCGCCAGCAGAAGGTTCCGTTCCGTGGGAATCTGACGGGGGGAACCAAAGTCGGACCGGACGATCAGCTGGGCCTGCTCGTCTCCCTGAGCAGCTCGCGCCGGGACTTTACCACCTCCGGACTCAAGGGGGAAGGCTACGACTTCGGGGCGGAGCCCGACGAGCAAGGACTCGAGACGACGCGAGTTCCGGAAGCGCAAGAGCAGATCGTCGAAGCCAACCGACGAAGTCGCTTCGCCGTGAACACCAGTATCGACTGGCGGCTCAGCGATCAGACGTCGGTCTACGTCCGCCCCTACTACACCTACACCGACGAGAACACGCTCGACAATGAGCTGGAGTACAACCTGGGTCAGTACGGATCCAGTGAGTCTCCGGAACTGACGGAGAATGGTGCTCGCTTCCCCCGCGGATTCGGCTCGGTCGACCTCAGCCGGACCGACGAGGAGGAGTCGCTCTGGGGCACGAACGTCGGATTCGAGCACGACTTTGGCGGCGCCGTCACGTGGTCGACTAGTGGCACCTACTCCCGGGGTCTTCTCGAAAGCGAGGGCCCGGACGGCGAATTCGAAATGGAGCCGAACGACCGGGCGTCCGGTGTGGCCGACATGGGGAATTTCCTCTTCGACTTCTATCCCGAAGATCCCCAGTACGTGAGCGACGGGAGCAACTATACGGCCAACAACATCGACCTCGAGTTCTCGGAAAACATCGAGAACACCTACGCGGCGAAGACCGATGTCCGCATCCCGTTTGAGCTCGGGGAATCGCCGGGATACCTCAAAACGGGAGGGCAGCTCCAGATGCGGGACAAGTCGGTAGACGCGGCCGACATCGAATACAACTACGAAGGCGACGGAAGCCTCACGCTTGCGGACTACACGGCGCCCCGCGTCCAGACGGTCCAGGTCGGCAACGGGCTCATGCCCTTCGCCGATACGGATGCGTTCGCCAACGACTTCCTCAACAACATCTGTAACCCCTCCATCAGCAATCCATTCTCCGGAGACCGGTCCTGCCAGAATGCGAACAGTCCGTACGTGATTAACTCGGACGAAGTGCAGGTGGAAGACGTGGAAAACGACTCCGAGAACGAGGAGAGCATCTACGCGGGCTACGCCATGGTCTCGACGGAGTTTGGCCCACTGACGGCATTGGTGGGCGCACGCGTCGAACACACCTCGACCTCGTCGACCCGCTTTCAGCTGGTGGAGGAAGAGGGGCTTGAGACGAGCAGTCAGACCTTCGAGAATGCCTACACCGACGTGCTCCCGTCGGTACACCTCACGCTCGACGCTACGGACGACCTCAAATTCCGTAGCGCCTGGTCCAACACCATTGGACGTCCGGATTACGACGACCTGTCGTCCTTCAGCGAGGTGGAAATCAACGACACGGGCGCCCAAACCACGGCCAGCGTCGAGGAGGGGAATCCGAACTTGTCCCCGTACCGCGCGATGAATTTTGACCTCACCGCCGAATACTACATCCCGAGCGGTGGGCTGGCGTCCGTCGCGGGCTTCTACAAGCGGATTGACAATCCGATCTATCGGTTCCAGAGCGAGGAGCGGAACGTCCAAGACCCGTTCGGGGACGGACGAACGTTCGACAGTGTCCGCCGGACGCAGGAGCGGAACGCGGATCTCGGCACCGTGCTCGGCCTGGAGGCCACCTACCAGCAGCCGTTCACGTTCCTGCCCTCTCCCTTCAACGGTTTCGGCCTCAACTCCAACGTGACCATCACCGAGTCCGAGGTCGAGGTCCCGGGCCGCGATGGGGACCTTCCCTTCTTCCAGCAGGCCGACCTGGTGTACAACGTCATCCCGTACTTCCAGAAGAGCGGCTTCGAGGCCCGCGTGGCGATCAACTACCGCGGCGACTACCTGCTGGGACTGGACGACGCGCCGATCGAGGACACGTACGTGGACGACCGCACCACCGTGGACGTCAACGCCCGCTACAAATTCAGCGGCCTGTTGGCAGAGCCGGAGCTAATTATGCAGGTCGAAAACGTCACGAATGCCGCCGAAGTCGAGTACGCCGGCGTGGCGGACAACCTCGAATATCACTTCCTCAGCGGCCGCACCGTGACGATCGGCCTCTCGGCCTCGTTCTAACGGCTCCGACTGAGTGTCTCTCCTCTGATCACGTCCCTCCTTCCTCCCCTGGGAGGAAGGGGGGGCCGTGATTTTTCACCCTCTCTGGCGTGATTGATATCCCCTATGTACCGACTGTACACACAATTCGTCGTTCTTCTTGCCTTCCTCCTTCCGCTCGGACTCCTGCAGAGTTCGTGCACCTCGCCCTCGTCCGGCTCGAACGCCTCGGTAAACTCCGGTGCCCAGACACAGGCCGAAGCGGACACGCTCCCGTCCGCTACGCCCAGTGCGTATCCGGATCGGATTGTCCTCAGCTACGCCGATGATCCCGCCTCTACACTGAGTGTCTCCTGGCGCACCGACAGCACGGTGACCGACGCGAAGGCGCAGATCGCCCCGGCGCTCGGGGAGCCGTCGTTCTACACGAAGGCGAAAACGATCGACGCCGAGACGCAGGACCTGCACACGCACAAGGTCACCGGCGAACACGTGAACGCCCAGTACCACTCCGTGACCTTCGACGGCCTGATGGCCGACACGCTGTACGCCTACCGCGTGGGCGACGGCGAGCACTGGAGCGAGTGGTTTCACGCGAGCACCGCCAGCCCACAGCCCGAGCCGTTCAGCTTCGTCTACCTCGGCGACGCGCAGAACAACGTGCGCTCCCACTGGTCGCGGGTCATCCGGCAGGCCTACGCCGACGCCCCAAACGTCGATTTCCTGCTCCACGCGGGCGACCTCGTGAACAACGCCCACCGGAACGTGGAGTGGGGCCACTGGAACGAGGGCGGCGGCTTCATCCAAAGCATGATTCCGAACGTGGCCGTACCGGGCAACCACGAGTATGCCGGCTACGAGCACTGGCACGAGCGCGACACCTTCCAGGTGGAGGTCGAGGCCTCCGGGCAGGAGATGACCGGCACCATCCTGGAGCCGGACGGCAATCCCGAACCGCTCGAAGCCACGAGCAGTGCCTCCCCGTCGGCCGACAATTATCCGGCGGGCGACTGGGACTACAACGTGGACAACGGCGAGTACGTCGGGACGCTCCAAATTGAGGGCGGTGGTTCCGGATACAATGCCACCCTCGTGAGTGAGGACGGCGACGAGTATCCGCTGCAAGACGTATCCGTCGACGGCAGCACCCTGACCGGCCACTTCCTGATGGAGGTGGAGAAGGAAAGCCCGGAGAAGCTGTCGATCCACTGGCATCCGCAGTTCACCTTCCCTCAGAATGGACCGGAAGGCCTGAAGGAGTCGGTGTACTATCTCGACTATCAGGGCATGCGCATCATCGGCCTCAACTCGGAGGCCGCCGGTAATGACGAGGAGGTCCTCGCCACGCAGACGGAGTGGCTGGAATCGACGCTCCAGGATGCGGCACAGAACGAGAACGTCCGCTGGACGGTGGCCACCTTTCACCACCCCATGTTCTCGTCGGGCGAGGGCCGCAACAACGAGGAGCTCCGCCAGAAGTGGACGCCCCTCTTCGACGAGTACAACGTGGATCTCGTCCTTCAGGGACACGATCACACGTATGCCCGCGGCCGGCTCGAAAATCTGGAGCAGGGCGTGAACGCGCGGTCGCCAAAGGGCGGCACGGTGTACGTCAACTCCGTGAGCGGCGCGAAGATGTACGAGATCAAGCCCGACCGCTGGGAAGACTTCGACGGCGTGGAGATGGAGCGCGGGGCCGAAAATACGCAGCTCTATCAGGTGGTCCGCGTTCAGCAGGACACGCTAAAATTTCGGTCCTACACGGCCACCGGCAAGCCGTACGACGCCTTCGACCTCGTGCAACGCGAGGGCGACGCGCCGAACGAGATGATCGAGCACGACGTGGCCGACACGCCGGAGCGCACCCACGAGAACACCCTCGAATACACGCGACCGTAGTGCCCGGGAATCTCCCTTCCTGATCGTGGCAGACGGCCGTTCCTTGCCGCTGCTCAACGGCTCCCTCGGCGACACACGACACTCGCCGGGGGAGTCGTGTTCATTTTGATTCTCCCGTGCTCCTCCCGCTTCCCCGAATCCACCCTCGAATGCGCGACGGGGC
>JAHENZ010000322.1 GCA_018609755.1 Salinivenus sp. | reverse complement strand
TTTATTGCCGATACCAGTAGTACAGGATTAAATGAGAAGAAGACCTGGAAAGAATATACTTCATTGGATGCAGTTAAAAATGACAGAATATTTCTTGTAGATCCATTCGTTTTCTCAACTCCAAACCCATTTAATTTTCTGGAATCTATAAAAAGAATGCAAAAACTATTAGAAAAAAAATAATGAAGAAAAATAAGCTTTTAAGAATAGTTTCATATAATATTCTTTTCTTAATTTTATTAATCACAGTAGCCATTGTATCGATTTCAATAGGTTCGAAGGAAATTGGTTTTTTTAAAATAATAGAAATAATCTTCCAAAACAGCGAAAACAAACTTCTAGAAGACATAATCCTAAATATAAGACTGCCAAGAGTTATCCTTGGTTTGTCAGTAGGTGGTGCTCTTAGTATTTCAGGATTGTTGTTACAGGGAATATTTAAAAATCCATTGGTGGAACCTTTTACTCTGGGAATTTCAGGAGGTGCTTCACTTGGTATAAGCCTGGCGACTCTTTTTAATATAGGCAATATTTTTGGAATTTTTTCCTATCCAGTTTTTGGATTTATAAGTGCTATGGCTATAATTGTTTTAGTATATAATATGGGCATTGAACAGAATAAACTACAGCTCCAAAGTATATTATTAATTGGAGTGATGATAAGTTTTATTTCTTCCTCTCTCGTAATGTTGATAATGGCTCTATCCGGAGAAAGAGAACTTAATACTATTTTATTTTGGTTAATGGGAAATCTTAATGAACCGAATTTCAATTTAATTTTGATTTCATTTTTTGTTTCTATAGTAGCATTAATTTTAAGTTTTCTAATTAGTTATAGGTTAAATATTTTTTCTCTTGGTGAAGAGGAAGCCAGGTCACTTGGTATAGATGTAGAAAGAGTGAAAAAATATGTATTTATACTTGCTTCACTTACAACAGGTGTTTGTGTTGCCGTAGCAGGTGTTATAAGTTTTGTAGGATTAATAATCCCCCATACAATGAGAATTATATTCGGAAATGATAATAGATATTTAATAATATCCTCTTATCTTTTAGGAGGGACGTTTTTGATATTATCAGACACTCTTGCTAGAACTATCGCGGCACCTATTGAATTACCAGTCGGAGTTATTACCGGAATAGTAGGAGGAATTAGTTTTGTTTACTTATTAAACTATAAGAAAGTAAGATTATAAATGTCAGAAATTATCAATCTTAAAAATATAAACTTCTCATACGATAAAAAATCTGTATTAAAGAATATAACTTTTTCTGCCAATAGGAAAGAGGTTGTTGGAATTATTGGCCCAAATGGAGCAGGAAAAACAACATTATTGAAAATAATATTAAATTTGTTGGAGGTTGATAAAGGTACTGTAACAATCAGTGGTACGAATATAAAGAATTATGATAATAGGGAGCTGGCAAAAGAGATATCCTACGTAAAACAAAAGATAGAAGATATTCATAAAACAGTTTTTGAATACATACTTGCAGGACGAACTCCTTATTTTGACAAGTATCAAATTTTTGAAAAGCAAGTAGATAGTCAAATCGCTAAAAAGTATATAGATATGTTGTATATTGAAAAATTAGTAGAAAAAAAAATTTCAAACCTGAGTGGAGGCGAGACACAATTAGTTCAAATTGCAAAATGCCTTACTCAGGAATCTCCCATAATGTTACTTGATGAACCTACTTCTCATTTAGATATATCATACCAGATAAAAATACTTAATATTTTGAAAGAAATTAATAAAGAAATGGATATAACAATAATAATGGTACTCCATGATTTAAATCTTGCAAGCGAATACTGTGATAGAATACTGATGCTTAACGATGGGAATGTTTTTTGTGAAGGAAAGCCCCACAAAGTATTAACCTATCAAAATATCGAAGAAGTATATGATACCATGGTAATAGTAAAAGAGAATCCTCTATCCAAAAATCCTCATGTAATTCCGGTTACGAAAAGCATGGAGTAATTTATAGAATTACTCCATTTTATTTATAAATTCAAAAATTATTGAAATCATTGTATTTGATAAAAGGAAAGTAATTTGTTTACATTAGAAAAATATGTTAGAAATCAAATATGATGGTTTCATACAAAGTCTAATAGTCGTCGTGATGAGCGGAGTCGGATCACATATAAACCATGAATAAACATTAATATGGTAAATTATTCAATTCTTATTAAATAGTTTGAAAAACACTTTTTACGAAACCATAAAATATGTATCGGATTTTTCAAAGCATACATAACGTAAAAGGAATATTAACAACTATAAAAGGGGTTTAGATGATTAAGGTTAGTCACTATTAATTATAATTAGTAGTTGATAATAATGTATATAAATTGTATATTATGGTCACAATATGCATATAGATGATCAAACATATCAAAGAGATGGAAAAACTTACCGAAGAGTCTTAATTAGAAAATCTATTAAAGAAAATGGTAAGTATAAAAAGAAAACAGTAGCTAATATCTCAGATTGGCCTGAGGATACTATTGAAGCTATTAAAATTGCCCTTAATAATAGCAATAATATCTCACATCTCAGTCAACTTGCTAAAGGAAATTGTGAAAAGGGTAAAAACTTTGGTTTACCTTATGTTCTGGACAAAGTTTCAGAAAGATTAGGTATCAAGAAAGTCTTAGGAGATAGTAAAAAAGGCAAGTTAGCTCAGTGGATGGTAATGTCAAGATTAATAGATCAGAGCTCACGTTTAGCTGCAGTAAGACTAGCCAACACATATGCAGTTGAAAGTGTACTTGATATTAATGAATTTAATGAAGATGATCTTTATTCTACACTTGACTGGTTGTATAAGAGAAAAGATAATTTTGAAGTAAATTTATTTAATTATTGGCAATCTAAGTTTGGTAATGGTGATGATATATATTTATATGATGTAACCTCTTCATATTTTGAGGGAGAGAAGAATTTTTATGCAGACTATGGATATAATCGTGATAATAAGAAAGGCAAGCAACAGATAGTTTATGGTGTTATAGCCAGTTCTTCAGGAGAGCCTTTTGGTATTGAAGCGTTTCAGGGTAATACAGGAGATACAAGTACATTTAGGCGCCAAATATCCAAAATGGGCAATCAATTTGATTGTGATAATGTAGTTTTTGTAGGAGATAAAGGAATGATAAAAAGTCCTCAGATAGAGGATTTGTCAAATCAGTCTGAGGATTATAATTATATAACTTCCATAGGTAAAAGAGAGATAAGGACATTTTTAAAGCGAGGTACATTTCAGCTATCCTTGTTCACAGAGGATATAAAAGAGGTCTATGATGATGAGGAAGGGGTTAGGTATATACTGCGTAGAAATCCCTGTCGTGCTAAAGAAATTCGTAAGAATCGCAGCTCAAAGATAGAAAGTATTAAAAAAAGTATAGAAGAATCGAACCAATATTTAGTTGAACATCCAGGAGCTGACCCAGAGATTCAAATCAGAGATTTAAAGCAAAAAGTATCTAAATTAAAACTTTCCGGAATATTATCAATATCACAATCCGATGATGATCCCAGGGAGATAGGGTTAGAGGTAGACGAGCAAGCTTTAGAAAAGAGAGAAGAGTTAGATGGATGTTATGCAATCAAGACAGATTTACCTAAAGAAGATAAGCCCAAAGAAGCGGTACATGCTAGATACAAAGACTTATCCAAGGTAGAGTGGATATTTCGGACAAGTAAAGATTTTCTGGGTGTAAGACCTATATTTCTTCAGGATGGTAAGAGAACAGTATCCCATTTATTTATAGTAATGTTGGCCTATAAAATAGAGAGATATTTGCGTGAACATTGGGAAGGATTAGATATGACAGTACCCGAGGGAATTGAAATTTTGAAGCAGTATACAGGAACTAAGGTAGAGATAGGAGATAGTCAAATATTAAGCATTCCTCAACCAAGAGAGAAAGAGAAATCATTATTTGATTCATTAGATATTGAATTACCTGATACAATACCTTATGAAGAAAAGGAGTTTGTCACTAGAAATAAGTTAAATGAGAAATAGCAAGTAAAAATTTATCAAGGACTTAAGATCCTTACTATACATTATTTTATTGAAAGATCCGATGTATTACAATTCACATATGGATACAAATTTAAATAAGAGCTACCAATAAAAATGAAGAATAATTATGGAGGGTATTCTCAATTTATTCAATCAAAATTCATATAATCATTAGGTATTTTAGTTGGCGTTATTTTTCAGTTTAAATTAATGAAAAAATCTAAAATATCCTTACCGGGTGAAATTGGTCATGAACTTTTAGCTGCATTAAAGAGTTCATTAATTCCTCTTGGTTATTTTGGTGTCTTATATCTTAGCATTAGAAGACTTACTCTAGGCGAT
>JAHENZ010000321.1 GCA_018609755.1 Salinivenus sp. | reverse complement strand
CTGCCCCCCTACGACGAGAGAGAAACGAAAACGCCCGATGCGCCGATAGAGATCGGCAGGTGCTCTTTCGCCGAAGAAATGAACGTACCGGTTACGAAATGCCCGTCTACAATGGGGACGGCGACCCATCGGCTGCCCAAGCCAGGTTCCTCCAAACTCAAGAGGATTCCTGATCCGCTTTTCCGTTTTTCTCTTCTTTCGATTCAAGGTAGAGCTCCGTGACCAGCGAGGCCAACAACTCGGGCCGATCCTCGGAAAGCTCCTCCACGAGCGGCACAAATTCGTCGACCTCGTCCCGATTGTGGGACGTATCGGCGTAGCGCTCCTCTAGGAGCTCGGTGGCGGTACGGTGCGGATCCTCCGGCAGCTCGGCCTTCTCGATGTCGATGTCGTAGGTGTTGGCCATCCGCTTGAGTTCAAACTCGTCCTCGTGAGTGGCAAGGACGATGGTAGTCCCCTTCTTCCCGGCGCGCGCCGTACGGCCGGAGCGGTGGATGATGTACTCGTGGTCCTGCGGCACGTCGTAGATGAAGACGTGGCTGAGGTCGGACACGTCGATGCCGCGCGCCGCCACGTCCGTGGCCACGAGCAGGCGAAGATTGCCTTCGCGCAGCCGATCGAGCGCCTGTTCCCGGTCCCGCTGGGACAGGTCGCCGGACATCTGGTCCACGTCGTACCCCTTATTGCCGAGGAACCGGTCGAGGTACCGAACCTCCTTCTTCGTGTTGGCGAAGATGAGGGCCGACTCCGGCTCTTCCAGCTCCAGCAGCCGTTCCAGCGTCCGGTCCTTCTCCATCGGACTCACCAGGTAGTACCGGTACTTGATTTCCTCTACGCTCACCTTGTCGCTGCTGAGCGACAGGAAGCCGGGATCGTCTAGAAACTCGCGGGCCACCGACCGCACTTTGGGCGGCATGGTGGCGCTGTACATGTGCGATTCCCGGGCCTGCGGAAGATAGTCGACGATGTCCTTCATGTCCGGGTAAAAGCCCATCGACAGCATCTCGTCGGCCTCGTCGAGCACGAGCATCCGGACGGTGGACGCGTCGAAGTTGTTCTTCTTGAGGTGGTCGAGGATGCGACCCGGGGTGCCAATCACTGCCTGTGCCCCGTTGTCCAGCGCCTCGATCTGCGGCCCGTATCCGACGCCGCCATAGATGAGGGCGGCCTCCAGCCGGTTCGTTTGCGGCGTGGCAATCTTCATGCGCTCAAACTCTTCGTGGATCTGCCGGGCCAGCTCACGGGTGGGCGTGAGGATGAGGACCTGCTGCTCCTTCTTGTCGGGGTTGAGCAGCTGGAAAAGAGGCAGCAAGAACGCGCCCGTCTTCCCAGAGCCGGTCTGCGACTGCACAATGAGGTCGCGCCCCTCCAGGATGTAGGGAATCGCCTTGCGCTGGACGTCCATGAGATCGCTCCATCCCGCCGCCCGCATGGCCTGGTCAATTTCCTCGGGCAACTGCTCGACCGTGATCTCGTCGAGCGGGGGATCCGGTTCGCGCAATCCCCCCTCCATCTTTTCGCGGCGTTCTTCTTCCTGCGCCTTCGAGGTGAGGTCAATGACGTTCGTGTACGGACTCTCCGAAATATCAGGGGCCATCAGCCAAACATCTAGGTTCCAGGTTCAATACAGCAACGTCGTATGGGGTCCAGCAGGGCATCGGCCGAGGGACTGCCCTTTAGAGACTGGAGTCGTGTACGAAGGCGGGTGCCCGAACGATCCTCTCTAGGCCTTCGAATTTCGCGTGTTGAATCCCGACGAGACTACATCGACATGCCCCCGTTGACGTGAAGAACGTGCCCGGTGATGTAGTCGGCGGCCGGGGAGGCAAGAAAAAGCACCGACTCCGCAATTTCACGGGGCTCGGCCAATCGGTCAAGCGGAACCGTGTCGAGGATGGACTTGCGGGTGTCGTCGTCGAGCTCGTCGGTCATGTCGGTCTTCACGTAGCCCGGCGCCACGACGTTTACGGTCACGTCGCGGCTGCCCAACTCTTTGGCGAGACTTTTGGAGAAGCCCACGATGCCAGCCTTGGACGCGGCGTAGTTGGTCTGCCCAGCGTTGCCGTTGGTCCCCACGACGGAGGAAATGTTGATAATGGAGCCCCCACTGCGCATCATGGGCCGATAGGCCGCCTTCGAGAAATTGAACACGCCTTTGAGGTTCGTGTCGAGGACGGCATCCCAGTCTTCTTCTGTCAGGCGCAGCATGAGTCCATCCCGCGTGATGCCGGCGTTGTTCACCAGCACGTCGAGCGTCTCCCAGCGGTCGACCACGGCGTCTACGTGCGACTGGGCCACGTCTGTGTCGGCGACGTCCCCCTGCAGGGAGAGGGCGTCGGTGCCCTGTTCTTCGAGCTCATTCACGAGGGCTTCGGCCTCGCTGGTGGACGAGCGGTAGGTGAACGCGACGCGCGCCCCCGCCTCCGCAAACTCTTGAACGATGGCACGGCCAATGCCCCGGGTCCCCCCGGTCACGAGAACGGAGTATCCGTCGAGATCAACGTCCATGTTCGATAAAAGAATAATCTGAAGAAGAAAGCAATCGATGGGTCTCCGAACGGACGGGAGAAACGGACACGTTCCCAGACGGAACCGATCGTTCCCGATCAAGATGCGCCTTCGACTGGGCCCCGTCCTCCCATTCCCAGGTGAACCGGACTCGAGACCCCGACCGGTTGATCGTAAGGGACATGCCGTCCGTGTCTTTCAGAATGTCGGTACTGTCTACCATTCGAGCAAAGTGGAACGTATTGCGACGGTACAGGGCACGTCCATCTCCCTGTAGCAAGAAGGTCTCCCGAAGGGGGCCGTGGGACTCCTCAGCAGGACGGTATCGCTCGCCGTCCACTCGGAGCTCTACGCGGCTCCCCGGCCCCGCGACGAGCGAATTGCCCTCGGACTCGAACCAGTAAAGGTCAATCTGGATCGTCCGCTCGTACTCCTGCACCTGTTCTTCAAGCAGTCCTCGCGCCCGCTCTTTCGTTATAGTCGAAAAGCCGACCTCGGCCTCCAGTGAGGCCATCGACAGCTCCTTGCTCCAAAACGTCGCGTAGCTTCGCGTTTGTCGATTCCGGCCGGTGCCGAGGTTCTGATACGTGCAGGACCACTTCCGATGCAACGACTCGTAGCTGTTTTCAAGGGAGACCTCGTAACGGTTTTCATTCTCAGTGATCGAAAACCCCCGGAGCGAGTCCGGATGATGATCGACACTGCGGGTCGTGGGCAGGTATCGCTGCGCAAGGTCGGCCGTATCGACCGTGTACGAACTTCCTCCCCCGGCACAACCGACGAGGAGAAGAACGATCGCTACGGATAAGCAGGCGGAGAATCGAGCATCGCCGGGCCAGGACTGGAACATGGTGGAGATAAGATGAAGGCGGAGGGACGGACCCTGTAGCACTCACGCAAAGCGACACGCGTTCCAATGTAGCAACCCGCCCCCCCGTGGCCTTCGGCTCCAGTCAACAATGGAGCGATCCTCTCTACATCAGTGGCCTTGAGGGGTGTCCCCCCACCTCCACACGCATAACTCCGAACTAGCAATCAGAAGCTTCACCGACCGAGCCCCTTCCAACACGTCTTCTCCATCGACAGATCGAGGAAAGTAGAACGAGCTTTGGTAGTATGTCTCTTCTCTCCCCCCGGCAAGCCAGGCACTTTGAGGCGGTCCAGAATTTTGTTTGACGGGTTCGTACGCATTCCCATCGATTCGAAGCTCAATATCAAAGCCCGGTCCCGCAGGTGCCGTTCTATGAAAGCCAAAAAAGTCGACCCGGATCGCGTTGTAATACTTCTTCAGCCTCTCGCTGTAGATGCGAAGCGCCCGCCGTTTACTGAGGGTACTCAGGGCGTAATTTGACTCAAGGGCAGCGACGAGAACCTCCTGACTCCAAAGGGTCGCGAAACTCAGGTCTTGCGGGTCAGACTTGCAGGACCATTTTCGATGGATGGCTTCATAGTCCCTTTCGAGCGAAACGTCTACCTTCCTCTTTCCCACCTCAACCGATACCGCGTCCAATGAATCTGGATGGGAACGGACGTCACGTTCGTTCAAGATCCAACGTTCGGCAAGGTGACCCGGAGAGACTGTGTAGGAGGAGTGCCCACACCCGACGCAGGCGGACACCAGAATAAAGAAGGCGAGCCTGGAGACGTGCCGGACATCAGAACCAACCCACAACATCACCAAGAGAGTCAGTGAAGGGAGAATCACACTCCCTCCCAATCTCAGGTGTACTGGAAGGACAGGGAATTTACAAGCCGGCGGATAGGTCTTCAATCTCCTCCGGCGTCCCCGCTCCGGCCGTCTCAACGTCGTCGAGCGTGCGCCCCACGAGTCCCCGTAGAACGTCGCCCGCCCCCACTTCCACAAACCGAGTCGCGCCGTCGTCTCGCATGCGCCGCAGGGACTGCGCCCACCGCACCGGCGAGAGGAGCTGCTCCATGAGCCGCTGCCGTATCTCGTCGGGATCGGTGGTGGGCTCAGCCGTCACGTTCAGGTACACGGGACAGTCGGGCTCGTCAATCGTCACGGCCTCCAGCACCTCGCCGAGCCCCTCCCGCGCGTACTCCATCAGGGGGGAATGGAAGGCCCCGCTCACCGGCAGCGGAATCGCGCGGCCCTTGATGCGGGCCGTCGCCTTCTCGACCGCTTCCTGATCTCCCGAGATGACGACCTGCCCAGGGGCATTGTAGTTGGCCGTCTGTACGACGCCCTCGCCCTCGTCCGACACGGCCGTGCAGGCGGCCTCCACGTCTTCATCGTCGGCGCCCATGACGGCAGCCATCGCCCCGGGGCGTCGCTCCCCCGCCTCCGCCATCAGCTCGCCGCGTCGACGCACCACACGGAGGCCCTCCTCGAACGAGAGTGCGCCCACAGCCGCCAGCGCGCTGTACTCGCCCAGGCTGTGCCCGGCCGCCATGTCCGGCGTCAGGCCGTTGTTCTCCAGCACGGCCATCGCCGCCAGGCTGTGCGTGTAGAGCGCGGGCTGGGTGATGGCCGTCTGCTTGAGCTGCTCCTCCGAATCAATGCTGGAGTCGAGCCCAAACATGAGGGTGAGGAGATCCACGTCCAGCAGGTCGTTGGCGGCCTCGAACCGGGCCCGCGCTTCCGGATACTGCTCAAACAGCTCGTAGCCCATGCCCACCGATTGCGATCCCTGCCCGGGAAAGAGAAATGCCATCATGGCAATGTCGAATTGGGAATTTCGAATTGCGAATGGAACGTTGCTTCCTGATTCTGGGGACGAGCCATACGTCCACCGGTGCAGCGTCCGTCACTGCTCATGAGTGAGCGAAGAGTGAATCGTGAAATACAGAGCGCCCCGCCTCGCGATTCATTCGTAACTCGCCACTCAAGATTCGTCATTGCCCATCGTAGGCCCAGGTGAGGTAGCTGGCGCCCCACGTAAAGCCGCCGCCGAAGGCCGTGAGCACGAGATTGTCGCCGCGGGAGAGCTCCTCTTCCCAGTCGTACAGACAGAGCGGAATGGTGGCCGCCGTGGTGTTGCCGTAGCGGTCGATGTTGACCATCACCTTGTCGGAATCGAGGCCCATCCGCTTGGCCGTGGCGTCGATGATGCGCTGGTTGGCCTGGTGCGGCACAAGGTACTGCACGTCGTCGGGCGTCAGGTCATTGCGCTCCATCACCTCCACGCAGACATCCGCCATGCGCGTGACGGCAAACTTGAAGACCTGCCGCCCATCTTGGTGAATAAAGTGCATGTGCTCGTCCACCGTCTCGTGGGTGGGGGGATTGAGACTGCCGCCTCCCTTCATGCACAGCAGATCACCGTGCTCTCCATCGGTGTGATGCACCGTATCTCGGAGGCCCATCTCCTCGTCCGCCTCCAGTACCACAGCCCCGGCCCCGTCCCCAAAGAGGATGCACGTGGTGCGGTCGGTGTAGTCGACGATCGAGCTCATCTTGTCGGCCCCAATGACGAGGACCGTATCCGCCTGGCCCGTCTCAATAAATTGAGACCCGGTGGTGAGACCGAACAGAAAGCCGCTGCAGGCCGCCGAGAGGTCGAAGCCCCAGGCATTGGAAGCCCCAATATTGTCCTGTACGATGGTGGCCGTGGCCGGAAAGAGCATGTCGGGTGTGACCGTGGCCACGACGATAATGTCCACCTCCTCAGGCGAGAGGCCGCGCTCGTCGAGGGCTTCGCGGGCGGCCTCAGTGGCCATAAACGCCGTCGCCTTGCCGTCGTCCCCCAGGATGCGCCGCTCCCGGATGCCGGTACGCGTCCGGATCCACTCATCGTTGGTCTCCACCATCGCCTCCAGGTCGCTGTTCGTGAGCCGTTCGTCCGGCAGGTAGTGCCCTACGGACGTGATGGCGGCGCGACGGGGAGGGGAAGGCGAAGACATACGGTTGGAGCAAGTGGTGGGACGGAGAACACAGACCCCGGGACATTACCCGGTCTCAGACTGGAACGCGGCCTCAATCGCGGGAATGACCTCCGTATTGGACAGGGTAGCCGCCGCGTGGATCATCTGTTCGATCACGTCGGGCGAGGAGCTGCCGTGGCCAATCAGGACGTTTCCATTCACTCCCAGCAGCGGGGCCCCGCCTAGCGACTCGGCGTCGAAGTGATGGCTCACCTCCCCGAGCACGCTCGTCACGAGGGCCTGCTCGTCGTCCGACAGTCCCTGGCGGTCCATCTCCTGCTGGGTCATCTCCGAAAGCACCGTCGTCATGCTCTCGCCAAACTTCAGCAGAACGTTCCCGACGAACCCGTCGCAGATGAGGATGTCGGCAGCGTAGAGCAGAAGGTCGCCCCCCTCCACGTTGCCTTCGAAGTGAATGTCGTCATTTTCCTGGAGCCGTTCGTAGGCCTCTTTCACGACCTCATTTCCCTTCCCCGGCTCCTCCCCAATGTTAATCAACCCCACGGTGGGATCGTCGTTGTCCAGCATCTGCTGGGCATAGATGGTCCCCATGCGGGCAAACTGGACGAGGTGGGACGCCTTGCAGTCCACGTTGGAGCCGATGTCCAGGACGACGGACGAGCCGCGAAGGTTCGGGAAGAAGCCGGTAATCGAAGGCCGCTGCACGCCCGGAATCCGGCCGAGGATAAACATCGAAGCCCCCATGACGGCCCCAGTATTCCCAGCACTCACAAACGCATCCGCCTTGCCGTCGTGGTGAGCGGCAATGCCCTGGTGGATCGACGAGTTTGTCTTCTGCTTCACGGCCGCCGCGGGCTTTTCTCCCATCCCGATGACGTCGGGGGCATCCACAATGTCGAGGGCGTCGAAGGGAGCGTCCGAATGCTGCTCGAGCACCGATCGAATCTGCGCCTCCGGACCGACGAGGAGGACGGACGTGTCCCGGTCTGCGTGGTTCACGGCCTGAATGGCCCCCGTAACCACGGCTTCGGGCGCGTCGTCGCCCCCCATTGCGTCTACAGCAATACGCGAAGCCATACGAGCCGTCAGAGTGTGTCCCGGAAAACGAGTGTAGTGAGGAAAAGGGGGAGCGCGTCCGCTCCGGAGGGTCCGATCACGGAAAGGACGGACCCGCCGCAAACATAGCTGTGCGGAGGGAGAATCGCCGGGTCGCCGTCGAAAGACGGGACGAAGACCCGACAAAGAAATGACACGCCCCGAACCGAACGCTGAGAGGCCCCCTCGGTGGGACGTGCGCGTACGCCAAACAAACGTGGGTCCCCCGCTCAGCTACACCATGTACTCCTCGGACGGCTCAATGACCTGTCGTCCCCGGTAGTGCCCACAGTGCTTGCAGGCACGGTGCATCACCTTCGGGTTGCCGCAATTGTTGCACTCCATAAGCTGTGGCGGCTCCAACTCGTTGTAATAGGTGGAGCGGCGCTTGCGAGTGCGCGACTTCGAATGTCGTCGTTTGGGTACAGCCATAACTCAATCCCAGTCAATGAAAACAAACGGTATCACCAATCCAACCCGGTGGACCAAAGGGTACCGCGGGCATGCGGTAAACAATACAAAAGGTCCAAATTTGGGTACGGCGGACTTCATAAGATGGCGGGACGAATCCGGATGTTCACGCTCCGCCGCTCAATTTGCTCAGAATTTATAGCAGGCAGTGCCCAACCCCGACGAGGAAATTAGGGGTTTTCCTCCGTCGAGTTATCGTCTCGCAGCTTTCGGAGCTCATCCCAGCGTGGGTCGATCGGCTCCTCTTCCTCCTCGTCGGGCGTACCGAATTCCTGATCGATGGGCTCCTCTTCGGCCCCCGGGGCAATCTGCCGCTGCGGGAGGGAAAGGAGCAGCGTGTCCCGCACCACGTCGGTCAAGTCGATTTCCTGGTCCGATGGCAGGAACGGCCGCACCTCCTCAAACTCCTCCCCTTCTTGCCCCACCATCGACGGCGGGCCGAACAGCAGGCTATAGTCCCCCTCTACGTGCTCATCGTAGGACTGAAGCGTACGGTCGCAGGTGAGCTCCGCCGTAGCCGTGGCCCACAGCTTCACGAGAATCCGATCCCGGTGGCACTGCAGCTCTGCTTCCACGTGGACGTCGCGGAACGTCGTCGGGTCGAGCGCCGCCTCCTCGGCCGACGGCGAAAACTCAAGCTGATGAATGCCGTCCGAAAGGGAAGTGACATCAACCGTCAGCATAACGCCGGGGCCTATTCGTGATCGAAGCGTGCGGGCGCGCAGGCATTTCAAGAGGTATGGCGTCTGCCATACCGGGGTTCCGATGAGATCAGCGGTCCCTGAAGGGGCGAGAGAAGAAAGAGTATGAAGAATGGAGGGAGGGAAGCGGGGATCTCCCGTCGAAAATCAGAGCCCCGACTCACGTCATGAAGGAGAGAATGCCCACCGTTTCCAGGCCCACGAACGCGAGAAAGAGGACGTACAGCCCCAGGAGCCCCACTGCTTCTTTGGGCTCCAGAGACTCGTTCGTGCGCAGGATGACGAAGAGCGCTATGGTCGCAACGCCGAGGATGCCCATCATGGGCACGGCAGCCGAAAAGTTGACGGTAGACGCCCCGGCAATGAGAATCCCGAGCGGCACCGCGACGAGCAGATCGAAGACGTTGCTGCCCAGCACGTTGGTCAGACTCACCGTACCGTATCCGCTACGGGCCGCCCGCACACTGACGAACATGTCCGGGAGGCTCGTGCCGGCCGCGACCACGGTAAGCCCCCACAGAAAGGAGGGCGTGCCGAACCAGTCGCCGAAGCCCACCGCCGCACGCACCAGTCCTTCCGTGCCCACGAGAATGAGGACGAGGCTCAGGCCCAACCGGAGCCATTCCCGGATCGGCTCCAGGTCACCCGGTGGGACCTCCCCAACGTGATCTTGCACCGCCAGCAACTGGAGGTAGAGATACACCCCATAGAAGCATAGAGGCATCAGGGCGAGAGAGCGGGTCACCGTCCCCATGATGAGGTCGGAGCCGGGCACGGGATAGTACAGGGCTGCCAAGGCAAACGTGAGCATGAGTACCGCTACCGAGGTCACGTAGAACTGGACGTCCTTGAACACGAGAAGACGCCCAGACTCCATGCGCCCTCCCACGATCCCCGACACGCCCGGAATCACCAGGATGTTGAAGAGGGCCGACCCCACGACGGAGGCAACGCCCAAGTCGAACGTGCCGTGGATCAGGGTGGCGAGCACCGTACTCGACAATTCCGGAAAGCTGGACCCCACGGCTGTAATGACAGCTCCCTGCACTGTGGCCGGCAACTGGTGATAAACGGCGAGCCGACGAGACGTCTCTTCTAATATGCCACTTCCCCACCAACAAATTACGGTCCCCCCCACCGCAAATCCGACGTACAGGAGTAACTGCATGAGGTGCAACCCGATCGCTCGGTGAAGTGGAACGGAACGCCCGGAGAGACGCAGAATCGAGGAAAAGAGAAGAGGGTCACCAAATTCCTTCTCCCAAGGTGAAGACTGCACGCAAGAGTTTCAACGAGCCGTCGTTTCACGGATGGAGCGCTCGTTTTGTAGGTTTTGGGTCTTAGCAGCCGTACCGATAGTTTCGCTGCAGCCACTCACAACGACATCATCATAAGAACGTCCAAATCATGGTTCGACTCGACGACCAACACGTACACTCGTTTCTTGACGACGGGGCACTAGAGGACCTTCAACCACAGGTAGCGGACGCCCACGAGGCCGTTCTCAACAAAACTGGCACGAGCAGCGACATGTTGGGGTGGCGCGACCTGCTCCTCAACCCCGATGACGCCCTACTGGAAGACATTCAGGCGACGGCCGATCGGCTCCGGCGGGATGCCGACGTGCTCCTGTGCCTCGGCATCGGGGGGTCGTACCTCGGCGCCCGGGCCGTGATTAGCGCGCTCACCCCGTACCTTGCCTCTCGTTCGGCCGAATCCTCACCCGCAGACGCCCCGAAGGGACAGAGCGCCAATCCGTCCCAGCCTCCCGAGGTGCGGTTCGCCGGCCACCACACGAGCGGCGCGTATCTCCAGGAACTCCTCGACGACCTGGAGGGACAGTCGGTCTTCGTGAACGTGATCTCGAAGAGCGGGACCACGCTCGAAACGGCCCTCTCCTTTCGGGTGGTCCGGGAGTGGATGGACGACCAGTTCGACGACCCGTCCGACCGCACGATCATAACGACCGACAAGGAGCAAGGCGCCCTCAACGCACTCCACGAGGCCCACGACTTCTACAAGAAATACGTCATCCCGGACGACGTGGGGGGACGATTCTCCGTTATGACCCCCGTCGGGTTGCTCCCGATCGCCGCGGCGGGGATCGACATCCACTCGTTCTTTTACGGCGCCGTCTCGGCCTGCGAAGAGATTAGCAGTACCGAAGAGCACGACGCGCTGCGCTACGCCGCCCTTCGCTACCTCCTCTTGAACGACGGGTACGACGTGGAGGCCCTCGCGGTGCTCGAACCGAAGCTTCTAGACATCGGACGGTGGTGGCAACAGCTCTTCGGCGAAAGTGAAGGCAAAGACGGTACCGGCCTCTTCCCCACCGTCGCCCAGTACACCACCGACCTCCACTCTATCGGGCAGTACATGCAACAGGGCCAGCGCAACCTGATCGAGACCTTCCTCATGCCCGAGGACGACCCCGGCGATCTCGACATCCCCGAAACGGCAAACGACGTGGACGGACTCAACTACGTCGCTGGAAAGAAAATGGCCGACGTGACGCACGCCGCCTATGACGGCACAGCGCAAGCCCACGCCGACGGAGGCGTCCCCAACGTCACGATCTGGTTCGACGAGATTGCCCCTGAACCCATCGGCGAGCTCCTCTACTTCTTCGAGCACGCGGTAGCGGTCAGCGGCTACCTGCTCGACGTGAACCCCTTCAATCAGCCGGGCGTGGAGGACTACAAGAATGAAATGTACGAACGACTCGGGCGGTAATGCAGTCGTGCGCGAACGGCCGCCCCTCACCTTATAAGGGAACGAACGCTCGGCCTCGCCCAAGAGCCGACCCACACGGTGAAGGATCTTTGAGGATGAAATATACCGCTCACGGGCAGTCTGCAGCCCCCGAGAGGGGGCCTGTGGACTTGTCCACATTTTTGTGGATAACCGGTGGATAAGTGGTCCATAACATCTGGATAACCCAACCGGCGATTTTTGATCGGCAACGGCGGTGCATAACTCACGGGTCCGTCAACACCCGTCACCGCGTTCTCAACACTGTGGATGGCTGTGGACAAACCGCGGGCAAAAATCCCGGAATTCGCTGTGGATAGCTGTGGAAAGGTGGAAAACACCCCCTAAATCGGGGATATACGCCGTATACCGACTTCTGAGCGTCGTTTTTTGTGGATAACTCCGTGCACGAGTGCCCATGCTGTCCACACCGAATCTCCGCAGCTGTGGGCAGTTTACTTTTCCACATTTCCACACGACTAACAACAACAACCATATATTTTTAAAAATCCCAGAGTGCTTTATTCACAGTAGGGCGTGTGGATAACTTTCCTCTCGGGGAATCTCCGGTAGTAGAAATTGATATACCGATCTGACAGCTCACTGTACCGGTACATTGGTGTATACCAATCCCGTATGGAGTATATTACCAGGGAGGAATATGATAGTAAGCCACCTCTCTTTGCTCTTACCCTGCAGTGGAACCTCATGACCAGAAAACGGCCTGTGCCTTGAGCGAACTCCCAGATCACGGATGCAGCCCTTCATCTGGGAGATCTAACCAGCAACCGTTCAGGGACGAATTTCTAACAGACGAGCCCTTCGAAATCTCAGTTTCGCCATTGAACCTCCCACGTACGGTCTCCATCCGAACGAAGCCAGACCCCCCCACTACGTGCAGTATTGTGAACCTCTGACCCGAACGCACGCCATCGACGAAGAACCTCGGCATCCGGCATCCCGAACTGATTTTCCTGCCCCACACTAACGACTGCCTTCGTTCCTCTCATAGTATCCACAGCGGATTGCACAAACGGACGAGTACTGCTCGTTTCGGATCCGTGGTGCGGAACTTTCACCACTCGACTGCCGAGGTCTGAACCATAGACCCGAACCAAATTGCGCTCTGCGACACTCTCAATGTCTCCTGGAAGAAGGATAGCGGTTTCCCCATAAGCGACCCGAAGAACGACGGACCGCCCATTTTCACTCTCGATTCCCACCGACTCCGGGTGAGCAGGGGGCCCCAGGACTTCAATTCGGACCGACGATCCCACCGAAAGAGTATCTCCGCGACGTGCTGTCGAATGGGGAATCTTCCTGCGCTTCAGCAACCGACGCGACTCCCGAAAGAGATCTGTATCGACCCGTTGGCCACTGTGAAAAACACGCTCAACGTCGACTGCCCGCAGAAGCGCAGGGAGTCCGCCGAGATGATCTTCGTCGGGATGCGTGACGACAACGGCATGGAGCCGATCAATCCCTCGTTGTCGCAGAAATGGGACAATCGAAGATGCAGCCGCACTACTGCCATAGGGAGAGCGTGGCCCCGTGTCGACGAGAATTCGGCGGTCCTCAGGAGTGGTGATCATGACGGCGTCCCCCTGACCGACATCAAAGAAGAGAAGGTCGAGCGTGGGCTCGGCGTTCGGTCCAAGGGCATCTGCCCATATTCCACCCGTCAAGAATAGCAGGGCCGCTCCAACGCAGCGCCAACGAAGACGCGGCCGGGGCCACTGAGCCAGAGCCACGGCTCCACTCACGATTCCACCGAGAACCCACAGGTCCGGCTCCGGCATCCGAACCCCTCCCCAGGACAGCCACAGCTCTCCTTGCCGGGACGTCCACAAAAGTCCCTGCACGAAGAGATCCGCGGTACTACCGAAGGCGGCCCCTACCACCGACCACAACCCGCCGGTTACTACCATGGCAATCGCGGCCGACAGGGCAAGCCCCGTACAGGGAATCCCAACGACGTTCAACAGCAGACCTGCAATCGACACCCAGCCGAAGTGGTAGAGGAGAACCGGTGCAGTCCCGATCGTCGCCGCCACAGAGACCGTGAGGGTAGAGATCGTCCACTCCCCCGCCATTGATTGCATCCAGCGGTCGGGGAGCCACTCCTGCAGTCGAGGGTCGATGGTGACGATGGCCGCCACCGCCGCCATGGAAAGTTGAAAGCCCGCATCGAACAGCGCCGGCGGACGAACAGCAAGGAGCACCAGGGCCGCAACGCCCAGCGTATTGAGCGAGTGCGTGGAGCGCTGGAAGACGATTCCTCCGATGAACAACGTCGCCATCACGACGGCTCGTACCACCGACGGACGCGTTCCCGTGAGCACCATGTAGAGACAAAGCACCCCTACCGTGGCCACGGCCCGCCCCACCTCCACCATTCGCCAGCGGAGCCGGAAGCGCATCAGGAAGGGACGAAGCAGCACGTAGAAGACCATTCCGACCAGAAAGACGTGCAGTCCAGAGACGGCCAGCAGGTGCGTCAAGCCCGTCGTCGCGAACTGCCGCTGCTGCTCATCGGAGATTCGGCTGCGGTCGCCCAAAAGCAGTGCCTGAAGGACGGCCCGGCCATCCTCACTGGGAACGTACTGTCGGATGTGTGCCCGAATGTGCCGCCGGACCTCAACGACGGTGCGCGTAAGAGCGGATTGAGACCGGCCCCGCCGCGTGACGTTCGACGGCTGTCCGACGTATGCCGTACAACAAACCCCCCGGCGGGCAAGGTACGCGCCGTAATCAAAGCCTCCCGGATTCCGCTGTCCGGGAGCAGTCTGCACGTCGGCTGTCAACTGAACGCGATTTCCCTCGTGAAGCCGCGGAAAGGACCCGGTAGACGATTCCCACGGAGAAGGGCGAAGCGTAACACGAACCTTCCCGTCCATCCCTTTCAGGGAATCCGGACCAGAAATCTTATCCACATCCAGTGTAAAACGTGTGGATGAACGTCCACGCTCGGGAGCATTTGCAACCGTACCCATCATTCTGAGAGGTTGACCGGACGCAGCCTCCACCACCGAGTGCAGCGCCCGGGGAGAAGAGGCGGTGTAGACGGCATGAGACGCACCCCCCGCACAGACCGCCATCAACGCGAGGGCCACAGCGCGCCCCAGCGGCGCAAGCGTCACCATCCGACGCCGGGCCCACACCTCTGCCCCTACAAACAATCCGATGCCGAGCCCGACGCCCGTCCCCCACAGGGCAAACATCATTTCAGAGACGGCATTATCTACGACAATCCCTACGGCAAATCCGCAGGCCCACAGCAGGGCTGGATACCCCGACAAGTGAATCGAAGAATTGGAGCGCATTGAACGCGTCAGTCTGTCCGAGAGTGCAGACAACAGACACGCTGGAGTATCTGAATATAACCTTTCTCTCTGTTGCGGTCCCAAAATCGCAAGATCCAAGATTGCAGGAATCCGCAGCACCGTCTGAACCTCCGTTCCCCTCGGAGATAGGAACAAAGCTTCCATACGGAAGCGTGCTCGACGTAGCAACGACGCACGGTCGCGCACCCCGACTATTGAGTTTAAGCGACCCAAGTCCATGAGCACCCGCCGCGAAGCCCGCGAACGTGTGATGCAAGCGCTGTATGCGCAGGAGCAGGCCGGGGGCGATTCGAGCCACTTCGTGCATACCCTGCTTGCCCCAGAATTTGAGGACGATCCAGGGATTCGGGACTTTGCCGAACGTCTCTTTCGGACGACCCTCGACGTGACGGATGAGGCCGACGAGATCATTCAGGCCCACGCCACGAACTGGAAACTCCACCGCATCACTTCAGTCGACCGGGCGCTTCTCCGAATGGCGACGGCCGAATTTCTGGAGTTTGAAGAGATTCCGCCGAAGGTCACGATCGACGAAGCCATCGAGATTGCGAAGACCTACAGCACGGATGACAGCGGTCCCTTCATCAACGGCGTGCTCGATTCGGTGCTGATGGATCTTCACCAGCAGGGACGACTCGAGAAGTCGGGCCGCGGCCTCATCGGGATGGACGCGATCCGCGAACGAGCACAGTCCCAGTAGCGGCCGCTCCGGCTCGGCATCGGAGTTGCCTTTCTCTACACAAATTCGCAACATTGTCGGGAGGGTGAGACTCCCTTCTCCTCGAAAACCTGCTTCACGATGGTACCCCTCCGCCAAACGGCGGGGCATAACGCAATGGGCCTCATAGCAATAGGTGACATACACGGATGCGCAAAATCGCTCGAAGCGCTTCTAGAAAAGATTGATCCGTCGTCCGACGATCATCTCCTTTTCGTCGGCGACTACATCGACCGGGGACCCGACTCGAAGGGGGTCATTGATCGCCTCCTGGAGTTGCGCGAGGAGGTGGAATGTACGTTCCTACGCGGAAACCACGAGTCCCTGATGCTGGGCTACCTTAACGATGGGGCCTTCAACCTGTGGCGCGTGAACGGGGGCGTCTCGACCCTTCAAAGTTACCTCGGTAGTGGCGAGTCGGAGATTGAGATTCCGGAGCACCACGCGGAATTCGCCCGCGAGACGAAGCTCTACCACGAAACGGAGGACTTCTTTTTCGTCCACGCGGGACTCAAGCCCCACCTCACGATCGAGGAGAATCTCGATCAGAATGAAGAGAAGGTCTTCATGTGGGAGCGAGAGCACCTCGGCTCCGACGAGTTTGCGTGGGAAAAGACCGTCGTGTGCGGCCACACGCCCCGTCCTGAACCCATCAACCGGGACAAGCTCATCCTGATCGACACGGGCTGCGTCTACCACATGCAGCCGGGCATGGGTCGCCTCACGGCCGTTCGCCTCCCGGAGCGCGAGTTTATCGACGTGGAGTACGTGGACTGAAGCGGGGTGCCGCTGTTTGAGGAACGCTGCGTTCCGCAGACGGGACCGCCGCAAGTGGAGCAAAGAGGCCGGTCGTACTGCGTATTTTGTCGTGCGTATTGCGAAGTGGAGAACCCATCTACGCAATACGCAGCCACCTTTTCCCGTGCGTTCAAGCGAACGGTTTCTAGGACTACTTGACGACCGAGAAGCGCTCCGTCTTTGCAGAATCTCCGGCGCGAAGGCGAAGGACGTACACGCCGCTCGCGAGATCAGCCACGTCAAGCTGAATTTCCTGTCGTCCCTCTCGCCCATTGGTTGCTGCCGTTTGCACGACACGCCCCAGCACGTCGTACACCCGGAGAGTAGCTTCGTCCGTTTCCGGCGGCACGGCGTACCGGACAGTTGCCCGATTGGACACCGGATTTGGGTGCGGCGGATGGAGCGTTAGATTCGTCACAGCGTTGCGAACAACCGTCACGGGATCCGAGAGGTGCGTCGTGCCATCGAGGTCAATTTGCTTGAGCCGGTAGTGTAAGGAATCGGCGGCATAGGGCACGTCAGCGTCTTCGAAGCGGTACGACTGGGCCACAGTGGTCGTCCCGGCCCCGTCCCGCTGACCGAGCGTGGTCCAGTCCTCCGCGTCGGACGGGCGGCGCTGAATTCGGAATTCGGCGTTGTTTTCCTCGGAGACCGTCTTCCATGTCAGGCGAACCTCATCGGAGTCTCCGGTCTGCGCATTGAACTCGACCAGCTCCACGGGAAGGGGTTGCTCCTTGCTGGCGAGGGTCCACCGGCTGAAAGCGTCAATGCCGTTCAGGGTGGCCCGATTGGTCGACGCGTCTCGACCGTCCATGCCCTTCCCCGACCAGGTGGTGCCTCCATCCGTTGATCGGAAGAACACGAGCTCGTTTTCGGACAAACCGTTCAATTCTGCGTCCGCGTAGGTGAACGTGAGTGTGGCGTGGAGATTGCTGTTGTTCGTGGGGGCAATGTCGAAATACCGAGAAATGGAACTGTTGCCGTCGCCGGTCTGAACGGTGTGGTCCCGCGTAATCGTCGTCTCGCCAAGGTCCTCCCCCGAACTGATTTCAAGTCCGAGGCCGGCCGGGTTGGCCTGCGACGGGGTCGTCAGGGTGCGGGTGGCCTCGAGTTGCCCGTCGTCAAATCGCCCCCCGCCGGTCTCATCGATGGAGACGGTAGCACCCACGCCGCCGAGGTCGACACGCGTGCCCTCTAAATCCCAGACGCCGCCGTTCCGCATCTCGATCTCTCCGCCGTTCTCGACGGTGATCGTTTGGCCGAGGGCGGCGTCGGAGAGTCCGATGCTCCAAACGAGAAGGACCGCGAAAAGGAAGAAGGAATGTCGAGTACGGAGGAGGACGTTCATCATGAATCTGTGAACTCTATTTGGGGCGGACAGAGCGGCGATGATGTCGTAGAAAGCCACTTCTTAAGGGTGCACTATTTCTCTGCGGACAGGGAGCGAAGCCTGGTGCCAACCACGCCTCCCGCGAGAAACGCCAGGAACAGCCCGCCCAGCGCCCACGAATGCAGGAGTCCAGCACTTGCCGGACGCTCGGCGCCGACCCGAGATTCGAGCCGGGCGAGACGGTCCTCGAGGCTGTCGAGACGATTCTGCGTGACTTCCTGCTTGCTACTCAGCGTCTTATTCTTCGCCTTCAAATCCTCAATGGTGGCCTGCTGCTCCTGCAGGCCCTTCAGTAGGACGGCGGTGAGCTTTGGGTAGGCGAGGCTGAGGTAGCCGTCCGATCCTTTCGTCACCAGCTCCGGGAATGCATCCTGCACCTCCTGCGCGATGAGGCCGATCTGGCGGTCCTCCGGATGGCCGGTGTCCTCTTTGAAGTGGAAGCGCACCGGGGCGATGTCCTCCAGGTCGCCCAGTACGGAACCGAGCTTCTGAATGTTGGTCTTGAGGCGGCGGTCGGAGTTCTCAGTGAGATTCCCAGCGATGGTCATCTCGCCATTCTTCTTGAGAAGGAGGGCGTTGGAGCGGTCGGTGTCTCCATTTCCGTTGCCAGCGACAAAGAGTGGATCATCCGGATTCCATTGGCTCTCGCTTCCTGAAATTGTATTCCAACGCCCAATGACCAGCGAGTTCTTGGCCTGGGCAGTCGTGTTTCCGTTCATCGCTACGGAATGCCAACCACTCACCTCAGTTTCGTTACCCATTGCCACAGCCATTTTTGCATCAGCACTTGTTCCCTTTCCCATCGCAACTGCATTCCGTCCGCTTGCTGTCGTGGATGTTCCCATAGCGATGGAAGCAATTCCGCTTGCCTGTGAATTCTCTCCCATCGACACTGCGCTGCGGTTGCTCGCCATTGTTTTATTTCCCAAAGCCGCGGCTCTGCTTCCACTAGCTTCAGTGCCGTCACCCATTGCAAAAGCCTCGGCTCCATTAGCCGTTGTCCCGATGCCAATCGCTACGGCCCGATTTCCGCTAGCCTTCGTATCACCGCCCATTGCAACAGCACCAGGTGCTTTTGCTAGAGTATTCGTACCCATCATTGGCAGTGGAAGTGGTATTTTCTCCAATCGCTACTGCATTTCCGCCACTGGCAATCGTCTCGACGCCGATAGCCAAAGCTTCTGCTCCAGTGGCAGAGGTCCGCTTTCCAAGTGCAGTAGAGTTTGCTCCGCTCGCTTTAGTATCTGTCCCGAATGCTGCCGATGCTCCCCCAACGTTACTGGCATCCCATACATCTTCCTTTCCAGTTTGCCCACCGACCACTCCAGCACGAAAGGCAGCCTTTGCGGGATACCACATCATGCGTTTGCCAGCACCGGTAGCAGGAATACCACTAAAACCGGCTTCGTAAGCAACGAGTCCACCGTCTTCGATAACCTTTAGGAGAACGTTCCCATTGCTGTCCTTCACCTTCGTCACCGGCGTTTGGGCCAACGTTGGCGTGCTGAGTCCCATGAGCAGAAGCAGAAGGCTTGAGAGTCCGAGTAAACGCGAGACTGGAGAGGAGTTTTGCAGCATGAGTTGTAAGAACTTGATCGTGATCGGGAAATGCGCTAAAGGGGTCGTTCAGAACAGTCGTAGTGCGCTAGTTGGACCGGCGGTGAAGCAACAGGCCGATTCCGGTGCCGAGGCCAAGCCCGAGTGCGAAGATCAGCATCCACGAGTCCATCAGTGCCGCCTCGGCCGGTTCAGATCTGGTGATCTTCATCTCGAGTGCGGCGAGGCGCCGTTTGATCTCCTCGTTTTCCTGCTTCACCTCCTCCACTGTCGACTGTTGCTCCTGCAGCCCCTTCAGCAGCACGGCAGTGAGCTTTGGATAGGCGAGGCTGAGATAGCCGTCCGCCCCTTTTGTGACCAGCTCCGGGAAATTTTCCTGTACCTCCTGCGCGATGAGTCCGATCTGACGGTCCTCCGGGTGGCCGGTGTCCTCTTTGAAGCGGAAACGCACCGGGTCAATCTCCGCCAGGTCGCCCAGCACGGAGCCGAGATTCTGAATGTTGGTCTTGAGGCGGCGGTCGGAGTTCTCCGTGAGATTGCCGGCAATAGTCATCTCGCCGTTTTCTTCGAGCCGGAGAGCATCTGAGCGGGAGTCACAACTAGATGCACCATCATAGTTTCCATTTCCCACTACGAAGAGGGTCCCGTCTTTGGACGTGTTCGAGTTGTTGCATCTCCCAGTAGAGACTGATTCCCTGGATGAAGCAATTGTCCCTCCTCCCATCGCGATCGTTCGGAGTCCATTTGAAGTCGTACTCCTACCCATTGACACTGCTAATCTGCCACTGGCCTGTGTATTAAAGCCCATAGCAACAGCCATTGCATCACTGGCTTCTGTCTCAAGACCCATCGCGACGGCATTACTCCCGCTAGCTTTCGTGTCGCCGCCTGTGGAGAAAGAATGGGTCCCACTTGCAACAGTACCAGCTCCGGATGCCAGAGCAGCTCCTCCACTTGCGACTGTTTCACTTCCCATCGCGACGGCATGATTCTCACTTGCCTTTGTTCTGCTACCCATCGAAACGGCGTTACTCCCGCTTGCCTCTGTTCCACTCCCCATCGCAACGCTCCGGTCAGCGAGGGTTTTTGAGTTCACCCCCATCGCCACCGAGTGATTTTCCCCGGCAACTGTACCTGATCCAAATGCGACGGCGTTAAATGCATCATTGCCAGTTTTTGTATCATGCCCGAGGGCAAAAGAGTTATTTCCTCCTGCGGTTGTATTACTTCCGATTGCGAGGGAATGGAATCCGCTGGCGGTTGTCTCGAGGCCCATCGCCACTGCTTTCGTTGCGTTTGCTTCTGTGTCTTGCCCCATTGCGACAGCATCACTTCCGCTTGCAACGGTTCGTTGCCCCAGTGCCGTAGAGTTTGTGCCACTCGCTTTCGTATCTTCCCCGAAAGCTACTGATTGCCTTCCGACATTGTCTGAATCCCAAACAACCTCCTTTCCAGATTTGACTCCCACCTGTCCAGCTCGAAAAGCGGCCTTGTCCGGATACCACATCATTCGAATTCCGGCTCCAGTCGCGGGGATATTTCCGGTCCCGTCTCCATTGACGAGAAGACCGGCGTCTTCGTTAAGTTGAAAGAGGACATTCCCGTTGCTGTCCTTCACCTTCGTCACCGGCGTCTGGGCCTGGACGACCCCGCTGCCTATCAAGAGGAGCACACCGAAAAGCGATACCGAAAGCGAAAGAACTCGGGAGAGTGGGGCGCAGAATCGAAGCATGGAAGGAGGAAATTTTTCCGTTGCAGAAATGAAGCGGACGGTTCTGTACCAATGATGGAAGAGCGCAAAGACTACTCCGAGCGGCGCCGAAGCGTAAGCCCAATCCCGCCGCCGAGCCCGAGGCCGAAGAGCAGGGCAAGAACCCACGCGTTTCCAGTGGTCGCTTCGGCGGGAGAGGAGCCGGAGACCTTCGCTTCAACGGCGGCGAGGCGCTCCTTGATGGTCTCGTTGTCGGCCTTCAAGCGATCGAGTCTCGTTTCTTGCTCGTTGATGGTCGCCTGCTGCTCCTGGAGGCCTTTCAGCAGCACGGCGGTGAGCTTTGGATAGGCGAGGCTGAGGTAGCCGTCCGATCCCTTCGTGACCAGCTCCGGGAATTGGTTCTGCACCTCCTGCGCGATGAGGCCGATCTGTTGGTCCTTGGGGTGGCCGGTGCCCTCTTTGAAATGGAAGTGCACCGGGTCGATGTTTTTCAGGGCATCGAGCACCGGGCCGATCTCCTGAATGTCGGTCTTGAGGCGGCGGTCGGAGTTCTCGGTGAGATTCCCGGCGATGGTCATCTCACCGTTTTTCTGGAGGAGAAGGGCATTCGAACGATCATTGCTGCCTCCTCCATTTCCAGCTACGAGCAGCGGATCGGTCGAGACCCAGGAGGTTTCGTCTCCCGACACCGTATTCCATCGCCCGATTGCAACGGACGCACGGGACTTAGCAGTCGTGAATCGGCCCATTGCGGTAGAAGCAGTTCCCTGGGCTTTTGCCTGTTGCCCCATTGCGATCGAGGCAAAACCACTTGCCGTCGTTCTACCTCCCATTGCGGTACTGTGCTCTCCACTTGCGGTGGTTTTGGCACCTGTTGCTACCGCGTTTCCAGCAGTTGCTGAGGTGTTGTCGCCGATCGCTAGAGATCGAGAACCAGCCGCCTCTGTTTTGTATCCCATGGATACTGCATTCGCGCTGCTTGCAGTGGTAAAGGTTCCCATCGCCACGGTGTTATTCGCAATCGCCTCGGTCCCCTCGTTCATGGCGACGGCGTGGAATTGAGTGGCTCTCGTGTCATGGCCCATTGCTACGGCTGAGTTTCCACTGGCAAGTGTTTCCCCTCCCATCGCCACAGCCTTCAGGGCATTTGCTTCCGTATTCTGTCCCATCGCGACGGCGTGGCTTCCGCTTGCCATCGTTTTCTTCCCCATTGCAACAGCATTCGTGGCAGTTGCACTCGTCACATTTCCAATTGCCATGGAGTGAAACCCGCTCGCCTTGGTATCAACGCCAAATGCGACCGATTTGCCACCAACGTTCGATGGGTCCCAAACATCTTCCTTCCCCGAATTTATGCCAACCTCCCCCGCCCGGAACGCTTCTTTGTCTGGGTACCACATCATTCGTACTCCGGCTCCGGTCGCGGGAATACTGCCGGTGCCGTCTCCATTGACGAGAAGACCGGCGTCTTCGTTAAGTTGAAAGAGGACATTTCCGTTGCTGTCCTTCACCTTCGTCACCGGCGTCTGGGCCTGGGCGTAGTTAAGAAGTCCCAAAAGACCAAGTCCGAGGGCAAGGAAGAGGACGGCTCGTGCCAGAGTGCGGGTCGGGAGGAATCCAGTGCGGATAGAACACAGTGGGCGCATGAGAGGGTGATACCAATGGAAGGGAGTCAGAGACGCGATTTGGACGCACAAAGAGGGCAAATCGCGTTCCGCTCTTCCACTCCTGGGTAGCGGGGTCTTTTTGGATCGCAGAAAGACGAAGAATCTCCACACACAAAGGAGGAACACCCACCCGGCCTCGGAATACAGCCGCGGCGCGTCTTTTTGTAGAAATCCCCGGGTGATCTATGTCCCTGCAGTGCGGCCTCGTCGGCCTGCCCAACGTCGGTAAGTCCACCATCTTCAATGCCCTGAGCGACGCCGGGGCGGACTCCGAGAACTATCCGTTTTGCACCATCGAGCCCAACGTTGGCGTCGTGCCCGTTCCGGACGACCGCCTCTACCGCCTCGCCGAGCTGGCGGATGCCAACGACACGACGCCGGCCACCATCGAATTTGTGGACATCGCCGGGCTCGTGGAAGGCGCGTCCGAGGGCGAAGGCCTGGGCAACCAGTTTCTCGGCAACATCCGCGAGGTGGACCTCATCGTGCACGTTGTGCGCTGCTTCGAGGACGACAACGTGGGGCACGTCTCCGGCTCGGTCGACCCGGCGCGGGACATCGACGTGATCAACACCGAGCTTCTGCTGAAGGACCTGGAGACGGTGGAGAAGCGCGTGGAGGCCCACCAAAAAGCCGCGAACAGTGGCGACCAAGAGGCTCAGGAGAAGCTGGCGGTGTTTGAGGCCCTGCACGACCACCTGTCGGACGGGCACTGGGCCCGCACCTTCGAGGTCCCGGCGAATGGCCCTGAGCGCTCCATCATCGACGAGCTATTTCTTCTCACGGACAAGCCGGTGCTCTACGCCGCCAACGTGGCGGAGAGCGATCTCCCGGAGGGAAACGCCCACGTGGACCAGGTCCGCGCCGTGGCCGAGGAGGAAGGGGCCCAGACGGTGGTGATTTCGGCCGACGTGGAGTCGCAGATCGTGGCGTTCGAGGATCCCGACGAACGGCAGCTCTTTCTCGACGACCTTGGGCTGGAGCGCCCGGGGCTGGAACGCCTGATTCGCGCCGCGTACGAACAGCTGGGGCTGATTACCTTCTTTACGGCGGGTCCGGAGGAAGCCCGGGCCTGGACCATTGAAAAGGGCACGCGCGCCCCGGAGGCCGCCGGCACGATCCACTCCGATTTTGAGAACGGATTTATTCGGGCGGAAACGGTTGATTTTTCCGACTACGACCGGCTCGGCTCTGAAGCTGCGGCCCGGGAAGCCGGCGTGATGCGGGCCGAGGGCAAAGACTACGTCGTCGACGACGGCGACGTCATGCTGTTTCGGTTTAATGTGTGAGTGGGAAGTCGCCGAGAGAGGGTTTTCGTCATCGTCTCACGAACGTCCACCAGGGTGCTACCGATCCGTGAGAAAGTACGGAAACCACATTCCGCTGTAGATAGGGAGATCTCGGATCTCCGGGACCGTGTAGACGCAAGCAAAGAACGGGCTTTAGAAACTTATTCACGTATCGGTATGTCCCTCCAGTGCGGCCTCGTCGGCCTGCCCAACGTCGGGAAGTCCACCATCTTCAACGCCCTGAGCAACGCGGGCGTCGACGCCGAAAACTATCCCTTCTGCACGGTGGACGCCAATGTAGGTGTGGTCCCCGTGCCCGACGACCGGCTGGAGCGGGTGCGCGAGCTGGCCGGGTCGCCCAAGACCGTACCCACCACCATCGAGTTTGTGGACATCGCCGGGCTGGTCGAGGGGGCGTCCGAGGGGGAAGGGTTAGGCAACCAGTTCCTGGCCAACATCCGCGAGGTCGACGCCATCATTCACGTCGTGCGCTGCTTCGAGGACGACAGCGTAGCGCACGTGGACGGCAGTGTCGATCCGGTGCGCGACGTGGAGACGATCAACACGGAGCTTCTGTTGAAGGACCTGGAGACGGTCGAGAAGCGAATCGACAAGCTGGAGCCGGCGGCGAAGAAGGGCGACGAGGAGGCCGCGGAGAATCTCCCTCTCTTCGAGCGGCTTCACGAGCATATGAGCGACGGCCACTGGGCGCGCTCGTTCGAGGTGTCGAGTGACGATCAAAAGCTCGTTGACGAGTTGTTCCTCCTCACCGACAAGCCGGTGCTCTACGTCGCCAACGTGGCCGAGGACGACGTGGCCGACGGGAACGAGTACGTGGAGGCTCTCCGAGATCGGGCCAGCGAAGAGAATACGCAGGTGGTCGTCATCTCGGCGGAGGCGGAAGCGCAGATTGCGGAACTGGAGCCGGAGGAGCGACAGTTCTTTCTCGACGATCTCGGGCTGGAGCGCTCCGGGCTCGAACGGCTCATCCACGCCGCGTACGACGTGCTGGACCTCATCACCTTCTTTACGGCGGACGAGAAGGGTGCCTACGCCTGGACGATCGAGAAGGGCACCCGAGCGCCCCAGGCCGCGGGCCAGGTCCACACCGACTTCGAGGAGGGGTTCATCAAGGCCGAAACGATTCACTTTTCCGACTTCGACGAAGCAGGCTCCGAGAAGGCGGCACGAGACGCTGGGCTCCTCCGAACCGAAGGCAAAGACTACGTGGTGGAGGACGGCGACGTAATGGAATTTCGCTTCAACGTATAACACCAACTCCGCAAGCTCCGTTGGGTGTGTGAGTGTGGGCGTGTGTAGGTATGTGCGTGCGACCCATACGCTTATATTTGTACCGTCACATCTGAAATTCTGAAATTTGCAGGCGGACTCGATATAACTGAGCGTCGGACGGGAAGGTGGGACAGAGGAGGGCTGAGACTCGACGAGGTCGAACGATTTTATCCGTTCTCGCGACGGAAAGTCCGGACCAAGCCGGCGGTAATCGGATACGAAGACACAGATCCATTCTGTCGCACGCCCCTCCAGTTTCCATGTCTAGCCGATCTTTTCTGCTCGCCCTCGTTGCAATCGGACTGCCCGCTCTGTCGCTACCCTCCGCGGCTCAAGACACCACAGAAACGGCGACGCCGCCCCCGACGAAGACCGTCGACAGCGTCGACGTATACCACGGCACCCGGGTCCCGGCTCCGTATCGCTGGTTAGAAGAGATTGACAGTGAGGCCACCCAGCAGTGGGTCGAGAAGCAGAACGCATACACCAACCGCCACCTCCGCCAGATTCCCGAGCGAGAGCAGATTGGCGACCGCCTCCAGGCGCTCTGGGACTATCCGAAGTACGGGGTGCCACAGGAGGAGGGCGGCTACCGGTATCACAGCAAAAATTCGGGGCTCCAAAACCACGCCGTCGTGTACGTCCAGCCCGCTGACGGCGAGAGGGAGCCGCGCGTGCTCTTCAATCCGAACGAGTGGAGTGAAGACGGTACCGTCTCCCTCTCGGCCTTCGCGCCCGGCCCGGACGGAAACTACGTGGCCTACGGCAAGAGCGAGGGCGGATCCGATTGGAAGACGCTCTACGTTCACGACCTGCAGGCGCAGGAACCGCTGGCTGATACCCTCCGGTGGGTCAAATTCAGCAATCCCACCTGGACGACCGACGGCGAAGGCTTCTACTACGGGCGCTATCCCAAACCGAAAGAAGGAGAAGAGTACGAGGACGAGACGAAGGCGCAGAAGATCTACTATCACGAAGTGGGCACGAGGCAGTCGGAGGATCGGCTCGTCTACGAGCGGCCCGAAAATCCCAAGCTTGGCTTCGGGACCGACGTGACTCACGACGGTCGCTACCTGTTTATCACGGCGAGTGAGGGGACGTCCGAGAAAACCGAGGTCTACGTTAAAGACCTGACGGCGGACGACGCGGAGATCCGTCCGCTCATAACGGGGTTCGACGCCAGTTACGAGGTCATCGGCACCGAGGGACAGACGCTCTACGTGCAGACCAATCTTGAGGCCCCCAACCGCCGCATCATCGCCATCGACCTGTCTAGCCCGGATCGCTCCAACTGGACGACCGTCGTTCCGGAATCCGAAGCCGTCCTCCAGTCCGCCGAGCTCGTTAGCGGGAAGATGGTTCTCCAGCGCCTGCAGGACGCGAAGAGCCGACTTGCGATCTATAGCCTCGACGGAACCCGGGACACTCGGGTCGAGCTCCCCACGATTGGGACCGTGGGATCGGTGAATGGCGATCCCGACCGCAGCACGTTCTACTACGGCTTCACGTCCTTTACCTACCCGACCACGGTATTCAAGTACGACCTGGACACCGGAGCGTCCGAGGTGGTCCACAGAGCCGAGGTTCCGGGGTTCGATGCGGACCGGTACGCCGTGAATCAGGTGTTTTATGAGAGCACCGACGGCACAGAGATTCCGATGTTTTTGGTGCACCGGAAGGGCCTGACGCGCGACGGCAGCCATCCCACCCGGTTGTACGGATACGGCGGATTCAACATTACGATCACGCCCCGCTTCTCGCCGAAGACGCTGGCCTGGCTGGAGATGGGCGGCATCTACGCCGTGCCCAACCTGCGCGGCGGCGGGGCCTACGGAAAGTCCTGGCACGAGGCCGGCAAGCTCAAGAACAAGCAGCAGGTATTCGACGACTTTGCCTCCGCGGCCCTCTACCTCATCGACGAAAACTACACCTCGCGGTCGAAGCTCGCCATCTCGGGGGCGTCGAACGGCGGGTTGCTCACCGGCGCGTCCGTCACGCAGTGGCCGAACCTCTTCGGCGCGGCGGTCGTGGAGCGCGGCGTGCTCGACATGCTCCGCTACGACGAGTTTACGATCGGCTGGGCCTGGGTTCCAGAGTACGGCTCCTCGGACGATCCGGAGCAGTTTGAGTACCTCTACGAGTACTCGCCCCTCCACAGCGTGAAGCCGGGCACGGCGTACCCGCCCACGATCATAACCACCGCCGACACGGACGATCGCGTGGTCCCCTCCCACTCGTACAAGTTCGCCGCCGCGATGCAAAAGGCGCAGGCCGGCGATGCCCCCATCCTCCTCCGTGTGGAGACGGACACGGGCCACGGCGGCGGCACGCCGACCAGCAAGGAGATTGAGGAGACGACCGACGTGTTTGCGTTCCT
>JAHENZ010000320.1 GCA_018609755.1 Salinivenus sp. | reverse complement strand
CGGGCCACGAGCGTGTCGAGCACGAGCTGGCCGTGCCGAAACGTGCCGTTTAGATCGACCGCATCGAGGACAAACTGGTCGACCTGAATGCCGGCGGCTGAGAGACGAGTGGAGGTGGTAAGAGTGGTAGGATCGATCCCGCGCCCGTCCAGCGTCCAGGAAAGCGACCCGACGCGGGCGGAGAGCGAGTCGAGCCCGGCCAGCGCCCCGGCGTTGAGGGAATCGACCTGCGTCTGAAGGGTGTACGCCGGCGTAGCGTCGAGGCTGTCGATCGTGCCCGTCAGCCCAATCGCCCCCTCCGCGATGGCAAACTGCCCGTCAGCCGTCGCCTGCCCCTGATCCATCGTGACCGACAGGCGCCCGTCCGAGAGCGTCGCGTCGTTGATCCGGGACTCCGAAACCGAGAGCCCGGCGTCGAGGGTGAGCGTCGAGGCACTGCCCCCCCGTCCCTCCAGCGCTATCGTGCCGGACAGTGCCGTTGACAAGTCCGGCACGCCGGCAAGCGTCCCGACGTTCAGGCTACGGAAGGAGCCGTCCGTAATACGAAACGTCGGAACCTCGTCGAAGGGCCGGGCCGTGGCCGCGAACTGCGTCCCGCCGTCGGGCGTATCGACGGAAAAATCGGTTTGAAGCTGGGCATCCTGCAATCGCACGTCCAGCGATGCGTCGGTGATGCGCTGCTGATTGACGCGCGAGGAGTCGAGCGTGAGTCCGGCGTCGACCGTCATGGTAGCGGGATCGAGGCCGCGCACGGTGCCGCGGAGCGTGCCGTGAAGCTGGCTCGACTGGGTCGTGTCCTGGAGGAACGGGCCGATGTCGAGATTACGGAACCGGCCCTCCCGCAGCTCAAACGAGGGCGTAGAATTAAACGGCTGCCCCCGGAGCCCAAGGGTCCACTCACTCCCATTGAGCGTGGCATCGGTGGACGTTGTGAGTCGACCTTCCGTAAGGGTAGCGGCGGTTTGGAGGGCCGACAACTCGTAGGGCCCGTAGTGTGAGTTTTTCAACGTGAGAGATGCGTCGAGGCGCATCGTTTCAGGGGTAAAGCCGCGCCCCGACACGCGCGCCGTGCCCGTCACCCGACTTTCTGTGGAGTCTCCTGTAAGTGCTGCTACGTTAAACGAGTTCAGCCGGACCGACTCAAGCGCAAATCGCTCGCTGCCGTCCAGTGCCGCAAATCCGGCGGCCTGCACGCGACCCGCCGGGAGCGAGAGTGCCCCATCGAACGTGGCCCGGTCCGACCGCAGCGCCAGCGTGGCCTGCCCCCCATCGATCCGCTGCACCCCCACTTGCGACGAATTCAACGCGAGCGACGCGTCGATCTCCTGGGCCTCAGAGCCAAGGGCCCGCGCCTTTACCTGGGTGGTGGCGGCCAGACGGCTATCGATCCCGGCGTCCGGAACGAACGCCGCCACGTTGAGACTCTGCACTTGGGCGGTGAGGGTGGCGTCGGGCGCGTCGGCCAGGGGACGGGTCCGGCCCGTCACGTTCACCTGCGCCTCGTTGAGCGTGCCGCGCAGGGTCGCGTCTGCTACGCCCTCCCGCAGGGTCGTGGCCAGGGTCAGGTTCGGAATGCGGAGTGGTGTCCAGCGCGTATCCGTCACCTGAAGGTCGACGGAGCCATTGAGGGCCGTCAGTGCATCGCCCGTGAGGTCGACGGTGGTGGTAACGTTGACGCGGTTCTGGGTCGGGTCGGGCGGGCCGAGGAGGCTGGTCGTGAGGTCGCGAATCTCGGCGTCGAGGTGGTAGTGCAGGGGCACCTCTTCTTCCGTGGTTGTCGTGGGTGTGGCCTCGGCGTTTACCGCAAATGTTCCCCCGCCGCTGAACTGCCCATCGGCCGTGGCGCTGAGGCGCCGGCCCGAACCCATCACCTCCAGGTCGAACTGAAGGGTTTCCGACGGATCCAGCGCAAGCATCGGCAGAAATGGTGTGAGGTCGCGCAGGGCAAACGGCTGGGCCTGCACCCGTAGGTTCACGTCATCGACGGTGTCGGTGGAGTCCTCCGGTAGGTGCACCTGGCCGTGGCCGCGGACCTGGCTTCGGGGGGAGTCGAGCCGAAGGGTATCCAGCGTGAAGGCCGTAGCGGACAGCGCGCCGCGGGCGGCAAAGCGGAGGTCCGTCGTGTCTTGCGGAAATCGCGCGCGGAGGCCGAGCGTGTCGAGCCGCCCCGTCACCGCCGACGCCGACTCCAGATCGCGCGCACGAAGGCGAAGGTTGCGGACGCGGGCCGTCGAATCGCGTCCCCCGGCGTAAAACGACGCGGCGAAGCTGCCGTCCGTGAGTCGCACCCGATCCATCCGAATCGGCATCGCCGCGCTCGTATCGGGCTCCTCGGGGGACTCCGGCAGCACCCGCAGCCAGTCCCAGGTCGAGTCGGCGGCCTGCCGCATGGTGACGTCAGGACCGGCCGCAGACACATTCTCCACGTGCAGACGGCCCTCCAGGAGGGGCAGCAGGCGGTACGAGGCGGAGAGCGTGTCAATGTGCGCCATCCGGACGGTCGCTCCCGTGCTCGAATCCGTTCGGGTGAGCGTCACTCCCGTGAGGCGGAGCGAGCGGACCCAGCTGCCGGACGCTTGCTCGACGGTAAGTTCAGTATCGGAGAGGGGATTGGCGTTGGCGGCCAGCCACTGCGCCATCGCCGTCGCCCCCGTTTGGGTCTGCAGCCCCAACAGTAGGGCCCCGACGAGAAGGAGCACACCGCCGACGGAAATGCCGATCGTCCACAGGAGCCGCCGGCCCCAGCGTCGGAGACCCACGGATCGGTCTTCCGGCACAGCAGCATCATCGTCGGAATGGGGGGACGAGTCGTCAGGCACGGAACGCAGCGGTTAGGAGAATCTGGAAAATAGGCAGAGCACGTCTCAGGGGTGCGTGGAGAACATACGGTCAGAATGAGCGGCCGATGCCAAAGTGGAGACGAAAACGGCGGATGAGGTGTGATTCGGCGTCGAAGATTGGTTGGGCAGATCCCTCCCCCACCTTCCCCCCAATTTCCTCGGGGCGGCGAAGGTCGAGCCGGTCCGGGGTAAGCTTATACGCCAGGTCGAACCGAATAAATCCGAAGGGCGTTTTGTAGCGCAGCCCCCCGCCTGTGCCCACCAGCAGTTGGGAGGGACTCGTCCGAATGGTTTTGCCGTCCACCCCAATGACATCGGAGGCGCCAGGCGCCGGCACGACGTTCAGCCCTCCCGTGTTCAGGTAAGCCGCATCCACGAAGACCGCCGTACGAACGCTCTCGCCGAACGCCGGGAAGGGGAGCCGGGCCTCTAGATTCACGCCTAGCTTCGACTGGGCCCCAATGGGTCGATACGCATAGTCCGGCGACTCCTCGGTTCCAACGTTGCGCAGTGCCTTCCCTCCTGCCATCTGCGACCGCCAGCCACGCACGTCGCTCCCTCCCCCTGCGTAGAAGAAGTGGTCCGAAAAGCGATTCTGGAAGGTCTGATTGCGGTTCAATAGCACATCGGGGGCGTCGGGGCCAATGGTGAGGCTGTCGCGACTTTCAGCAATGGGATAGAGCCCCCCACCGAAGAGGCGCCCCGCGATTTGAACGGATTCGGAAAGCGGAAGATACCCACTCAACTCTAGACTTCCTCGCCAAAAGTCTACCCCGGAGTCGAAGGGAACGCCGCCCGCTTCCGCCGACGGACGGATGATAAACCCGCGATTCGGATTGATGAAGTCATCGGCCTTCCCGAACGTCCCGTTGAGCGACAAGATGCTCTTGTTAAAGAGATCATCCGCTTGCGTCGTCACCGTGTCCGTCCGACTCCCGAATTGCTCAGTGCGCGTGAGCGTGTGCTGGAGCGAGAGCGTGCGGAACGGCAAAAAACTGTAGACGAGGGACGTATTGACGCCGAACTCTCGCTCGTTCAGCTGCAACCGCTCCAGAAGCGCGAGACCTCGGTTCGGATTCTGATCCAGCGCCCGACTCCGCCGCTCCTGAATAAAGGGCTTAATGGTGCCCGAGAGCTGTTCGGCAAAGAGGTACGGCTGGCGGAGCGTGGCGGACGCCCGAAAAAGACGATTGGGGGCTTTCGTCGTCGAGGACGGAAAGAAGGGAAAAATGCTCGTCGGATCATTGGGAAAGCCCGTCTCGGCCGTCAGGCTCAACACCAGGGTGCGAGCATTTCCTTGAAAGTTGCGGTGTTGCCAGCTTCCCTGCATGGTCGCACCGGTCTGGGTGCCGTAGCCGACCTGCCCGGAATATGCCCGCAGCTTTGCTTCGCGCACGCGGTAACGGACGGTGACCGTGCTGTCGGGAGGTTGTTCGGGCACGTCGGCCAGGGCCACACGGAAGAGGTCGAGGTCAAAAAGCTGGCGCTGGCCCTCGGACACGGCGCTCGCCGAGAACCGATCCCCCACCGAAAAGGGCAACTCGCGCCGCACAATCCGATCGCTAACCGACGAATTGCCCTCGATTAAAATTTCGGAGACGGTGGCCCGAGGCCCCGGATCGACGAAGAAACGAACCCGAGCATTCGTCCCTGCGGTGTCGATCCGGGGCTCCGCCCGCACATTCGCGAAGGCGTACCCACGATTGCGGAGCCACGTTTGGACTTCGTCCACAATCTGCGTCTCCTTGAAGCTCGTGTAGCGCTCGCCGGGTTGGATGGACGACTGAGCCCGAAACGCAGTCCACGCCCGCCGCAGCCCGTCGTCGAACCGCGTCGTCACGGGCTGCTGGCCGTCCGGCCCCAGAAACGTAAGGTCCTGGATGACGATCGGCGCCCCTTCTTCGATGGTAAAGATGACGTGGATTTCGTTGTCCGTCGTATCGAGCTGAGACGCGGGATAGTCGACGCTCGGGGCGGGGAACCCGTTTTGCTGGTAGAATTGACGCAGACGCACGACATCCTTCTGCAGGGTGATCGGGTCAAACAAAAACGGCTGCCGTTGCAGGCCCGGCAGAAAGGCAAATCGGTTCTGGAAGCGGGCAAAAAACCCGGGCGCCGCCGTGGCGATCTGCTCTCGGAGCCGATCGGTCTCGAAGGTTTGCCCCCCGATGAACCGAAAGGAGATCTCGCCGACCGAGGTTTGGTCGTTGATAAGGTGGAGGGGCGCCTGGGCAAGAGCGGATCCGGGAACGAGGCTCCCGCCGAGAAGAGCAACGACGAGGACGACGCGCCACTGCCCGAACGAGGGCCAACAGAGACGAAGCAGCGCAATCACAGGCGAACGATGGGGCGAGCAAGACGGATGGACCCGCAAATACGACCCAAGCGGGGTTCCGTTCAGCCTCGCCGGGGGAAACGAGTACAAATTAGGCCGAAGGCGACGGGGACGGATCCGCCTTTGCAGAGTCTTCAGTCTGTTCTGGTGCCGAGGCCTCGTCGGACCGGTCGTCCGGGTCGTGTGCCGGAGACGGCTCGGCGGGCGGTCCATCTGTGATAGGAAGGGCCTCGGGGGGCGGCTCATCGCCCGGCAGGTGGCCGGCCGTGACGTGCCTATGCTCGTGCAGCGATGCGATGATGGCTCCCAGCATGAGCACGATGCTCGAAAAGTAGACCCAGAACACGAACGCAATGATGAGCCCGAACGCGTTGCCGAGGGCACTTAGTCCTCCGTCCCCCGTCGCGTACTGATCGAATTGGCCGACGTAGGTGGCGTAGTAGGTGAACGCCTGCTTCGTGATTTCCCAGAGCAGCCCCGCGATGAACGCTCCGGAGAGGGCACTTCGCTTGCGGGGGGGCGGCTGCGGCACGAGGTAGTAGAGCTGGAAAAACATGGCCGTCGTAACGAGGAAGGGCAAAAGGAGGCCCGTGGTGTAGAGGGTGTTGTTCCATGCCCACCGAAGCCACCTGACCTCCCCTGGTAGGTCGTTGAAGAAGGACGGGAGCAAAACCGACAGCCCCACGGTGATCACGAACAACACCCCCACCTGGAGCACCATCCGCACGTCAAACACGTAGCCCCAAATCAGCGACCGTTCCTCGTGCCAGTTCTGCTCGAACGCATTGCTCACGGCAATGCGGAGCGTGATGAACAGCGACATGGCCGAGAGGAACAAGCCGATGCCACCGACGCCGACGATGGTGCCGCTCGCACTTTCGACCTGTTCTAGAAACGTAATGAGTTCATTGCTTTGGCTGGGAGGCAGCAGACCGCGAATGAAGCGTTCGACTGCCGTAAATGCATCTTTCCCCTGGAGAATGCGGCCCACGACCCCCGTTCCCAGAATGACAATCGGAACGATGGTCACGAGCACCTTGAAGGCGATGGCCTGCGCCCAGAGAAATACGTTCTTCGCCGTGAGCTCGCGATAGAGCCCCCGAAGATAGTACGTCACGCTTTCCGAAAGTTCGTCTCGGAATAGCCGGAAGAGTTCGAATGTGCTGGACGAGATGTTCGACACAGCGGTCACGGGGAGCAGCGAGCAGTAGAACCGTCAATGATTTCTGGTACCCGGGACGGCACCGTGGTGATTCTCATGAGCGACATTGCCATTACGGGCGTGAGGAATCGTCAGTCGAAGATCGGCCAGTGGACCCCGAACCGGAAGAGCCGGCCCGGCAACGGATACACCGGCACGATGAACGCACCGGCCTGGGTCGTCGCCTGGCGCTCGAACGTTCCGGGCTGAGCGAGGGAGAGTTGGATGTTCTCGAACGTGAAAAAGAGGGTGGCCCCTCGCAACTTGATCTCGGCATGGGCATCCACCGTGCCGTTGGGCCCCAACCGATAGCCGGGGCGGACGGGCACCGGATTCGTGGCGGGGGGGACGGCAAACCGCCCCGTGGGCGGATGGAACCACCGGCTGTTCATGGTGGACCAGCCCCGCGCCTCCACGTACAGATCCGTAATCAGGTCCTGAAAGAAGACGAAGCGGGCCCCAATTCGTCCTTCCCCGTAGAACCGAGGCAGGGTGCGGGCAAGGCGCGTGTGAAGGCGCGAATCGCCGGCGCTGAGCGTGGTGAGGGCCGTGCCCCGCACCGTCGCGTAGAGCCCCCAGTCCGCATCGCGCCGCCAGCCGATCGACCCGGTCGCCCCCACCCGGCGCACCGGCGTCTCCGTCTGCCGTGCCGCCACCGTGTCCGCCGAGGCGACCCGCTGCTCGAGCGAAGGTATCGCATACAGATCGACGGCCTTTCGGATCTGGTGCGCAAAGCCCTCCGCTCGCAAGTCAAACGGCCCAGCGTGGACCTCCAGCCCGGCCGTTCCGCGCAGCACGCGCCCGAACACGCTGGGGGACACCTCCGGGAGGGGCATCACGAGATCCTCGAAGCCGGCCGTTTCGATCCACGAGAGGCGCTGCCCGGTGGCCGTGGCCGACGCCGTGAAACGGAACGGCCCGAGCGGCTGCGTGAGGTGTGCCGAGGCGGACGGGTACTGCTGGTCGATGGTGGAGTGCCAGCCCCCGTCCAACACCAGCTGAGTGGCCCCCAGACGCAACGAATCCCGCGCGAACGCGTGCCCCGCCCACCGGGTCCCGCCCACCTGCCGTACGTTGCTGTCGCTCACCTGCCAGATGCTTCCCCGCGCGCCCAGCGTCAGGTGATTCGGCCCGAGGCGCAGCAACTGCTGCACGGTCCCGTGCCCCCCATCCATCACGACGGTCCACGTCGTGTCCGGGGACGCCCCCCCTGGCTCGAAGTCGAACGTGTTGGAGGTCCACGTGGCCGAGAGCTCAGTCGGGGCCGAGAGCCCAGGCAGCAGCGGCCCTCGGACGCGGGCCGTAAGGTCGTTCCGGTAGGTGCGGCGTCGTGCCTGAGGGTTGTGGCTACAGGCCTCGCAGCGGGGAACAACGTAGATCGTTTCGAAGGAAGCGTCGGGCGGGGAGACCACCCCGCCGTGCGCTCCAATGCTGTGGCGGGACGAGAAGTCGCTCAACTCAAAGGCCCACTCGTCTCGCTGGTATCGGAGCCGCCCCCAGATTCGGCGTTCGCGGCGCAGCTCGCTTCCGGCATAGATACTGCCGGTCGTGCGTCCGCCGTATCCGAACGTGGCCTGGAAGATGCCCGCCTCCCCGAAAAGAGGCAGTCGGTGTTTCTGAGAATGGGAGACCTCGATCGCCTGCTGCCCGTTGCTGTCGCGCCGGTAGCGAAGCTCCGTGATGGGGCGACGTGGAGGAAACGAGCGCCAGGAGAGATGCACGCCGGTGCCCCCTCCGCCCGGATCCACCCCAATCCCGGGGCGCCGCAGGAACGCGGTGGGCACCAGGTCGAACCGGGCCCGGCCGGTGAGCGGGCTGTTGTACGGATGCCCCTCAATCCAGAGGCGTGAGCGGTGAGGCCCCAACCCACTCGGGCTCCATCCGTGCGGCCAGCCCACTGCGGCGAGGTCGTACAGGAAGCTGCCCGGCTGCTGGGCGAGCATGTGCTCCAACCCTACGTGGGGCGTAAGCGTGGGCAAGGAGTCGATGGCCGGGCGACCATACACCGGTTTCGGAAAGGTGCGCGGGTCATCGGGCAGCTCGGGCCTGGTCTCGGCAGTGTCCGGGGGAGCGGACTCGCCGGCCTGCGTCGTGTCGGCTTGTGTGGCGGTCGTGTCGGCCGGAGCTCTCGTCGTATCCGCACGGGCATCCGTGGTATCCGCAGGACGCTCGGTGGTGTCCGCGGGCGTGAGCGTCGTGTCCTGGGGGGCTAGTGTCGTGTCTTGTCGCGTCGTGTCGGCCGGGGCGCGCGTCGTGTCGGCCGGAGCGTCGGCAGTTTCGGCCGGAGTCACGGTCGTGTCGGGGGCGGCGGTGGAGTCCACCTGAGCGTGGACAGGCGAGAGAAGGGGACCCAGGAGGACGAATACCATCATCAGCAGCCCGACTCCACACCCCATCCGGAGATCGGATGAGGACACACGCATACAGGGACAGAGCCGCCGCGCGGCCCTACGGATCCGTGTTTGTGTGGAGGCAAGGAAAAACAAGAGACGGTCGGCAGTGCGCTCCGAATCGTGGGCGAATGAGGGCGTTCTCTGCACGCCGAGACGGCGCATCGGTTTTCGTCGACAACGTGCGGTTCAACGGCACGACTCGAACACGGGTTGCGTCCCTCTATTCGTCGGAAAACAACCCAAACAGCCGGCTCTCGACCTGATTCAGGACGGCGCGCCGGTCGGCCTCCTCGTTCACGAAATCCCGCTCGTCGATGTCGACAATGAGTTTCGGGCCGCGATCGTAGTCTTCAATCCACTCTTCGTAGTGCCCTTGCAGGCGCTCTAGGTAGTCGATGCGGATGGTGGACTCGTACTCCCGCCCCCGCTGCTGGATGTGGTTGACCAGCGTGGGGACGGAGGCCCGCAGGTACACCAGCAGCGTCGGCGGCGTGAGGTACGAGGTCATGATGCCGAAGAGGTTGACGTAGTTCTCGTAGTCGCGCCCACTCATCAAGCCCATCTCGTAGAGGTTTCGGGCAAAAATCTGCGCGTCCTCGTAGATGGACCGATCCTGCACGACCGACTGCTCCATCTCTTCGATCCGCTGCAGCTGCTCGAAGCGGCGGGAGAGGAAAAACACCTGGAGGTTGAAAGACCACCGCCGCATATCGTTGTAGAAGTCCGTGAGGTACGGATTCTCGTCCACTTTTTCGTAGACGGTCTCCCACCCAAAGTACTGCCCCATCACGTCCGTGAGTGCAGTCTTCCCGGCGCCAATGTTGCCGGCGATGGCGACGTGCTTCTTCTCGGCGGAGGGATTGTCGAAAAGGTCGGGCATGGAACGGAGCAGTGAGCCTCAATGAACCGCGGGTAACACCCTCTCCTAGAAACAGCGGCGCGGCTTCGATCCGGAGCGCTGATTTCTTTTCTGCGAAAATACCGATCCGGCGGAGACGGTCGCGATTGATTACGGTCCGGATCTCCATCTCCACGACGCACTGCGCTCGCCTTCGCGAAACGACGCTCGATGAGTCATATCACCGCGATCCAGGAGGTCTGATTTGGCCTCCCTCCGAATCGTCGTTGCGGAACTGGACGGGAAGAAGTTCTGTGGAAACGACATTTTGGGTTGATCGTCTGCCGCGAACGCTCGATGTTGAGGCGGCGGAGCCTCTTCGCTGTCCCGGCCCCGTCTTTGTTTGTGTGATTTCGTTTGTGTGATTTCCCGCTGCTTCCGAACCGGCCCGCGCTCCCCATGACTCTTCCGACCCGGCTTTGGGGATTCATCCAGGGGATTGCGGTCGTGTGGATGCTTGCGACTGCATGCCTTCCGGCACGGGGGCAGACGTCAGTGTCGCAGGAGGACGCGAATCTCGGCACGGCCCGCACCCGTCCCGTCGTGCGAACCATCGCCCCGGAGGCCTACGATGGCAATGGGGAGGTGTGGGACGTTGCGCAGGACGAGCGCGGCCTCCTCTACATCGCCTCCAGCTACGGCTTGCGCCAGTACGACGGCGCCCGCTGGCGGGACCTTCCGACCGCCAATCAGACCACGCCCTGGTCCATCGCCCGCGCTGCGGACGGCCGGCTGTACGTCGGGGCCCGGGGCGAGCTGGGACGGTACCGGCCCGACTCGATCGGTCGGCTGCGCTACGAATCGCTGCTGGACGCCGTGCCGAAGAGCCACCGGCCGGTGGGCAACGTGCGAGAGGTAACGACCGCAGATTCTGCCGTGCTGTTCCAGGCGCAATCGGGCGTACTTCGATGGACGGGGACCGAGATGCACGCCGTCACCGATACCACGGATCATCTACTCGATTGTCGGCAGCGAGCCTACGTCCAGACCCCCGACGGGCCCGTTCGCCGGGTACGGACCTCGACGCTCCGGCGCGTCCCGAACGGCGAGGTGCTTCGGGACGCGTCCATCGCAGCACTCTACGAACATGGGGACACCGGCTGTCAGGTTGTAACGGAGGACGGGCGGCGATTTGTCCTCGGGGACTCGGTCACGCGCGCTCGGCCCCTTCCCGTAGAGGTCGGCTCCGCCTCCGTCGTGGACGTGATGCAGTCTGCCGGCGGGGCGCTTGCCGTTGCGACCAAAACGGATCTGTACCTGGCAGGGCCGCGGGGAACCCGGCACCGCCTGCAACGCGGAGAGGAGCTTCCCGACGGGCGCATCAAGGCCCTCTACGTCAGTTCCCGAACGGCCCTCTGGGTGGCCACCTCGTCCGGGGTGGCCCGCGTGGCCTGGCCCGATCCCGTGTCGGTTCTGTCGGGGCCTCCGGAGCATTGGGGGACCATCAGGATCATCGTCCGGCACGACGGGCGGCGGTTTGCGGGCACCGAGCGAGGGGTGTGGGAATGGAAAGATGGAACTGCCGAACGGGTGACGCCCGCCGGGACCGTGGTCACCCTTCTCTCCACGTCCGCGGGCCTGCTGGCAGCACAGAACAACGGAATCTTCGTCGTCCGGGCGGAGGGGCGTCGGCAGCTAAGCGGGACCTATGCCTACTCGCTGCATCGGAGCCGGTCCCGTTCGTCGCGGGTCTACGTGGGGCTGTACGGCGACGGCCTGCTGGAACTGCGGCAGACGGACGGACAGTGGCAGGTCGTGGATTCCACCCGGCGCGTGCAAACGCCCATCTACACGATGGCGGAGGACACGAGCGGGGCGCTCTGGCTGGGCACGGGCCACCGCGGCATCCTCCGACTCGGGCCGCCCGCCGCGTCCCTCGACGCGGCCCCGCTCACACGCCTCGACACGACCGACGGTCTGCCCGCCCCGAGCTTCAACTACACGGTACAGCTTGGGGACACCGTCCGGTTCATCACGCGAGACGGACTATACCGCCCTGCAGGCGATTCCGTCGAGCCGGATCCGCGCTTTGCCCCGGTGTACGACGACGGCATTTATCGGGGATGGCCGGTCGTGCCCGGTGCCCACAACGAGGTGTGGATGGACTTCGGCGGGCACAAGCTGGGCGTGGCGACGCTTCAGCAGAAAGGGCCTGTGCGCTGGACCGACCGGCCCTTTCGACGGCTGTCCGACTTTGGAGACGTCGTGCGGATCCATCCGGAGGGGGACAGCCTCGTCTGGTTCTCGGCCGAGGAGGCTCTCGTCCGGTACGACCGGCGCCTGCAGGCGTACGGGGGGCACGCGCAGCCCTTCCGCACGCTCATTCGCGGCGTCCAGACGCGGGCCGACTCGGTTCTCTATGCGGGGGACGCGGAATGGACACGCCTTCCGGCGGCCGTCGGATACGACCACAACGCCCTTCGCTTTCAGTTCGGGTCTACGAGCTACGAACGACTCGACGGTCCCTCGTTCGACCGGGAGCGGCCCCGGCAGTATCGGTGGAAGCTCGCGGGCTATGACAACGGCTGGACCGACTGGACCACCGAGCCGCGGGCCGATTACACGGGCCTTTCCCCCGGCACGTACACGATGCACGTGCAGGCCCGCAACCTCTACAACAGGGTCGGCCGCGAGGATACGATCTCGTTTACGATCCTTCCGCCGTGGTATCGCACGTGGCGGGCGTATCTCGGCTACCTTCTTTTTGGGATCGGCGCCGTCGCGGGAATCGTGCAGTGGCGCACCCGCCGCCTGCAGCGCCAAAAGGAAGAACTGGAGGCCACGGTGGCCGAGCGGACGGAGGAGGTCCGCGAGCAGCGCGACCGGCTGGAGCAGCAGGCCGAGCAGCTCAAGGCGCTCGACGACGCGAAGTCGCGCTTCTTTGCCAACATTAGCCACGAGTTTCGAACGCCGCTCACCCTGCTCTTGGGGCCGCTCGAACAGCTGCGGGACGCGGCAGCGGCACGGGGGGCGGAGGACGAGCGCGAGCACCTCAACCTCATGGAGCGCAACCTCCAGCGCCTGCGCCGACTCATCAATCAGGTGCTCGACCTCGCGGAGCTCGACGCGGACCGCCTCACACTGAACGCGCGGCCCCTCGCTATCGCCGACGAGGTGACGCGCATCGTCCGGGCGTTCGAACCGCTGGCCGACCGTCAGAATCTCGACCTGCACCTCGACACGGAATGGTCGGACGACGGCCCACCGGTCGTGGCCGATCCGGAGCAGCTGGAGCACATCGTAAGCAACCTCCTCTCCAACGCCCTCAAATTTACGCCGACGAACGAGCAGGTGACCGTGCGTGTGCGCTCAAGCGCCGAAGCTGGTATCATCGAGGTGACCGACACCGGTCCCGGCATCCCGCCCGAGCAGCGGGAGACGCTCTTCGACCGCTTCACGCAGACGGAGGATTCTCACACGCGAGACGAGGAGGGCTCCGGCATCGGCCTCGCGCTCGTGAAGGAGCTCGTGGACCTGCACGGCGGGTCGATTGCGGTGGACAGTACCGTGGGCGAAGGCACGACCTTCACCGTCCGACTGCTCCGCGGAGACGATCATCTGAGCGCGGAGCATTTGGGCGATGCGACGGATCCAGAGATCGAGCCGCCCGAATCGATTCCCACTGAGGCCGACGACCGTTCGGCCGTTCCCGGAGCGACGAGTCCCGATGCAGACCGAAAGGCCGAGGCGGACGACCCAGACGAGACATCCGACCGGACGACAGTCCTGGTGGTCGACGACAATGCCGACGTCCGGCGGTACGTGCGCTCCGTGCTCGCATCCGATTTCCGCGTGCGCACGGCGGCGGACGGGACGGCGGGACTGGCTGCCGCCCGAGAGCACCAGCCCGACTGCCTCCTGGCGGACGTGATGATGCCCAAAATGGACGGGATGGAGATGGTGCAGGCCCTGCGCGACGACCGTGCCACCGACTGCATTCCGATCCTCATGCTTACCTCCCGCGCCGCGACGGAGGATGAGCTGGAGGGCCTCGGCGCCGGGGCGGACGACTACATTACCAAGCCGTTCGACCCCGACGTGCTCCAGGCGCGCATCCACGGACAGATTGAGCTCCGCCGTCGCCTGCGCCGCCGCATCCGCGAGGAGCTGGCCGCCCGGAGCGGCGACGGACAGACCCCGGACGAGCCCCCATCCGGCAACGGGCACACCGATTCCGCGTCCGACGCCTCCGGCGAGCCGCCCCAGCTCGTAGTGCCGACCCCGAGTGCGAACGAGACGGAATTCGTTGCGCGGGTGCGCGAAGCGGTGGAGGATCATCTGGCCGACCCGGACCTGACGGTGGAGGAATTGGCGAGCGAGGTGGCCGCGAGCCGGTCCACGCTCTACCGTCGCCTCAAGGACGAGGCCGACTGCACACCGACGGCCTTCATTCGTCAGGTGCGGGTGGAGCACGGGGCGCGCCTCCTCCGCGAGCAAGAAGGCACGATCAGCGAGGTGGCCTACGCCGTGGGCTTCAACAGCCTCACCTACTTCAGCCGCAGTTTCCGCGAGCATGTCGGCGTGGCGCCGTCGGAGTTCGTGAAGCGTGATGTGTGAATCGTGATTTCCGGCGCTGGACGGGGTTGAAACGGGGAGTGCAACATTTCTACGGAGGATTGCAACATCTGTACGCGACGTTGCATGGTGTGTCCCCGATCCTGGAAAGCGATCATGCGCGGTCCGCGCCGCCGAGGCGGGTTGCGCAACAATCTTTCGGTTTCCTCACAGGTGCTTCGGTTCCCATGACGTACGTCTCCTCCCCCCTCCGGCCTCTTCTCGTTCTCCTCGTACTCGCGCTCTGTATCGGCCTCGCCGCCCCCGCCACCCAGCCACAGATCCACGTCAAGACGAGCGGGGACCCCAGCAGCAACGGCAGCTCGTGGGGCAATGCCACGACGCTCCGGCACGCGCTCGACATTGCCACCGGCAGCGACGAGATCTGGATCGCCGAGGGCGTCTACACGCCTGGGTCGAGCGAAGGGGACAGCTTCACGATCACCGGAAACCAGGACGGCCTGAAGATCTACGGGGGCTTCGACGGAAGTGAGACGAGTCGCGACCAGCGAGACCCGGAGGCGAATCGTACCGTCCTCAGCGGCGACGTGGACGGCAACGACGCGACCAATGCCGACGGTGTAACAGAGACGGCCGCCGACGTCAGCGGGGCCAACAGCGACCACGTGGTCGTCTTCAACGGAGGAAATCGAACGGGAGCAACCGTGGGGCCCAACGTCACCGAGGCCACGGTGCTCGACGGCGTGACCATTACCGGCGGGCAAGCCGACGGGAGCGGCACGGGTGTTGCTGGCGGCGGGGTTTACTGTGACGGTAACGGATCGGGCAACGAGTGCAGTCCCATGCTTTCCGGTCTCACTTTTGCCGGAAACAGTGCCGAGGTCGGCGGGGCGATCTTCATCGAGGGATCCAACGGGGAAAGCAACCCGCGAATATCGGATGTGACCTTCACCGAGAACCGCGCCTCTTCTTCAGGCGGGGCCATCTTCATCGACGGCGCTGAAGGGAAAACTCGGCCCCGGATTTCGAACGCCGTCTTTACAGGCAACCGCGTGCCGACTGGGCGCGGTGGTGCCATCACCGCCACTGGGTCCAACGGATTGAGTCATCCTCGCATTACGAGCACACTGTTCATCGACAACAGTGCGTCGTCTTCGGGTGGGGCGATCTTTTTCACTGGAGACAACGGCTCGAACGGGGCGACGGTCGTCAACAGTGTGTTTGCCGACAACGGGACCGATCACATTGGCTTCGACGATGGCAGCACAAACACCTCGCCTCGCTTCGTAAACTGTACGTTCACCGGGGCTGGGAGCCGAGTCGTAACGGTTGAGTATTTCGACAACGCACAGGTCCCCATCGACGTCGTCAACAGTATTCTCTGGAAAAACGGCGGGGACGTTGTGGCAACGAACCACACGGTGAGCAATCCCGACGCGACGGTGGACGTGACGTACTCAATCGTGGAGGAAGCCAGCTACGCCGAGGGTAACCCCAACGGCGGCACCGGCAACCGCAATACCGCTCCGCAGTTTTTCGATTCGAGCGACCGGGACGGTCGAGACGGTCGCCTTGCGACTGCCGACGACGGGCTCAACGTCCTTCCCGGCTCCCCGGCCCTCGACGCCGGCACCAATGCCGCGCTCGACACCACCGGCGACGGCACGCGTGACGTCACGACCGACCTCACGGGGGCAAATCGGGTGCAGGACGGCACCGTGAACCTCGGTGCCTACGAAGCAGGGTCGGACCGTACGATCCACGTAGATGCGAGTGCTTCGGGGGGCGACGGAAGATCCTGGGGAACTGCGTTTGCCTCGTTGCAGAACGCGCTGAGCGTCGCCGACGGCAACGACGAAATCTGGCTCGCCGAGGGCACGTACGCCCCGGACGGGGCCGGTGACATTCCCGACGGTACGGCGGACACCAGCTTCGTCGTGACCGGGGTCCAGGACGGACTGGAGATCTACGGCGGCTTCGCGAGCGGGGACGCCTTTGCCGACCGCAATCCTGCAGAGCATCCCGTCGTCCTCAGTGGCGACGTCGACGGCAACGACGGTCCGCTTGCTCCCGACTCCGACAGCGACGGGGACGCCGGCACGCCTACGGAAACGGATCACCTGAACGGGGACAACAGCCAGCATGTCCTCGTTTTGGACGGCACCGAGACCGCCATCGGACGCTCCACCCTCATCGACGGGGTCACGATTGCCGCGGGACAGGCCGACGACGGCTCTAGCCTCCCTACGCCTACGGGCGGAGGGGTGCTTTGTGACGGCTCCGGAAGCGGGGGGCAGTGCAGCCCGACGATGCGGAACGTGACCTTTCGGGCCAACACCGCGAAGAACGGCGGCGGGGCGTTTGCCGCATACGCCCACGATGGAACGGCCGAACCGCTGATCGTGAACGCGACGTTTTTTGCGAACGCCGTCTCTGAGGCAAATGCGAACGGCGGCGCGCTCTACAACTGGGGCGACGGGGGGAATGCGAGTCCGGTCCTCGTGAACACATCGTTTGCACACAACCATGCACCGGATCGGGGAGGCGCCGTCTACTACTATGCCCTCGGCGGGACGTCAGACGGACGCATCGTAAATTCGGTCTTTGTGAACAACGAGGCTGGGGATGGAGGCGCCATCGGCAACAATCGGGGCAGTCCCGTGCTTACCAACGTCACCGGTACGAGAAATCGGGCCGAAGGGGATGGGGGCGCTCTCTTCAACGTCATCTCCAGCGCCACGCCGCGGATCGAAAACAGCATCTTCTGGGGGAACCGGGCCGACGGCGCCGGTAATCAGGTCTTTAACAAGGACGGCGCAACGCCTACCTTTGCGCATTCTCTCGTGCAGGGCTCGGGCGGGAGTGCAAACTGGTCCGGACCGGGCACCGACGATGGGGGCAATCTCGACACCGATCCGAAGTTCGCGAAGGCGACCGCCCCAGCCGGCAGCGACGGCGTCTACGCCACTGCGGACGACGGCCTGCGCCTCACCGCCGGCAGCCCCGCTGTCGACGCCGGAACCGGCAGCGTCCTCCCGTCCGACATTGCCGATCTTGACAGTGACGGCGACACCGGCGAGTCACTTCCCTATGCCCTTACCGGGGCGAGCCGGGTGCAGAACGGCACCGTCAACCTCGGCGCGTACGAACAGGTGGACGCCCCTCGCACCCTCTACGTGGACGCCGGCGTCGGAAGTAGCGGCGACGGCACGTCGTGGAGTAGCGCCTATGCGACCCTGCAGGCGGCCCTCGCTACGGCCGACAGCAACGACGAGATTTGGATCGCGGAGGGCATCTACACGCCCGATCCCGGGGGAACCGACACCACCCGCAGCTTCAGAGTGAGCGGCGGACAGAACGGCCTGAAGATGTACGGCGGGTTCGCGAGCGGCGATGCCTTTGCCGACCGAAATCCGGGCGACCATCCCGTCGTCCTCAGCGGCGACCTCGACGGGGATGACGCCAACCGGACCGCAGGGGGCGCTACCCCCACCGCTGCCGACATTCGCGGTCCCAACAGTCACAACGTCCTCCTCTTCGACGCCGGAAATGCCGTCGGCACGCGCGTCGGACCCAATCTCACCCACGCAACCGTCGTGAGCGGCGTCACCGTCAGTGGAGGACAGGCTGATGGTTCGGGCAGTGCTGAAAATGGAGGGGGCGTCTACTGTGATGGGACCGGCGCCGGGAACGAGTGCAGCCCCACGCTCCGCCGGGTCGTCTTCGTGGGGAACCAGGCGTCCGGAAATGGAGGGGCCCTGTACAACAATGGATCCAGTGGCACGAGCAGCCCCGCTGTCCTGAATACCCTTTTCGGGGGCAACAGCGCCCAGTTCGGCGGCGCAATCTACAACGAGGGGGGGAATGGCACCAGCAGTCCCGTCATCACGAATGCCACCTTCACGGGCAACAGTGCCGGCTTCGGCGGGGCGGCACTGTACAGCTACGCTACAACCAGTGGCGGCGAAAGCACTCCGACACTCACGAATACCATTCTTTGGGAGAACGGGGGCGGGGCCGGGGTGTCCAACAGCAATGCGACGCCCACCTTTGCGCACTCCCTCGTGCAGGGCTCGGGCGGGAGCGACAACTGGTCGGGGCCGGGCACCGACGACGGAGGGAATCTCGATGCCGACCCGCAGTTTGCGAGTGCTGCCGACCCAGACGGAATCGACGACACGTTCGCGACCTCGGACGACGGCCTGCGGGTCACCGGGGGCAGTCCCGTCCTGGACGGGGGCACGCCCGACACGACGGGGTTGGACCTGCCCGATTCTGACCTCGTCGCCACACCGCGGGTGGTGAACAATGATCCCGACGCGGTCACCGCGACCATCGATTTGGGGGCCTACGAAGCCTCGTCCGACACGGAGTTGCCGGTGGAGATGGCCTCCTTCGAGGCGACGGCCACTGGGGATGAGGCGGTCCAGGTCCGGTGGGAGACGGCCTCAGAAACCGGAAATGCCGGCTTTCAGATCCAAAGAGAACCTGTAAAGCCGTCCCGGCGGGACGGCTCCACAAAAGGGGAGGACTGGCAGACCGTGGGATCGGTGGACGGGGCCGGGACGACGGACGAGCCCCAGTCCTACCGGTTTACGGATGAGGACCTGCCCTACGCGGCGGACACGCTAACGTACCGCCTAAAGCAGGTGGACACGGACGGGTCGGCGGCCTACACCGAGGCGATTACCGTGGCGCGCAGCGGGATCGAGACGGTGCAGCTTCTGGGCACGTACCCGAACCCGGCCCGGAGCCACGCGACGGTGCGCTTTGCCCTCCCCGAGGCTTCTGCCTCCGGTGCTGGATCGAAGCAGGAAATCAACATGCACCTCTACGACGTGCTGGGGCGGCGGGTGCACACGGTGCGGCAGGCGGCGGAGGCCGGGCGGCACCAGTTCCGCCTGGACACGAGCCGGTTGTCGAGCGGCGTGTACTTCCTCCGCCTGCAGGCTCAGGGCACGGTTCGGACACAGAAGCTGACGGTGGTGAAGTGATGCCAATTCCACACGCTCCGAGCGCGGTGTTTTTTTTGTAGTATTCCAATCCGGACATGTTGACGACGCGTGAAAACCCCTATAATCCGTTCGAGAACACGGACTGCTACCGGGCCTATCAGGAGGGCCAAGAGGCCCGGGGCAATGGTCGTCCTCTTGCGACGCTGCCCTATGCCCTCTCGCAGAAACGAGAAGCACTGGCGTGGCTGGACGGCTGGACCGGGCAGGGCGGGGAAGCCGGCAGGCACGAGGAGCGGAAAAAAGCGTCGGTCATCGAGGCGTAACGGTCCTCGAAGCCGCGACGACGGTCAGGAGTGAGAGGCATCCGGGGCCCAGATTTCAGCAATCTCCAGTCGAAACGGACCGTCTTGCTTGTCGGCAATCAGGAAGCCGAGGGTGCGGAGCTGGGACGGATCGAAGGGCGGGGCGTCCGGGCGCTTCGTGCCGCGCCGGTACGGCGTGAGGTCGGCGAAGGGGACGTGCACGGAGGTCCAGTCCTTGGGGGGTTGGAGCCGCGCCCGGTAGCTGATGGGACCGCCCGGGGCGGTGTACGTCGTCAGCCAGTAGCGTTGTTCGTCGCCGCGAATCCGCAGCGTGAGGCCCTCGTGCCCGGTTAAGTCCCATTCCTTTTCGGGGCCGCGGACCGACGCGAAGCCGCCACCATTTTCCAGCGAGACTGTGCCGGTGAAGGCAGCGCCGTCATCGGTGGCCGTAAATTCGCTCTCCGACACCCCACCCATCACGTCGTCGTTGATTGGGTGCCAGTCGGATGCAGGACTTGGATCGGAGGTCGTGAAATCGAACAGGAGCGTTGAAGGCATCGTGCTGGGCTGATGATTCCGGCGCATTGAAAATGGAGGGCATTCGTAGCGGGAATTCCCCCGTATTCGATAGTGTTGTCGAGCAGGATGTTGAAGGCGATCGCATGGCGAAGCAGCGATCGCACCCTACGAGTGAATGGGCCCTGCCGTTCGACAAAGAGGGATTTACGACCACGTCGAGGACGCCTCGCCGCCCCGGAACGAAGAAAGAGCGGCGAGGACCGCTTGTGGAGGTTCAAGGGCCGGTCGTAGGAGCTTGTAGCCAACATACGCCACCGCGCAGACGAGGACGATGATCAGGACCGTGGTGTTCTGGAGGGCTTGCATGGTTCCCAGACCGAGAGGCACGAAGACGAGGGCCGTGAGAAGAAAGGCGAACCCGTGGTACCACTGGAATTTTTGAAACCACCGTCGCAGGCGCGTCCAGAAGCCCCTTGAGCCAGAGTTCTCGAACGGAGAGGGGGATCGAGAGCGCTCATCGCCTTCATTGGGTACTGTGTCTGTGCCGACAGCAGTCGCAGAGCCGCCCACAACCGTCGTCGCTTTGCCAATAGCGGACGAGGTCCCGCCTGTAGCAGTGGTTGAGGCACCACTTCCGGCAATGCCCGAGCCTCCGGTCCAGGAGCTCCCCGCTCCCCCCCCTCCGAAGCTCCCGCCACCGAATCCGCTGAATCCACTTGCCGCTGATCGGAAAAGGCTGGCGACCGAGCCGGCGGCCATTCCCAGCAGCGCCCCACCCGTGAGGGTGTGCTTCCATGCCTGGTACTGGTCCGGGGGCATGGATTCAAGCTTCTTTTTCCCCCAGCTTCCGGCGAGCAGGTAGCCCCAGATGAACACGTGGATTGTAGGTGTGAACAGGAAGTCCACTCCGAGAGCGGTCGTCGCGATTCCTGCGAGCAGGCCCAAGAAGATCGAACAGAGCCAGCCCGCTCCGAAGCAGAGATACCGAAGACAGCCCCCGTCCATCACGAGGGACACGCCGAGGAGAACCACCGGAAACGCGAGCAGAAGTCCTGCCAAGAGGGTGAGAAGCGGGGCGAGAACAAAGACCTTGACGACCCAGTCGGGCACCTGGTACGTGTCAGGGTCCGTTCCCGAGCGCGAGGAGGCAGAGTCTTGAGGAGGAATTGCCGCAGCGGGCGTGGGGGGCGAGGTTTCGTACCCGGCTGATGTCGGCGTGGGGCGTTCTGCACTGGTGGCAGTGGCGGCGGAGATCCCAAGAAGACCTCCGATCAACATCACGGTGCATAGGCACAAACACCGGATGAGAGCTCCAAAACGTTTGGAGAGGCAGTACATGGAACGGAGGGATTGGAGGGATCTGCTGGCAGTGATCCTGACGCTCGTCGAGCGGACCCGTCGCTAGCCATCGCCCCGGCGCAGATGGTCGGAGAGGTCGTCAGCGCCGTCAGCGTCGGCCTCTAGCCCGTGCTCGTGGAGCACCGTTCCGCAGCGGTCGATGCCGTTGAGAAGCCCTTGGGTGAGCTGTTCGTCTTCGATGCCGCGACGGATGTGGTCGGCGACATCGATCCAGGCCGACTCGTCCACCTGTTCGTCGATGCCGCGGTCCGCCAGCACCTCGATTTGATGCTCGTTGAGCGAAACGAACAGAAGGATCCCCGTTCGGTCGGGGGTGTCGAACAGTTCCTGCTCCAGAAAAGCTTCGACCGCCCGCCGGTACACGGCTCGCTGGCGCTCCTCGACGGGTGTGAGGGCGCGTAGGAGCGGCGGGAGCGCTCCGGCGGCAAGTGCGCCAGATAGGCCCGTCCCAACCGCAGCGGCGAGGATGTACAGGTCGGTAAGGTATGGAGTGAGGGCCGGGAAGGGACCGACCCGAAGTAGGGAAGCGGCACTCAGCACCAGCAACGCCCCCAGCACCCCGCCTCGCCATCGTGCGGCCGGATAGGGATCGCTTTGCACCACGACGTACGGCACAATTTCGGCAGACGTCGCGGCTTCGGCCTTATCGATTGCCTCGGCGATCCGCTGTCGGTCGTCCTCAGAGAACAGGTCGTTCATGGCAGGAGGCGGAAAGGGAGAGTCAAAGAGGAGGCGTCGGAATCGTCCTCAGGCGTCCGGCGATGCCGTCGGTTCGAAAATAGGATACCCCTCTGAGGCGGTTTCTTCAGTGTATAGGTCGGAGAGGCGCTGCGTCATCGGTCCGATGCTGCCGTCGCCAATTGTACGGCCGTCCAGCTCCGTGATGCCGGCCAGTTCGCCCATCGTGCCGGAGCAAAACATCTCGTCGGCCCGGTAGGCCTCCGTCGTGGACAGCGGCTGGACCGAATACGGGATGTCGTTCTGCTCGCAGAGGTCGAGGACGGTCTGCCGCGTGATGCCCTCCGGACAGGCGTGGGTGGGCCCGGTGAGTACCGTTCCGTCGTCTACGAGGAAGACGTGCGTGCCGTGGCCTTCGGCGATGAATCCGTCGCGGTCCAGCATGAGGGCGGCGTCGGCCCCGGCGTGGTTGGCCTCAATCTTTGCCAGGATGGACTGCAGAAGGTTGTTGTGGTGAATCTTGGGATCGAGGGCGTCGGGCGGGAAGCGGCGGATGGAGCTCGTAATGAATGAGAGGCCGCTTTTGTCGTAGACCGGCGTCTTGTACTCGGGCAGGATGATGAGCGTGGGCCCCATCGTGTTGAGGCGCGGGTCCATGCCCGACGTGATTTTCTCGCCTCGGGTGAGGGTGAGACGCACGTGCACGTCGTCGTGCATGTCGTTGGCCTCCAGGGTGCGCCGCAGCTCCTCAATGATGTGCTCGGTTGGCGGAATTTCGTCGAAGGCGAGGGCTTTTGCCGAGTTGCGGAGGCGCTCCAGGTGGTCGAGCAGGCGAAAAATCGTGCCGTTGTAGAGGCGGAGGCCCTCCCACACGGCATCGCCGCCCTGCACCACGCTGTCGAACGGGCTCACGCCGGCCTCGTCGCGGGGCACGAGCTCGCCATTCACGTAGACGATGAGGTCTTCATTTCGGTCATCAACGGTCTGTCGCATCGGGGCTGTTGAGAGAACGATTTTGTTCGAGAGAGAGAAGCGGCATCCTGCCCGGCAGAGTAGACGTTATGGGCGAAGGCGATGTGCGTAGAGCTTGTCGTAGAGGGGCCGGCACTCATCGTGCAGGTCGTGAAGCCGGTCGGGGAGGGGCTCGTCCTTCGGCTCGTAGGGCTGAAAGCCGGTGCTGTCGTACACGGAATCGTACCAGTGCTTCGCCCAGATGCCGTCTGCTTCGCGGGGACCGGGGGCCCACGACAGCATCGAGTCGCGGAAGGGAACGTCGAGGACATCGCAGAGGGCCGAAAGCACGTCGCGGGGCGCCCGCAACACGTCCCGCGCCACGATGACGGGCGGATTCACGTCGTACTCGTTCTGGAGCCGCTGGAAGAGCCTCCACTGTTGTGGAAGGCCGGTGTCGGACAGCATCGGCTCCGGCAGAAACTCGACCAGCGACGTGAGCATCTCGCGCGGGTCGCGGATGAGGAAGGCGTTGCGGAGGTCGAGCACCCAGTCCACGTCCATCTCCGGAAGCAGGTGGTGCGCCATGTGCTTCTGATAGTAGATTGACGCCCCTTCGGGAATTGGGCCGGTGAGGTGCTTTACGACTGTGCGCCAGTCGGTTTCGTACTGGGCAATCACCTCGTCTCGCCCGGGGTGGGCCCGCCCCGTCGTCTTCAGATAGTGGGCGTAGAGCGGCTCGTCCACGACCACGGTATCCTCCCGGCTCCCCCAGCTTCGCATCAGGGCCGTCGAGATGTTGCGCGGCCCCGACCATACGGCGATGCGAGGCGGAGGGGAGCGCAGAGTAGACACGTCGCGAGCGCAGGGCTGAAGAGCAAAGATTGTCGTCCGGTGCCTTCACCGTCCGCTCTGCATTCGGTTCCGACCCCGATGCCGGCTGTGCCTCACGAAAGGAGAAGACGCTCCCCCGTACCGCCAGCCGAGAGTCCTGATGGAGGCCCGGTGACGTCCAGTACACCTTTTTTGCCATCGGCCAGTATACTTTCGGCTCCGAACTTCTTTGACGAGACCGACCCGGAAACCGAAATGTCTGCCCAGCGAATCCTCTGTTTTAAAGATCTGATCTTCGCCGTCCTCCTTCTGACCGTAGGGGGCTTCGGGGGCCAGCCGGTGGCCGCTCAGGAAAGCGGTCCGGGAAAGCCCCTGGTTGGCGACGCATTCAGTGAGGACGATCCGACCATTCAAGTCCTCCCGCTCGGAAGCTTTCACTTTGTCGGGGCTCCGGATTTCAATGACCCAGCGGCGCCACAGCAGCAGGCCGAAACCCGTGCCGTCGTAGACTCGCTTCTCCGGTTCCAGCCCACGAAGGTGGCCATCGAACGGGAAGTCGAGAACGCGGCCTACGTCGACAGCCTCTACCGGGACTACCGAAACGGACAGAGTAGTCTGCGAGTGAACGAGGCCTATCAGAT
>JAHENZ010000319.1 GCA_018609755.1 Salinivenus sp. | reverse complement strand
CCGTACACGACATCGCCTATCGTCGGTAGAGGTAGAGAATCACTTCGAGGCGATAACGCTCTTTTTATCCGTTCAAACGGTCCAACGCACCAACGCGCAAACGCACAATCATGCTTCGTTACCTGACGGCCGGGGAGTCGCACGGCGAGTCTATTGTTGGCATCATCGAAGGGGTTCCTGCCCAGTTGCCCCTGTCACCGGACGACATCAACGAGCACTTGACCCGTCGCTGGCTCGGCTACGGTCGGGGGGGGCGCTCGAAAATTGAGAACGACAAGGTTCACATCTACTCTGGGGTCCGCTTTTCTAAGACGCTGGGCAGTCCCATCTCCTTTCGCATTGACAACGGTGCCTACGAGAAGGACAAGGCCGGCTGGCCCGAGAAAATGGCGATTGAAGGCCCGCCGCCTGACGATCTGGAGAAAGTGACGCTCCCTCGCCCCGGCCACGCAGATCTGGCGGGCAAGCAAAAGTACGAGCACGACGACATCCGGCCGGTCATCGACCGCTCTAGTGCCCGCGAGACCGCCATGCGGGTGGCCTGCTGCTCCGTGGCGCGGCAGTTGCTCAACGAGTTTGGGATTGAGGTGGGCAGTCACGTCGTGAGCATCGGCGACGTGGGGTTCGACGAACCGGAGGAGTGGGTCGATCGCCGCAACGCCATCATCGACGAGGGAGGAGGGGCGCAGGCCCTCTACGAAGCGGCCGACGAGAGTGCCACGCGCATGCTCGACGACGACATGACGGAGCGCTGCGTGGAGCACATCGACCAGACCAAGAAGGATCGCGACTCGCTGGGTGGGGTCTACGAAGTGGTGGTGACGGGCGTGCCGCCGGGGCTCGGCTCGTACGTCCACTGGGACCGCCGGCTCGACGGGGAGCTCGTGCAAGCCATCTGCTCCATCCAGGCGCAGAAGGCCGCCGAGGTGGGCGACGGCTTCTTCAATGCCCGCCGCCGCGGCTCGGAGGTACACGATCCAATTGAAACGAGTGAGAACGGTCACTATCCGCGGCGGTCCAACCACGCCGGCGGCACCGAGGGCGGTACGTCCACCGGCATGCCCCTCGTGGTGCGCGGCTACATGAAGCCCATTCCCACGCTCATCAAGCCCCTCGACTCGGTGGACACCGCCACGGGCGAGGCCCAGCCCACGCGCTACGAGCGGAGCGACGTGACGAGCGTTCCCGCAGCCTCCACCGTGGCCGAGGCCACCGTCGCCTACACTGTGGCCAACGCCTTTCTGCGCAAGTACGGCGGCGACTCCCTCCCCGCCATCCGCCGCCACGTCGAGGCCGACCGCGAGGCCCGAGAGGATGAGTAACGCATGAAGTGTAAGGGGAACGTGATAAACTTGCCGATTTTGGAGGCGTTGGACTCAGACCAGTGCATTCCCAGCACAGGTGGATCGCACTATTGATACCAGCGCCGTGAGCTTCGTTGGCGTTTGTTAGGTTTGGAAGTGTTGAAGGCCTGGCCCGGACGTAATCCGGGGGATGGAGGTTGTACCTACATACGTCTACACTTTCGTACTTCCATCCCCGAATTCGCCAACAAGATTCGGTATGAACCGATTCTCTCGTTGAATCGGCAGACCCAATGGGTAACGACTCCACATCGCATACCGACACGGCCACGCCTCCGTACGTAGAGGATCCGGAGGCCCTGAAGCAATTCGTGGCCGCCATGCCGTCCCTCATCGTGATGCTCGATGCGGAGGGGACCGTGATGGGCCACAGCGACCGGTGGGATGACTTGTTCGAGCCGGACGAGTCTGGGACCGTCTCCTTCTTTGAGCTGTTCTCCGATCCGGACGACACGTGGGCGGACACGTTTGCCGACTGTGTGTCCGACGGCGAAACGCGTCGCGGATACGTTCGCCCCCTCACCCGTGCCGACGGGACCAGCTATTGGGTGGATTGGGAGGTGCGGCCCTGGCGCACCGGGGCGCCCCACGCCGAAATCGGCGGCGTGCTCGTCTACCTTACGGATCGCACCGGCCAGCACCGTGCCGAGGTGACGCGCCGACAGGTGGAGCAGCGCTTCGATGCGCTCGTGGACACCATTAGCGAGGGCGTCCTTCTCATGGACAGCCGCGGCATCTTCCGCGACTGCAACGACGCCGCCCAGGACGTGCTGGGTCGGTCCACCGACGACATCATCGGGTCTCGCTTCACCGACGATACCTGGAACGGGCTGCGTGAGGACGGCTCGCCCCTCCCAAACACCGAGTTTCCATTCTGGCGGGCCTATGTGGAACGGGAGACCGTGCCGGACGAGGTGATGGGCATTTACCCGCCCGACGCCCCGCCCCGCTGGATCCGCGTCAATGCCCAGCCCCTCTTTCACGACGGAGAGGACGACCCGTATGCCGTCATCGTCTGTTTCGATGACATTACCGACGAGAAGTTGAAGGAGGAGGCCCTTCAGACCTCACGCGACCTGCTGTCCAGCGTGCTCAGCAGCTCGCTCGATGCCATCACGGTCCTCTCAGCCGTTCGAGACGCCGACGGGCGCGTCGTCGATTTTGAGTGCGAGCTCGTGAACCCGCAGGCCGAAAAGCTGATTGGCCGCACCGCCGGGGACCTCGTGGGGCACCGCCTGCGTCGCATCATGCCCGAGCAGGAGGAAAACGGACTCTTCGATGCGTACTGCGAAGTCGTGGAGACGGGCGAACCCATGGAGACGGAGGTGGAGTACGAGACCGAGGAGGGAATGGCCTGGTTTCAGGTGATGGCGGTGAGCGTCGAGGACGGGGTGGCGGTCACCTTTCGCGACATCACGGAGCGAAAAGAGGCGGCGCAGGCCATGGTCGCGGCCAATGCGAAATTGGAGCGCCGCAACCGGGCGCTGCGTGACTTTGCCTACATTGCCTCCCACGATCTCCAGGAGCCGCTCCGCAAGATCCGCGCGTTCTCCAATCTCGTACTGGAGGACTACGGCGATGCGGTGGACGACACCGGGAAGGATTACCTGGCCCGCATGCAGGATGCGGCCGAACGGATGTCCCAGCTCATCAACGACCTGCTCGTCTACTCCCGTATCACGACACGGGCGCAGCCGTTCGAGACGGTGGATCTCAACCAGATCGCCACAAATGTCCGAAATGACCTCGACCTCCGTATCTCGGAGTTGGATGGCACCGTTGAAATTGGAGACCTCCCGACCATCGAGGCGGATCCGACGCAGATCCGGCAGGTGATTCAAAACCTCATTGGCAACGCCCTCAAGTTCCACAAGCCCGATCAGCCGCCGCACGTGCGGGTGAACGCAACGGTGGAGTCCGCCTCCGAGGCCCTCCAGGAAAGCGGTCGGCTGGCGGCCTCCTGTTCGGAAATGTGCCGGCTCACGGTGGCGGACAACGGCATCGGCTTTGAAGAAAGTCACACGGATCGTATCTTTTCTCCCTTCAAGCGGTTACATGGTCGCGACGAATACGAAGGGACCGGGATGGGGCTTGCCATCTGTCGCCGAATTGTTGAGCGGCATGGCGGCGACATTTCGGTTCAGAGTCGACCGGGAGAGGGGACGACCTTTACTGTGCTCTTGCCGGTCGCCCGAGCCGATAACGGTTCGACGCCGGAGGGGGCTCAGCCGAGTGATCTTGCGACGAGTGCGTAAGACGTAATGAGTGCCGATGAGCCGATCCACATTCTGCTGGCAGAGGACGACCCGGACGATCGACTACTTACGCGCCGGGCCGTGGTGGAAAGCCGCGTGTCTACGACGTTTGCGGCGGTAGAAAACGGAGAAGAGCTTCTGCGGTACCTCCGCCGTGAAGACGAGTACGGCCCTCCCGACTCGGCACCCCACCCCAACCTCATTCTGCTCGATCTCAACATGCCTCGAATGGACGGGCGAGAGGCCCTCCGCGAAATCAAGTCCGACGAGGAACTCCGCCGCATCCCGGTCGTGGTCCTCACGACCTCCGAGGCTGAGCAAGACGTGCTCCAGAGCTACGACTTAGGCGTGAATGCTTTCGTGACGAAACCTGCTATGTTCGACGCCCTCGCCGGGGCGATGCGGTCCCTCGGTGAGTTCTGGTTCGACCTCGCCAAGCTGCCTCCCGAGCGCGACGCAAACGAATGACTACCGCCACAACGGAGCTCGACATTTTGATCATTGAGGATGATGAAGGGGATTATCTCATCACCGAGGCCCTGCTCGACCGGGCGCAGACCATCGAGTACACCCTCGACTGGGCTTCCACCTACGAAGAGGGACGCGACGCCATCCTCACGGATCAGTACGACGCCTGTCTGGTGGACTACCGCCTCGGGGCCAAAAGCGGCCTCGATCTTCTTGACGAAGTGAACGAGCACGGTGGGGTCCGGGCGCCCATCATCCTCCTCACTGGGCAGGGCGACCTGGAGGTCGACCTGCACGCCATGGAGGCCGGCGCGGCCGATTACCTCTCGAAGGATCAGATCGACGCCCCGCTGCTGGAGCGGTCCATCCGGTACGCCGTGGAGCGCAAAGAGGCTGAGCAACGCATCCGCGAGCAGGCCCAACTGCTGGACAAGGCCCGCGACGCCATCCTCGCCCACGACATGGACGGGTGCATCGTCTACTGGAATAAGGGGGCCGAACGGCTCACGGGCTGGTCGAAGGAGGAGATTCTGGGGGAGCGCACCCACACCTGCCTCTACGATCCCGACGAAGAAGACAAGATTCGCCGCTGCCAGGAGACGATGATGCAGGAGGGGGAGTGGACCGGCGAGCTTCACATGCGCACGAAGGACGACGACGAGCTGGTTGTGGAGAGCCGGTGGACGCTCGTGCGGGACGCGAACGGGGCGCCCGATCAGGTGCTCGTCATCAACACCGACATCACCGAGCGCAAACGGTTGGAGTCCCAGTTCCTGCGCTCCCAGCGCATGGAGAGCATCGGACGACTGGTGGGGGGCATCGCGCACGACCTCGGCAATCTGCTGATGCCCATTACGCTCGGCGTGAAGGTACTCCGGCGCCGCCTGGAGCAGACGGACGAGAAGATCAGCCAGGTGCTCAACATGATTCAAAAGAGTGCCGAGCGGGGGGGCAATATGGTGGAACAGGTGCTGGCCTTTGCACGGGGGGTGGAGGGCGAGCGCGTAGCCCTGCAGCTCGGGAGCATCGTCGAAGAAATCCAGGACATCACGGACGAGACGTTCCCGGAGTCCATCGAGGTGCGCACGGCCCTGGCGGAGGATCTGCCGCAGGTGGTTGGCGACGCCACCCAGATCCAGCAGGTGCTCATGAACCTGTGCGTCAATGCCCGAGACGCGATGCCGGACGGAGGAACGCTTTCCATTGAGGCCCAGCCGGTGGAGTTGACCGAGGCCGATGCCGAACGCAACATCGACGCCGAGCCCGGATCGTACCTCTGTATCCGAGTGCAGGACACTGGCGAGGGGATGCCCGAAGACGTGATGGATAAGATCTTTGAGCCCTTCTTTTCCACAAAAGAGGAAGGCGAAGGCACTGGCCTCGGTCTGTCCACTGCCTACAGCATCGTACAGAGCCACGACGGCTTTATCGACGTCGACAGCGAGGAGGGAGAGGGCACGACCTTTTGGGTTTACCTGCCCGTGACTGAAGAGACTGAGGAACGACGGGCGAGGCTGGACGAAGGCGACGGGGTCGCCACCGGGAGTGGCGAGCGCGTGCTGGTGGTGGACGACGAGGAATTTATCTTGGAGACGACCCGAGAGGCCCTCCGCGACGTGGGGTACCGGGTGCTCACGGCGTCGGACGCCGACGAGGCCCTCCAAACCGTGGAAGAGTCTGACGAGGACATCGACGTGGTGGTCACCGACCTGCGGATGCCGAATGTGGATGGATTTGACCTCATTCGCACCCTTCGCGCACGGCACCCGAACATGCCCATCATCGCGGCGAGTGGGGTCGCGGACGGCCGGACCGACGAAGCGCTCAACGCCGGAGCACAGGCGTTCCTCGCCAAGCCATTCACTGCCGAAAAGCTACAGGCGACCCTGCACGAGGCGCTCCACGCGCCCGACGAGGCTCCGGCACAGTAGGCCGCATCGACCCGGCTTCGGGGGCAGTCCGAAAATGTTTGGGTCGGGGGCATCGGGACATCGCGTTCTCGAACGCCCCCCTGATTCACCACGACATCGGTTCCGGGCATGCGGGCGAGATCCGTGACCGTTTCCGTTCCCGACCGTCCACTGCAGATAACACCAATTATGCAGGATCGGTGTACACTTTTCTGAGTGCACTCATCCGTTTGAGTTGCTACCCGTCTTCCGGAAAAGATCCCGGATCGGGGTCCGGGATGAACCGAATTCGGAAGAAGGAAACTTCGATTCGGGAAGCGCCCCGAAAAATAGACAGTCAACTTCGGCAATCGGTATCAGTTGTTCGACTCGGATCTGTGGACATCGGCTATGCCAGCGCCGACTCGCGCCCCGAATCGCGTACGAACATACAGGTGGAATCCGTTGTGTTCACCAGGTCGCGAATGGTGTCGAAGTTCGGTTCCGGCTGGAGGCCGAAAATGTTCAGGTCGGCCTGGGGAGCATCGTGAATGTACTCGGTGAAAGGACGGGTGCCTACAACTGCCTCCGTGCCCTCGAACCGGCCCAGATCAATGAGTTTTTCCAGGAAGTCGCGTGCTTTTTCCTGCTCGTCCGGGTCGGGGACGGCGGTCACCACGCGCAGTTTGGCATCCCAGTTTTCGGACAGCTTGTAGCCGGTGAGCAGGGCAAGGTCGAGGTTGCCGATCTGCATGGACAGGCGCCAGTCGGGGCTCCGGTCTTTGATCCAGACGTTGATGGTCTGGCGCTGGCCGAGTGCTGCGCGGGGATGGGGGGCGTAGAGAAGCGTGCCCACCTCTTCTCGGTCCGCCTCCTGAATGACGTGAGTGTAGTCGGCTTCACGCTCGGAGGTGTCCGGCATGCGCAGGAAGATAATGTTGGGGCGGAAGAACGCGCCGCGCAGGGCCTGCATGCCGGCGCGCATGCCGTCGGCAAAGCCGCCGGCGTCAATGACGGTGGCGGACGCGAAGATGCCGCGATCGCGGAAGGAGTGCGTGAGCGGGTCGATCTGTTGAGCAAGCCGGTCGGGCTCGCCGTTCGAACTCAGACCGACGATTTTGACCGAGCCCTGGGGGTGCGTAAGGTCCTGGATGGTGAGAAACGCGCCGCGCAGGTCGCTCGCTTGTTCGACAGGCACGAGAAGATTGGGCTTCCAGGCCCGCTCCTGCATCGTGGGCAGCTCGGTGACCTTTTTAGCGGCCCATTCGGCGAGGGCCACGAACATGCCGCTGCGTACGTCCTCGAAGGGGGCATCTAGCTGGCGCCGTGCCAGGATGACGTAAAACCCGAGGGTCACTGCCAGGGAGACGAAGCTGATGGTAGGATTGATGATGAACATCGCGAGCAGCGAACCGACGAGGCCCACGAACGACACCCAGAGCGGGATGCGGAGCCGGGGGCGGAAGCTCACGAGGTCGAGGCTCTGCTCGATGAGGACCGCCGCGCAGATCATTGCGTAGGTGACCAGGAAAAACATCGTTATGAGCGGGGCAATGGCGTTCAGGTCCCGCACCATCAACGAGCCGAAGATGAGCGCGCCGGTCACGATCATAGCGTGGCGCGGTTCGCCGTCCGGCGCCAGCTCCGAGAGCCAGTCGGAGCCGGGAACGACCCGGTGGGCCCCCATGGCCTGCAAGATGCGTCCGGCGCCCACCAGGGAGGCGAGGGCAGAGGAGAACGTGGCCCCGAGCAGACCGGCTAGGACAGCCGGCGGCCAGAAGGCTTCGTCCATCATCACGTAGTAGTTGCTCACCATCTCCTCGGTCGTGGCCGAGCGGGCGAGCCAGATGGCCAGGAGAACATAGATGAGGAACGAGACGCCGATGGCCGCCAGAGTGCCCACGGGAATGCTCCGCTTCGGGTCTTTGAGGTCGCCACTCATGTTGGCCCCGGCCATGATGCCGGTCGTCGCCGGGAAGAAGACGGCAAAGACGATCCAGAACGACGACCCCTCGAAGTCGTTTTCGGGAGAGCCCACGAAGTCTCCCCAGAGCTGAATCTCCTGAAAGCTGTACTCCATCGAGCCGGTCCCGGCCGCTATTCCGATCGAAATAAATGATCCCACTATGATCGCCATAATGAGGTACTGCACGCGAATCGCAAAATCCGCGCTGATGTAGGCGATGGCGTACAGTGCCGCGAACGTGCCGATGTCCACGAGGATGGCGGGGTGGTCGGGAAAGACGTAAAGCCAGCCCTCCCGAAAGCCGAAGATGTACATCGTGACGGCGAGGGCCTGCGAGAGGTACCGAGGAATCCCGACACTTCCCCCCACCTCCAGCCCCAGCGACTGGGTGATCACAGCGTAGGCCCCGCCTGCGCCGATGCGGATGTTCGTTGTGATGGACGACATGGCCAGGGCCGTGCACAGCGTGATGCCGAAGCCCAGCGTGATGATGAGCAGGCCGCCCAGCAGCCCAGCGTTCCCGATGATCCATCCCTCCCGGAGAAACATGATGACGCCCAGAATGGTGAGGAGGGTGGGCGTAAACACGCCTCCAAACGTGCCGAATTGCTTTTGGCTGGAGATGGGAGCGTCGCTGGGCTGCAGGCTCTCATCCATCTCGGCGGTAGTATCTGCATCGGGACGTTCCTCTCCTTCGGCGGCGGGTGTCGCCTCATCGGACGAGGCCTCCGGCGCTGCCGGGGCCTCCTCGGCGGAGGAAGAATTGTCGGCGGACCGCGCGTCGTCGGAGTTCGGCATGGTTCGGGATGTCAACGAATACGAAGAGCACGAAGGAAAGAGGCTGCGAGGGAGACGTCGACCCGGGCCGAATCGCCCCGAATCCGGCCGCACGTGCCTGGCTGAGAACCATCCATCCCACTCTCGACACGTGAAAAGAGGAGTGAGTGAGGCGTGGTGAGGCCCTCAATCTCGGGGGGAACGAATCGCGTGTTTCACCGACACTCGGGGCCGGTAGATACAGAAGGAAGACCCCAATTCCAAAAGCTCTTCACACGAACGGCACTGATCTTTCGACCAACCGATCTCCGGGAGTGCAGGTCCCGTTGACGGAGCGGGCCTTCCGGTAGCTTGGCTCATACCGGAATCAGGCGAGTTCCGGTTCCGACTGGCGTATTCGGGAATAGCCTGAGCACACCGGCTCTCCGGAGCGCCGAAAAATTCCGGAAGTGTCCAGAACTTCACGTCCTGCTCTTGACACCCCCGGGGTCGGTTTTCGTATACTAAAGAACAGAGTATTGTTTGAGATGGTTATAATCTCTAGCAAATGCTTTAGAGAAGCCTGCCTCGGTCCGCCCCCGATGGCGGGCTTTTCGTATTTTGGTTCGAGGGACAGCCTGTTGGATTCGATTCCTCTCTGGCTTGTGGAGCTGTCGCTCCGATTCTTCATCTCTGGCTGGGGGAATTCCTGGGGTCCACGTCCGGTTCCCTCAAGTCTCCCACAGTCCGCAACCACCCGAGGTACACGTAACTAAACCGTGGCGAAGTGGCCCGAACGCCCCCTTCGTCTGATCCGTAGGAGCGGTTCCATCCTTCTGATAGCTTCTCTTTGCCGCCCATGAGCTGGATGAACCGCCTCGTCCATCGGGACGACGCCACGCTGAACACACGGTCCGAACCTGAGCCCATTGCCCCGGACGCTCCGCACGCCGTCGTCATCGGCGCCGGACTCGGCGGACTCGCCTCCGCGATCCGGCTGGGCGCGCGTGGCTTCCGAGTCACGCTCGTCGAGCGTCTTGAGCAACCGGGCGGTCGGGCGCGCGTGTTCGAGCAAGACGGCTTCACGTTCGATGCCGGGCCGACCGTCGTCACCGCGCCGTTCCTCTTCGACGAGCTTTGGGACCTCTGCGGACGAGAGCGATCCGACGACGTCGAGCTGGTGCCCGTCGATCCGTTTTATCTGATCCGCTTTGATGATGGGACCTCCTTCCATTACACCGGCGATCGGGAGCGGATGGAGCAGGAAATTGCCCGCTTCTCGGAGGCGGACGTGGACGGGTACCGGCGGTTTCTGAAGAAGAGCGAGGAGATCTTTGAGATTGGGTTCGAAGAACTGGGCCACGTGCCGTTCGACCACCTCAGCGACATGCTTCGCATCGTGCCGGCCATGATGAAGCTGGAAAGCCACCGGACGGTGCACGGCCTCGTCTCGAAGTACATCCAGCACCCGAAAATTCGGAAGGTGCTCTCGTTCCACCCGCTTCTGGTCGGCGGCAATCCGTTCAGCACCACCTCCATCTACACGCTTATCGCCTTTTTGGAGCGGAAGTGGGGCGTGTGGTACGCGATGGGCGGCACCGGCGCGCTCGTGCAGGGCCTCTCCGACCTCATCGACGATCTCGGCGGCACGCAGCGCTACGGCGTAGACGTGGAGGAGATTATGGTGGAAAACGGGCGGGCATCGGGTGTGCAGTTGGACACCGGCGAGACGATTCCGGCGGACCTCGTCGTGTCGAACGCCGACGTGGGCTGGACCTACCGGCACCTCATCGACTCGACGCACCGGACGACCTGGACGGACCGCAAGGTCGAGAACATGGACTACTCGATGAGCCTCTTCGTGTGGTACTTCGGCACGGACCGGAAATACGAGGACGTGGAGCACCACACCATCGTCCTCGGTCCCCGCTACGAGGGCCTGCTGGACGACATCTTCGAGAACAAGGAGCTGGCCGACGACTGTAGTCTCTACCTGCATCGGCCCACGAAGACGGATCCCTCCATGGCCCCCGACGGTCACGACGCGTTCTATGTGCTTTCGCCGGTGCCGCACCTGGAAAGCGGGGTCGACTGGCGGGAGCAGGCCGAGCCCTATCGGCAGCGAATCGAGAACCGGCTGGCTGAGACCGTTATGCCCGATCTGGGGGATCATCTCGTCACCAGCCGCATGCTGACGCCGCAGGAGTTTCTGGACGACTACAAATCGCTGAAGGGGGCGGCGTTCAGCGTAGAACCGAAGCTTACGCAGAGTGCCTGGTTCCGGCCGCACAACCGGAGTGAGGACGTGGAGCACCTGTACTTTGCCGGGGCCGGTACGCATCCGGGGGCGGGCATGCCGGGCGTGCTGTCCTCCGCCCGCGTCCTCGACACCGTCGTCCCGGATCCCGAAACGTTCGATGTCCGAACACCTGCCGACGCTGTGGTCTGATGGACCTCTGATTCCTGAAGGCAGTCCGTGGGGCAGAACGAGCAGACGTTCGGAAGAGGAGCAGACGAGACTTATTCCTATAGGCATAATGTGTGAACTGATCGGAAACGGCAGCTTGAGTCAGGTACGCCACTCCATCTCGGTATGGATGACTCCTCCGACGCATCCCCGCCGGACTATTATGCGCGGCTAGGAGTCTCCCCCTCGGCTACCTCCGACGAAATCCGGAGTGCCTACCGCGAGAAGGCCCGTGAGACCCATCCCGACCGCAATCCGGACGACCCACGGGCCGCCGAGCGGTTCCAGAAGGTGAAGGAAGCCTACCACGTCCTCCGTGATCCGGAGCGACGGGCCCAGTATGACGATGCGCGAGCGGCCCGCGAGCGCGTACCGGAGGGGCTCACCATCAGTCAACAGGCGCCGGCTGGGTGTGGGGGGTACCTGTGGCGGGTGTTGGCCGGGGGGCTCGCCTTTGGGGTTTTTCTCGTGCTGGAAGGAATGGGCGTGTGGGCCACCGACGACCTATGGACCCTCGTCGTGGGGGTAAGCATTGCCTCGATCGTTGCTGGGGCCATCGCTATGGTCGTCGCGTGGCAGTTTCCGGACGAGGCGACCGACGTGATGCTGCGCCTCACACAGGACCGTATCCTCATGCGCGCCGACGGCCAGACGTCCTTCCGAATCGACTGGTCGGACGTAAGGGCCGTCCACCTCCGGGAGGACGGCTGGACGCTGGAGCTGGTCGTACACGGGGAGACTGCCCGTGCACTGCGACCGGTGCCGCCCGTCCTGACGGACGTAGAGCAGCGCAGGGAGGACGCTACCCTCCGGCTCGACCTGTCCGACACCGACGTGCCGCGCGACGTGTTGCTCTCGTTTTTGCGCACCACCGAGGCCATTCCGTTTCCCTCATCCCAAACAGAGGAGACCGGTCCGTCGTCCGGAGAACGATAGCTTCCCCGTTCTCGGATTTAGTGCGCCCACGAAATCGGAGGAGGCACGGTCGCTCGTCGTGACTTTCGATTGATCTTCCTGGAGGAAACGGGGATTCCCCTTGATCTAGCGGATCGTCTGGGCTAACGTATATTCCAATTTAGAACCGATTTAAATAACGAAGCATACGGGCGGCGTTGGTCCGCTGCGCGTTCCAGTCGTCACGCTTTCGATCACGCCTTCGATTTTCCCATGACGTTTTTGCGCACGACGCTCCTCGTTTTCGTTCTCTCGTTCATCGTCCAGCTGCCGTCGGCCCACGCTCAGGAGCAGGTCTTCGGGG
>JAHENZ010000318.1 GCA_018609755.1 Salinivenus sp. | reverse complement strand
TTCCCGGGAGGGTGTTCCGCTACTCCGGCGGTGGCTACATGGTGGCTCAGGTCCTGACGCAAGACGTGACGGGGGACCGCTTTGCCGAGCTGATGGAGGGGGAAGTGCTTGACCCACTCGGCATGTACCGAAGCACCTACGAGCAGCCGCTCCCGAAACACCTTGAACCCTCTGTCGCCCACGCCCACCGGGACGACGGAACGTCCGTTGAGGGGCAGTGGCAGGCGTATCCGGAGCAAGCCGCAGCGGGTCTCTGGACCACGCCCACGGACATTGCCCGATTCGCCCTGGGGATTCGTGACGCCTACGAGGGGACGCCCGGTGCCCTCCTTCAACAATCGACGGCCCGGGAAATGCTGTCGGAGCAGAAGGAGAATTGGGGACTTGGCCCGGAAGTTCACGGCAGCGGAGACAGCCTTCGATTCAGTCATCGAGGCTCAAATACGGGATACCGTGCGTTCTTCGTCCTGCATCCGGAAACGGGCGACGGGGTTGCGGTCATGACCAACTCCGAGGCCGGGGGCAGTTTGATGTTTGACGTGGCACGGGCAGTTGCGACCGTTTACGACTGGCCTACATTCCAGCCAGAAACGCGGACCGTGGTGGGAATTCCTTCGGAGACGCTGTCGGACTATGTGGGCAATTATCAGCTTCCCTCTGGCTTACAAATTACCGTCATCCGCGACGGAGAACAGCTCTTCGTGAACGTGCCCGGTGAAGACAAAGTCCCGCTTTTAGCAGAGACGAGGTCCGTCTTCTTTCCGAGAGGAGACGAAGCCCGACTCGCTTTTAAGCGGGACTCGACTGGTCGCGTCACCCACTTCCACTTGCATCAGGAAAACAGTGAAACGAAGGCTGTGCGCCAAAGGCCATAAATGCACAACTTCCTACCCCTGAAGAGGGCATGAGCTGGGACACGCGCGCTGTAAGCTTCGTCGTTATTGCGCTTTAGAAACAGCGCTGACGTTTCTGGGGTAGCAACTTGTGTATTCTGTCACGAGAGAACGTTTCAGCCATGGTTCAGGTCAGCGCCGCTTAATTCCGAGGCTCAACGCCGGGAGAGGCGTTCCAACACGCGCTGGAAACGGGCGTCGTGTTGCTTTGAAAAAGCGACGTTTGAGGAAATCGATGAGGTGATTGCCCGCGAAACGTTTGAGGAGTACCTTCCCCCGGAAGAGACGCTGCTCGAAACGATCGAGGAGATCAACTCGACCGCCGCCGAGCGCTTCTTCGAGACGTTCGACGAGATCAAGGACAGCTTCGGCGACATCTTTACCGAGCTTTTCGGGGAGGGCGCGACGGCGGAGTTGAAGCTGGAGGACCCAGACGACCCCATCGACTCGCCCATCGAGATCATCGCCAAGCCGCGCGGCAAGCGGCCGGTGACGCTCGACCAGCTCTCCAGCGGCGAGAAGGCCCTCACGGCCACCGCCCTTCTCTTTTCGATCTACCTCGTCAAGCCGAGTCCCTTCTGCGTGCTCGACGAGGTGGACGCCCCGCTCGACGACGCCAACGTGGAGCGCTTCATGAGTCTCGTCCGCCGCTTTGAGAGCGACACTCAGTTTGTGCTCGTGACCCACAACCAGCGCACGATGGCCCTCTCGGACCGCATGTACGGCGTGACGATGGAGGAGCAGGGCGTCTCGACGCTCGTGGGCGTGGAATTCGACGAGGCGATGGAGCTGACGGAGTAGGGGGGAACTCGCTCGCCTCCGACGCAAGACAGACGACTATTGGACGAACGGGAAGAGGCGGCTGTCAATATTGAATATGTCAAAGAGGTTTGATATAAAAGTTAACTGCTTTGACATAGTATGCGGGAGGGGTCGCGTTAAATATCCTTTTCTCAAGCCATTGGGGAAAATTATCAGTGCGTACTATGCCCAACGGTTTGACATAATTACAGATTATGTGAATATAAGTATTTTTCTGATGAGCATTGTTGAAGACCTTCTTTACGAAGACGAGAGTTCCACTCTTGATTTCAAGCGTGACCAGTACCCGTTCTCAGGGGCTAATAATCGGCAAAAAAGTGAGTTACTAAAGGACATAATAGCATTCGCGAATGCTTGGCGCAGATCAAAAGCATATATACTACTCGGTGTTGATGAAGTTGTGGGAGGGAAAAGTACTGTTGTTGGAGTAAGTAATCATCTTGCTGAATCTAACATACAGCAGTTTATTAATAGCAAGACTAATCGTCCAATTGAATTCTCATATAGAGCTGAAGAGATTGAAGGGCAGCAGGTTGGCGTCTTTGAGATTCCAAACCAGGAACGTCCTTTCTTCTTAGAAAGTGATTACGGCCGACTGGAGAGTAATGTGGTTTATCTGCGACGCGGTAGCTCCACGGCGACGGCGGACCCCGAAGAAATTGCACGCATGGGGAAAACCATCGCCGATCAGGAAAGAGAACCAAATTTAGATGTCGAATTTGCCGATCCTGAGGAAAAGAGGTCTCTAGGAGTCGAGATATCAGTCTCGTCAATAGTTTTAGACCTGCCAGAGCGTTCGGAAATCCCAACTCTTGGTTCCGGTATGGTATCAGTAATGAAAAACAGTAACTATTACAGAGAAGTGGCTGACTATATCTACGAAGACATGCTACTTACAGAAATTCGATTGCGGGTTCGGAATATAGGGAATCATGTTGCAGACAGCCCGAAAGTTGTGCTTCGCACATCCATTGATGGGAAGTTGATAATTAAAGAGAAAGCACAACCGTGGCCATCAAGGGAGTCAACTGGTCTCAATCCTGCGGCAGTAGCGGGAATAAACCCAATTGGAGCGCAAACAATCGAAGTTGAGCAGAGCGAGGGTGATTGGCTGATTACTGCTGAATTGGACGATATACAGCCTAAAGCCGACATCTGGTCGCCAACTTTTTTTCTAGGTGCGACGAAGGACACAACTGCCACCTTTGAGTCAACGATCTACGGTAATAATATTTCGGAGCCCGAAAAGCAGGAACTCAATGCTGTGTTCGAAACAGAGAGCGGAGAAATTACATCCGACAAAATAGTAGAAATTGCTAAAGGTTAAAAAAACAAAAGGCTATCTGAGGTGCATAGACTGAATAGATACTTTAATAAGAGGCCCACATAACACGATCACTACACCTGAACCCGGGCTGTTGCCGCTTTCCGTCATTGTCAGTAGACCAATTTGGCTTCGTTGACTGAGAGTGACGACGCAAACGAATGGATACTTCGTCGTACGTTTCAGATCGAACGGCACCGGTTTTGACCGAACGGTACCTCGCCCGGGTCAGGTGAGTTTTACGTTATGGCTACTGAGTCCCTTCACAAACCAAGAGCTTATGGAAAATTTTGTCATCCTGCACGATTCAGATATTCCCGGTGCGGTGGTGGGCACAGATAAAGGAACCGTCATCCACTTGTCGGAAGAGCAGTTCCAGAACACCGAATGGGTCGAAGAACATCGGTCGGATTTCGATGTGTTCAAGTTTGAGCAAAAGGATCAGACGATCGATGAGATGCCTGCTGTTGCTGTCCCAGGAGAAAAGATAAGCCAGATGGAAGGCGACGCCGAACTGGAGCCGTATGAGGTCCGTGCAGGGGATTTCCAAGTCATATTGTACGCCGTCTTTAGCTTAAAGGCCCGAATCTGGATAGTTGGCGACAATCCGCTTATCCTTCCGCTCTGAGTTATCTGTGTAATACGAGCGACCGCCTTCTGATGCTGCGTTGAAATGTACGGTGTTGGCACGCCAACCCCGCGGTTATCAAGGGTCGAGAGGAATCTTTTCCTCAACATACTTCACATAGTTAACAATCAGTTTTAAGAATTCAACTTGCCCTGCCTCATTACCAGTAGCTACAACCCCCTGTAGAACTGACGCACGGCTGATGCCGCCATCAATCGAGATCTGGCAGGAGGTTTCGGCTTGACTGGTCCGGATTGGCAATGCTAGTGAGTGGAAACTACAACCAGCGTTGTAACTTTGGTCGGAGTGAGTTCTATTCGACGTTTTCCCCGCCCTCTGCACATCAGGTTCCACGTCATAGCGCACAAGTAGATGAAAGCTTTCAAGTTTAGATCCGAGGATCAGTTTAGTTATGCACTCGATATTATTTTCAACAAGAGACTTCGCTGCTCAGATTGGTCTGAATTAAATGACCCAGTTGAGGGAGCATTCGTCACGTCTCGTGAGCCTGGTGGTGACTATTCCGACCGTGTAGATAAAATAATACGGGAGAAGAAGAGGCTGAAGGTTTGTGCTCTTTCAAAGACCTTTGATTCTCATCTCCTCTGGGCTCACTACGCTTCTGGTTTCAGTGGTTTGGCGATCGAAGTTGAAATCCCTGACCCGATTGGAGCTTCCCCAGTTCAGGAGGTTAAATATGGTGGAGTGTTCGCCCACCTGCATATTGGGGATAACATTGATCCTATGGAAGCTGCAGAGGAGGTACTCAGTCGGAAATACAAGGAGTGGAAAACTGAGCAGGAGGTGCGAATTTTGCATCGCGCCGAATGGTTTCACCTTGACCAACCGGTCTGCAGAGTAATTGCTGGCCATCGGATGTCCTCACCACTTTTCAAAGGACTCCGAATTATTTGCGAACGCCAGAATATCCCACTTTGTAGGACGGGAATTGGGGATGAGGGTATAGATGCTGATCCCGTCCCCCAACTTGGTGGTGAAGAGGTATAACACTTCGATGTAGCTGACGAAAAGCTCGGGCCGTATTGGGCTCCTGAAGCGGGGGCGTTTCTTGTGCTCAGAGCTGCGAATGTGCCACGACTTTTCGCGAGCTAATCTCAACCGTTATATTTCGTGGTGAGGTGCGCCCCAAGTTATTCTCATATTTCACTCATGATCGAATGAATCCGTGGTTGCTACTCCTTGGCTTAGGCCTCCCCGCCGCTATTGTGCTTGTTCTCGATTTTATGCTCAGGAGGTGAGTTGAGATGTACATGGGCCACGTTGGAATCGCACTCGCGGGAAAGAGAGCTGCACCTCGCGTTCCACTTTGGGTCTTGGTAGTGGCCTCGCTTGCATCCGACCTGCTTGACGGTTGCGCGGGGCTGGCAGGCATCGGGGACGCCACGATCTATCCGATGAGCCATTCCCTACCGGGAGGGTTGGGACTCGCTCTCGTTGCGGCACTCGCATACGGAGCATTTGGGCGGGAGAAGCAGGGAGCTGCACTGGTCGGTTTCGTGACGTTCTCGCATGTGCTGACCGACCTGATCACGAGCCGACTTCCCGCCTGGCCCGGTGGTCCGGATATCGGACTTCATCTCTATCCCTACGATGTAGCAGATTTTGCTATCGAGGGGGCTTTAATTAACCCAAGTTGCGGGGTATAGCCTTTGGGCAAGAAAAAGCGGTGCCCATGGCCGATATTGAGAGGCGACTCTCTAATTTCGCTTCCTCAAACTCTCGGTCTCATG
>JAHENZ010000317.1 GCA_018609755.1 Salinivenus sp. | reverse complement strand
CCGAGTGTAATCGAGGAGCCTCCCAGAAGCGAGCAGCTTCGCCAAGAATATTTCTCGACTACGCTCGAAATGACGTGCCGTAATTCGGGAATTTTGAGATCGTTTGGGACACCAAGACACCAAAATGACGTGTAACAGTCCACTAGCAGCGGTCGATACCGAGCGTATTCCAAGCAGGGGATACAGCCAGAAACAGCGTCACGATATCTGTGATTTCTCGCGTTTCCGTTGTAAGTCCATTAGGATAACAAATGTCCGCGTCAAGATCACATTAGAGTGACTGAGACTCCCGCGGGAAGGACGTGATCAGTGGCTTTTGGTATTTTCACAGGGACGTAAGAAGAAGGCCTCAGGTGAAGGGGTTGCGTCTCCGGGACCTGTGACTCCTGGACCCAACGAAACGGGAAGGCTGCATTCGCAATTCCGGAGAGTGCCTACCCGCGAACGTCCTCGTGTGTAAACAGATCTCCACTGTGGGACTTTTGCCCCACCAAGTGGGTTGGGGGAAAGTCAGGAAACGAAGAAACGAGAGGCGGCCCAATACATTCTCCGGAATGATCACTGTGGAACGGTGGTGCTCGTTCGAGCCTCGCACGGTTCCGTCGACTTGCTGCTTTCTCTCGTCCACCCCGTCGTACGATGTACGAGTGTTGTCCGTCGCAGATTACCGAAATTGAATCCGTTCCGGCCCTCCGCCGGCACGTGAACACTCACGGCGACTTAAAGAACGTCGTTCTCCAGGGCCTTGACCTCACGGGAGCCGACGCCGAGGCTGTGGTAACGTCGGTGGACGCCGAGGACGCGTGCTTCCTGGGCTGTCGGTTGAGCGCAGCGGCGGAGCAGCACGTACGCGAGACGGGCGGGACGGTCTTTCCCGCGTTCGTGGGATTGCCCTTCAACCCGTATCGGGCCTCTCTCTACACCCCGGACGAGCTCATGGCGGGCTATGAAGAGGGGAAACCCAAGACGCGTCACAAAACCGTCGACGCCCAGATCTACGAGTACTTTTCGGAGCGACGGCTCGACGGGCGCGACGCCCCGGTAATGGACGCGCTCGCCTTCCGCATCCACGACCACGCCATCGACGATGCGTTGCGCGGCCTGCTGAACGATGGAACCGGGCGGCGGGTGGTGGGCGTCATGGGCGGGCATCAGTTGGGGCGCGACACCGACACGTATCGTCAGGTGGCGCGCATTGGGTGGCAGCTGGCGCGACGAGACTTCTTCGTGGCCACGGGGGGCGGGCCCGGGGCCATGGAGGCGGCCAACCTCGGGGCTGCCCTCGCCAACTACGATCGTGAGGCCGTCTATGAGGCCGTCGATACCCTGGCTGAGGCGCCGCACTACGAGGACGACGACTACTTCAACCGTGCCTTCACGGTCCGCGACCGCTACCCCGATCGTACCGAGAGCTTGGCCGTGCCCACCTGGTTTTACGGCCACGAGCCATCGAACCTCTTTCCGACGCACGTGGCCAAATACTTTGCCAACTCCATCCGCGAAGATGGGCTCCTCGCCATCGCCAAATACGGCGTCATTTATGCCCCGGGAAGCGCAGGCACCATTCAGGAGGTGTTCATGGACGCGGCTCAGAATCACTACGAGACCTTTGGGGCGGCCAGCCCGATGGTCTTTTTCGATGAGGCGTACTGGACCGAGGAAAAGCCGGTGTATCCGCTGCTCCAGACACTGGCGGAGGACACACCATACGCCGACGAGTTGCAGGTCACCGACAGCGTCGACACCGTCGCGTCGGCCATCGCCGACCATGCACCGACGCGAGCGTCCTGATTCCGGAGGCTGCACGTACTTTGCACTATAGCACGGACCGTTCTGAGCGTCTCATTACCAATCCCGAGGTGTGCATGTTGTAGTATCAGTGCCCTCACCGAACGTAGAGGGCAGTACATCTTTCGGCGCATTGGGGGGGCGGCGGTTGGGATCGAGTCGGACGTTTGTACCTCTCCTGGAAGGCCCGGAATGCACAGCGCAATCCCGAGATCTGGGTGCATCGGTGCGTTGCATTGGTCCGGCAATGGGACACTTTGCAACGATTCTCTGAGAATGTGGACATCCCGCCGACGCTTCGCGTTAATGAGGCGCCCCAATGTGAGCGACTGGTTTTTTACGAGACGGTGCCGACCATGCTTGAAGAGTACAAAACGTTCGCGGTCCGTGGAAATGTGGTGGACATGGCCGTAGGAATTATCATCGGGGCGGCCTTTAACGGCGTCGTGCAGTCCCTCGTGAGGGATTTGCTTATGCCCCCTCTGGGTCTATTGATGGGGGGAATGGACTTCGAAAATCTGTTCTTCGTGCTACAGGAAGGGACTACCTCCGGCCCGTACGCGACTCTGGAGGCGGCTCGGTCGGCGGGGGCAGTCACGCTGAATTTCGGCGTGTTCGCAAACAGTCTCGTCAGTTTTTTGATTGTCTCGTTCGCAGTCTTCCTGCTCGTCCGGTACATTAATCGTCTGCGTGAGCCGGAGACGGCGCCCGAGCCCGCCGCTCCTACGGTGAAGAAATGCCCACACTGCATCTCGGACGTACCATTGGCGGCCACGCGGTGCCCGCACTGTACCTCCGAGTTGTCGGAGGAGGTGGAAGTGGGCGATGCTGCGGCTGGGGAATAGCGCGACGGGAGACGGCACACGTTTTGCCTTCATTCCCCACGACCACTCTCCTGCAATTTTCTTGCACGAACCCGTTCATCGATGAGTAGCGAGCGGATCACGTACGGTCCCGTCGAAGGCCTCCGGGCCGGTCGCTATGGCCTGGGGTTGGACATGAAGGTGACCTGCTACCGGATCGGGGGGACGCTCATCGACACCGGACCGCCCAATCAGTGGCGTGCCGTGCGCCGCTTCGTGACTCAGCAGGATGACGAGCATGGGATCGATCGGGTGATTCTTACGCATCACCACGAGGACCACGCCGGAAACGCCGCGCGCCTCCAGGAGCTGCTCGACGTGCCGGTGTACGCGCCGGAGAAAAGTCTCGACCGGCTCCGCGAGGGCATCTCTCTAGAAACCTACCGGTGGATCGTGTGGGGGCGTCCCCGCCCCGTTGAGGCCGAGCCGGTGCCCGAGTCTCTTACACTTGCCGACGGCACCCCGCTTCACACCCTCTCCGCTCCCGGCCATTCCGACGACATGGTGTGCTATCTCGCGCCGGCCCACGAGCTTCTATTTGCCGCCGACCTGTACGTGACCCGGCGTCCCGAGTACCTGCGCTTTGACGAACATGCCCCCCGTCTCATCGAGAGCATCCACCAGGTACTCGAACACGACTTTGACGCCGTGCTTTGTGCGCACCGGGGCGTTGTAGAAGACGGCCGGCGTGCACTCGCAGACAAAGTGAAGTACATGGAGGCCCTCTGCGGGGTCGTTCGACGACGCTATCGCTACGACAAGCTCTCGGTGCCGGAAATTACCGATGAGATCCTGGGCACTGAAGGCATGCTATACTGGGCCACCGGCGGCGACTTTTCGAAGCACAACCTCATTGCCTCTTGTCTACAGGAGGTGGAAGCCGACGCGAGCGCCATCGTCGAATGAAGCGCCGAAGCCGACCGTGTGAGGCGGAGGGCTTTCGGGCTACTGGCTGCTGTCACCGTCCGTGTCCGACGAGGACGTGCCCATGCCGCTGAGTTTTTTCTCCACGCTTTGTGGATCGACCCGCTTCCACACCTCCCGCAGTTTGAAGTCGCCCAGCTCGCCAATGTGGTACCACGTATCCTCCTCCACGCGGGCGGTAAAGCGAATGGTCTGTCCCGCGAAGGCGGTCTCGGAATGATACTGGATGTGCTCGATGTAGACGTTCTTTTCGGGGTAGTACTCGTACCAGCCGCCTCCTGCGAGTACCTGGGATCCGTCCTTGGTCTCGCGCCCCCAGGCGAAGTGGGTTGAATTCAAAATCTTGAAGCCCGGGCCCCAGTTGCCACTCTGGTCTATGACCGAGTCCGGATACACTAGCTCTCGCGAGACCATCTTCCAGGTGCCCTCCAGCTCATTGGCTGGAAGTTGACCCCAGGCCCCCATCGGACCCGCGAGAAACAGAAGAAGCATGAGGAGAGAGAAACGACGGATCAGATGCATGGGTCATCACCTCCGAAATTGTGTTTTCTGTGTAGGTAACTTGAAGTAAGAATAAAACTTCAGTCAACCCATGTCAACCCGGCGTCCTTCACGCCTCGAAGCCAGTCACACATTCAGCTCTTCTCTGAGCGGTAGAAGCTCTTCTGCCGCGTATTCTCCGGATTCGTGAGTGCCGCGCTTGTGGCCCGTTGACCTGGATTCGTTCTTCGGTTTGCTTCTCGGCTTCCGAATCTGTTACACTCCCCCTTGCAAAGACGGGGCGGCAGTCTGTACACTTCGCGTACGATTTGTATATTTTGCTGGGCCCGGACCCGCCTGTCCGCGTCTTGTTTGCCCCTTCAACTCAACGCCACCTTTCCGAGCGCGACCCTCTCTTCTGCATGTCCGACCACCGCCTGTACCGCGTCCACATCAACGGCGAACCGGTTGACGGCGTCGGTCCGTACGAGGACGAAGAGCAACTCATCGAAGCGCTTTTGGAGATCAATCGGAGCCCCCAGCTTCAAGGGGATCTCACGGTGCACGTCTACAAGACAGACGCGACGCCCCTCGGCATTGGGCGGAAGTACCTCGGGGCCATCAGCGGCGGGACGGTGCTCATGATGGGAGAGGTGGACGAGGATCGGGTGCGGAGTCGGTAGGTAGTAGGGACTTTTGCTGCCGAGAGAAAATCGACGATGAGCCCCATTGGGACGCCCGGGTTGTTTTTCATCGAGAAAGACTTCAGGCCCTTTTGAAGGGAGAGGTCCTCAGCCTAGCGAGGGAAGAATCGATGGCACACGTTCTGTTATGCGAGAGGGCGAGTCGGAGCACCATCCACTTGATTACTCCGAGTCCTTCCCATACCCGCCTGATGGACTCATTCGCTCCCTGCCGAGGTATCTGAGTGAGACCTCTTGGTCTGAAATGAAAACCGAAATCGACGGCCATAACCGTTGATGGGCGCTAATGCCGATGCGGTTATCTCCACTTCCGCATTATTCCTGTTTGGGGTTGGCCAATATTGATTGTGGCGACTTTGCCGGAACGGAAGATCCGTCGAAGTCTGACGTATTTCGCGTGGCGATGGCATCACAAGAGGCGCGATCGGCAAGAGTAGCGGACGACGGCGTCTTCAAAGTCGTCGATCGGAAGCTGGCGTGCGGCCCGAAAGTCGGACACGGAGGCTGAGATCACAGTGAGGTGGTTGAGAAGCCAGTCGATCGTCTCTTCTGCCCTGGACCGATCGGTGTATTTACGAACGAGGTAGTAGATGGTCGTGACCGCGTGTCCGGGTACCGCTCCGTCCAGATCTCCCTCGACAATCTTGCTGAGCAGAACTGCGGAGTTTTCGTAGTGAGGGGCACGACGCTGCACGACATCGAGAATGACGTTCAGGTCGACAAGGAGAGTCATCAGTCATGCTTCCGGATTTGGTGCCGACTGTATTCCTCTTTTGCGTTCGCGTCCGATGGAACGAGTCCAGTAATTGTGTGCACCTCTGGATGAATGTTTGCGGAGGACGCGTCTCGAAGAGAGGCGGCAAACCGATGCACGACTTCGTCGACCGTCAAGTCATGCTTCTGGGCATACGTCTCCAGCGTTTCGGCGTCTTCCTCAGAGATGTGAATGGTCTGTTGCGGCATTTCTACTGGAGGTGGTCTTAAAGGAGACGCTTCTTACGCTGCCACGGGTTCACTCGTAATCGAATCGGTCCGCGCCGCCTCTTCGAGCGTCGTTTTTTCAAGGGCCGTGCCCAGGAGTGTGCTGGAGGTGCAGTCGTCGATGCGGACCTTCACGTAGTCGCCCTGCTCGTAGTCCTTCCGGTCGAAGACGACGCCCTTGTTCGTGTCCGTCCGACCAAAGAGCTGCTCGTCGCTCTTCTTGCTCGTGCCCTCCACGAGCACGGTATGCACGCGGCCGATTTCCTCTTCGTTGCTTTCTTGCGAGTGTTGCCTCTGGAGCTCAATGATCTCTTCGAGGCGGCGCTGCTTCACGTCTTCCGGGACGTCGTCCTCCAGCTTGCGCGCGGCGTAGGTCTGCGGCCGCTCGCTGTACTTGAACATGTAGGCGTGGTCGTACCGCACCTCCCGCATGAGGGAGAGGGTGTCCTGGTGCTGCTCTTCCGTTTCGCCGCAGAACCCGGCGATGATGTCGGTGGAGAGGGAGACGCCCGGGCACAGCTCTTTCGCTCGCTCGGTAAGAGCCAGATACTCCTCGCGCGTGTAGGTGCGACGCATGCGGTCGAGCACCTCCGTGTTGCCGTGCTGCACCGGCAGGTGGATGTAGTTACAGACGTTGGGCCGCTCGTGGTGGACCTGCAGGAGATCGTCGGTGCAGTCCTTGGGGTGGCTGGTGGAGTAGCGGACCCGCAACTCGGGCGAGACGCGGCTCACGCGGTCGACGAGTTCGGCGAAGCTCACGCTGGTTCCGTCGTCGGTGTAGTGGTAGGAGTTCACATTTTGGCCGAGAAGCGTGACCTCCTTGTAGCCCTCCTCCACCAGTTGTGAAACCTCCGACAGGATGGTAGTCACCGATCGGCTCTCCTCGCGTCCCCGCGTGAACGGCACCACGCAGAAGGTGCACATGTTGTCGCAGCCGCGCATAATGCTGACGTATGCGCTCACGCCGTTCGAGTCGTAGCGCACCGGCTGAATGTCCTGGTACGTCTCCTGCTTCGAGAGCTCGACGTTGACGGCGGCTTGACCGGTGGCGTCCGCCTCGTATAGCAGACGCGGCAAGTCGCGGTAGGCGTCGGGCCCGACCACCACGTCCACCAGATCTTCCTGCTCCAGCAGCTTCTCGCGCAGCCGCTCGGCCATGCAGCCGAGGACCCCCATCATGAACTCCCCGTCCCGTTTTTCCTTCTCGGCCCGCAGCATGCCGAGGCGGGTGCGAATCTTCTGCTCCGCGTTTTCGCGAATGGCGCACGTGTTGAGGAGCACGATGTCGGCCTCCTCCTGATCCCGCGTGAGGCCGTAGCCGCTTTCTTCCAGCACCGACGCCACGATGCCGGAGTCGTTGACGTTCATCTGGCAGCCGTAGGTCTCGATGTAGACCTGCTTGCCGCCGGCCGCCTCGTCGTAGCCGTGCTTCACGCGGTTCAGGTCCTCGTCGTCCGTCGACCCCGCACCGGCCTCGCGCTGGCGCACCTCGTCGTCGGACAGTACGTCGATGTCTTCAATCGGCTCCATAGCACTGGTCAGGCTTCACGAAAGAGTAGGCTGCACGCCGCCCTCAGCACTCTGTAGTAGCTGAGGGGGATTTTCGTTGCATTCGGGGCGCGGGCGAACGTTCCCGCAGGGGGCGGCCACCTGGTTCCGTGGCCGCTATGGTGAGTTGAGACGTTGTCTCCATTGCTAGTGACCTTGCACAACGACTCTGGCGGGTTCGAGCGTCGGTCCCCTGACGCCACAATCGTCAGCGGTTGCTGGCAGCGGTCGATCCCGAGCATACTCAGCACAAGAGATACAGACGGAAACAGCGTCACGACATCCGCGATTTCTCGCGTTTCAGTTGTGCAAGCCCACTAGGATGAGTCATTCTTCAGGAGACACGTGTATGTTTACTGGCAGAAGAGAAATGATCAATTTTAGGGAGCTTGTGGTTCCTCCATCTTTAATCCACAACGTCCGATTTCCGAGCCATGCGTCTCGTCCTCCTCGTGTTGCTTTCGCTTCTGCTTTCCGGAACTGCCTGTGATAGTGCAGGACCGGGGATCGGATGGGCACCGGCCGGTGTCGAGGTCCAATATCAGTCCCTTCATCTGGATGGTGCGTCCGACATTACGCCGCTACCGAACGGGGATCTCCTCGTCGTTGGGAGCACCGAAGGACAGAGAGGTCCCCTCGATGGGATGCTGACGCTTCCGCTCGTTCTTCGGATTGAGCCCGACGGGATTCTCGCAGATACGACAGTGTACCGTCACGTGCGGGATGGGACGGCCGTTCAGGCGGTGCTTCTCGAGGACGGGCCGGCCGTGCTGG
>JAHENZ010000316.1 GCA_018609755.1 Salinivenus sp. | reverse complement strand
GGGAGGGCAAGATGATCGGCAAGCGGCACAAGTACCTGAAGCGCATCACGGGGCGGACGGACGAGGAGCTGATGCTCTCGTTCGTGGAGAACTACTACGCCGACGCCAACTTCTACCCGGAGGAGGTGCTGCTCTCCCACGACCCCAATGAGCACCCGGCGCAGGACACCCATGCGCTGGAGGAGCTTCTCCGGCAGGGGAAGGGCCGGCAGGTGCCCATCAACGTGCCGCAGCAGGGCGACAAGGCGAGCCTCGTCCGCATGGCACAGTCCAACGCCAAGCTGCTGGTGGGCGAGTGGAAGACGCAGCAGATGAAGCGGGAGCGCGACCGCATCCCCGAGTCCGTGAAGGCGCTGAAGGGCGAGCTTCGGATGGACGAGCTGCCCCGTCGCATCGACGGCATCGACGTGTCGCACCACGGCGGGAAGGAGACGGTGGCCTCGTGTGTCGTCTTCACCGACGGCACGCCGCGCAAGAGCGACTACCGGACGTATAAGATTCGTTCGACCGAGGAGGGGCGGCCGGACGACTACCAGGCCATGCGGGAGGTGGTAGAGCGCCGCTACCGCCGCATGATCGACGAAGACGGCCCGTGGCCCGATCTCGTGGTGATCGACGGGGGGAAGGGACAGCTCAATGCCGCGATGGAGGTGTTGCGCGAACTAGAGGTGACCGACCGGTTTGCGGTCATCGGCCTCGCCAAGCGGTTGGAAGAGGTGTTTCGTCCTGCGGACTCGGATCCCGTGCTCATCGGAAAGGACAGCCCCGCGCTCCAGCTGTTGCAGAAAGTCCGCAACGAGGCGCATCGCTTTGCCGTCACCTACCAGCGCAAGCGGCGCAAGAAGCAGACGCTCCAGTCCGAGCTGCTTGACATCCACGGCATCGGGGAAAAAACCGCGCAGAAGCTCCTGGGGGAATTTGGGTCGGTAGCAAAGGTGAAGGAGGCCGATCAGGACGCGCTTGCGGAGGTGGTGGGGCCGGCGAAGGCAGAGACCGTCGTCGATTACTATGCGTGAAAAGGGATCGGGGAGAAGGAGACTGCCTGCCGTTGCTTGTCTCAGGTGCTCAAGATTGTATGTGCGTTTGTGAGTGTGGGAGTTTCGGCGTGCCCTGGAATACGTCAGGAGGCGGGGCCGTGAGGGAGATGCTACTGCTGGGTTGGGTTGACGAGAGGAACGTGTGCGGCGGGGGGATAGTAAATCTCGTCCGTATACACTGGTGATGATCGATTCGTTGTTATGGGTCTGTTTTCCGCCGGGCGAGGGCCGCGAGGGTTCAAGTTCAGGCCCCGCTTCTACGATCCGGACGAGGACGAGAAGCAGGAGCTCAAGCGCAAGATGCGCGCTCGGGGCCGGGGGCGCAATCGAAAGAATGGCCTCAGTCTCGTCGTCATGATTGGCCTTCTGCTCTTGACCCTCGTGCTCTACTACACGCTCTGAAAGGGCACCTGCAGACTGAAAATGTCGTCGGGAGAATGTGGCTCGTCTGCCGGTTCCTCTTGGGGATGCTCGAAGTGTATGGGGGTCTGGGGGTGTGGGCGTACTGTTCTCCAGAGCCGTGTGTGGGGGGCATCGTGACGTGCATGAGCATCCTGTTTCTGTAATCTGTCGACCTGCTCGTTCGTCGCTCCGTGGCTGAATCTGCCGATCCCTCCACGACCGAAGGCATCATTCACGTGATGTCGGACCGCCTCGCCAATCAGATTGCGGCGGGGGAGGTAGTGCAGCGTCCGGCGTCGGTGGAGAAGGAGCTCATTGAGAATGCGATTGATGCGGGAGCGTCGTCTGTGGAGGTAATCCTGAAGGACGCGGGCAGCACGCTCGTGCAGGTGGTGGACGACGGGTGTGGCATGAGTCCTCATGATGCGGAGCGGTGCTTCGAGCGGCACGCCACCAGCAAGATTCAGTCGGTCGACGACCTGGAGCGGATCCGGACGCTGGGCTTTCGGGGCGAGGCCCTCGCGTCGATCGCCGCCGTCTCGCAGGTGGAGCTCAAGACGAAGCGGGTCGAGGACGACGCCGGGACGCTCGTCCGGGTAAAGGGCGGCGAAATCGTGGAGCAGCGGCCCTGTGCCATCCAAAACGGCACCTCCGTCGCCGTCCGCAATCTCTTCTTCAACGTCCCTGCCCGGCGCAACTTCCTCAAGACGCCGGCCACCGAACTGAAGCACCTCACCACCACGGCGCAGTTTCTGGCCCTCGCCAATCCGCAGGTCGCTTTTCGGGTGGAGCACGACGGCCACGAGCACTACGACCTGGCCGCCGCGCAGTCGGACGACTTTCTCGGGGCCACGAAGGAGCGGATCCTCGGGCTCTTTGGCAATGAGCACGCCGACGAACTGGTGCCGGTGCAGGACGCGTCGAGCGACCTCACGATCGAGGGGTTCGTGGGGGAGCCCTCGTTTCATCGAAAGACGCGGGGCGAGCAGTTCCTCTTCGTGAATGAGCGCTACGTGAAGGACCGGTACCTCAGCCACGCCGTCAAAAAGGCGTACGGCGACATGCTGCCGGACGGGGCCTTTCCGTTCTTCGCGCTGTTTCTGCAGATGGACCCCCGGCGCGTGGACGTGAACGTGCACCCGCAGAAGTCGGAGGTGAAATTTGACGACCAGAGCGGGATCTACGGCTTCCTGCGCAGTGCGGTGCGTCGAGCGCTGGGCCGCGTCCACGCGACCCCGCAAATCGATAACGACGACGCTGACGATACCGGGGAGACTACCACATCGAACACTTCCTCCGGCGACTCCTCGTCGCGCCCAACGCCTACGTCGTTCCAGCCGCGTCGCTCGTCGGACTCCAACTCCGAATCGAAATCGTCGTCGCGCACCCCATCCACGCCGTCCCCGTCCCGCCGATCACAAAAGGGAGGAAATGCACGTCCGAGCGTCTCCCCCGGCAACCAGTCCGACGCCCTGTACCGCCCGCCGGACGAGGCAGACGAGGAGTCGTCCGAAGATGCGACGACTCAGCCGGAGACGGAGGACGACGCCATGGCGGCCCAGGATCGCCGTCCCGTCTGGGGACTGCACGACACCTACGTCGTCACGCCGACGGATACTGGCATGATGCTGGTAGACCAGCGGGCCGCCCACGTGCGGGTGCTCTACGAGCGAAACCTGGAGCGGCTGCGGGAGGAGCAGGGAAACTCGCAGCAACTGCTTTTTCCCCACACCGTGGAGCTTTCGCCCGCCGACGCCGACCTGTTCGAGGACCTGCGACCGGACCTTCGCGCGCTGGGCTTCGAGGTGGAGCGAATGAGTGGGCGGACGGTCGCCGTGCGGGGCGTGCCTGCCGACGTGCAGGATGGCGACGAGGGCTCGGTGCTGGAGGACATTCTGGAACAGTATAAGTCCGCGCAGGACACCGTCGAGGACGAGCGGCGCGAACGTCTGGCCCGCGTGATGGCGCAGAAGAGCGCCGTGCGGCGGGGGCAGCCGCTTTCCGAGGCCGAGCGCCGGTCCCTCTTGACGGATCTGTTCGAGTGCGAGATGCCGTACGCCGACCCGTCGGGTACGCCGACCACGGCCAAGTGGTCGCTGGAGGAGATTGCGAAGCGGTTTGGGCGAACGTAGCGATTGAACGAGGGGAGTCCGGCTGGGCGTTGGTGGCTCCTTGGTTTTTGTTTGGAGGGTGCCGGGAAGTGTTTGGGCGTGTGGGCGTTTGTGAGGGTGTAAGTGGTCAAGTAGTCCTTGCCTTCTGAGGCGCGAAGTCACTTTTCTACAGCGGATGCTGTCGCGAACACGGTCATACCTCCAAACGCACGTACGCTGATGCGATGCCGGATTTCGTCGATCAGATTGCGGAGTTCATCGGGCAGCACGAGCTGCTGACGGACGGGCAGCGCGTGCTTGTTGGGGTAAGCGGCGGACCGGACTCGATGGTGTGTCTCGCGGTACTGCACCGGTTGGGGTATGATGTGCATGCCTTTCACGGCAACTACGGGTTGCGACCGGGGGCCGACGCCGACGAGGCGCTCGTCCGAGACTGGTGTGGTGCGCAGTCGACCTCGATTCCACTTACCGTAAAGGCTCTTGACGCCGAAGCACAGGCCGAAAAGGAAGGGGAGTCGCTGCAGGAGGCGGCGCGGGGGCTCCGGTACGATGCGATGGCACGTCAGGCAGAAGAACGTGGCGCTGAGGCCGTGGCGGTTGGGCATCACCGCGACGACCAGGCCGAAACGCTGCTCCTCAACCTCGTCCGCGGCACCGGGCCGGAGGGGCTGGCCGGCATGCCGCCATCTCGCCCGATACAGGCGAATGCGTCCATCCGACTCATCCGGCCTTTGCTCGACGTGTCGCGGGCCGAGATTGAGGCCTTTGCAAATGCCGAGGACATTCCTTGGCGCGAGGACCCAACCAATCGAGACACCGACTACGACCGCGCAGCAATTCGATCAGACGTAATTCCGTTATTGCAAAAGAACTTTCCCGGCGTAACCGATAACGTCGCACGGGCCGCCGGCCTCATGCGCGAGTACGTGGAGGAGACGTTGACGCCGACGCTCGAGGATCATTGGGCTCGTTGTTACGACGAACGAGCGGCAGGGGGGACACTTCGTTTGGATCAGCTTCGAGAGCTTCCTCCGGTCTGGCAGCAGCGAATTCTGTTGAAGGCCCTCGACGAGATTCTTCCGGAGGCGCCGCAGTCTGCCGCCGTGGCCGCCGAAGTCGCAGACCTGATCGACGCGCAAGTGGGGCAGCGCGTCGAATTTGGACAGGGGACTGTCTGGCGCGAGCGATCGGTCCTCTGGTTCGTCCCGGCTGAGGTGCGGCCGGCGCCGGTTCATCCCCCCGTTCCCGTTCCGTGGGGCGAGGACGTGCCGCTTCCCGGCGGCGTGCTCCGGATCGATCCACTGGACGAACGGCCGGACACTCTCGATCCCAATGACCCGAACGTGGAGTACGCCGATGCGGATCGCCTCGTGGATCCCCTGGCCGTGGGGACCTGGCAGGAGGGGGACCGGCTCCATCCGCTGGGGATGGACGGCTCGAAGCTGGTGAGCGATCTGCTGACCGACGCCAAAGTTCCGTCGCACCGCCGGGATGGGGTGTACCTGCTCTCGACCGATGAGCACCCGGCGTGGCTGGTCGGGCACCGGCTCGATCATCGGGTGCGCGTGCAGTCCGACACCGCCCACGTTGCCCGCCTCACCTGGCGACCACCTGAAAATTCCGGTTCGCGAGGAGGTCTCAGAAGCCATCTTGAGTTCAGAAATGCAGGGGGCTGATGGCTCTCGAAAAAATTTTTAGGTACATTTGCACGGGGCAGCCCGTCGGACGATTGCAATTCGGCGCAGTTGCCGCGTAGCTTTTCAACAGTCGCTTTTTTTTCACCGCCGAGTCCGTCCCACATGCCCGTTACGCGTGATCTCACTGATGCCCCCGTTGAACTCGACGATGCCACCGTTTCTTACCGTGGGGATCGGTTCCGACGCTATC
>JAHENZ010000315.1 GCA_018609755.1 Salinivenus sp. | reverse complement strand
CCGAACAGGTCCGCCGTAATCATCCAGCACCAGGCCTCAATGAGTTGTCCAATCCCGACTGTGGCAAAGTTTTCCTCCTCTCGGGCCGCTTCCTGCAACACTCTCGCGTCTTTCGTCGCTCCGGAGTACAGCCAGGCGGTCCACAGATTATTGGGATCCGCCGTCTGATACTGATAGGTATCATTGTTCGGCGGATCAGCGTTTTGAGAGACCTGCTGCACCCAGAGGGATGGCGTTCGCACGGCCTCATTCCCGGCAATCTGATAGGAGAAGTTCGCCAGCAGACCGGAGAGAATCTGGCGGGACGGCGCCTCCGCCGGGTCATTCGGGTTCGAATTAATCTCTTCGAAGTTCGTAAAACTCTCGCATCCGGCAAAAAGCAGGATCAATCCGATAAGACACACCGCAATCGCCGGAGTGGACTTGGAAGATAACATTTCACGTACGTGGCGAATATTCATAGCAGAAAAAAGTAGGTCTAAGCAGAAATCGTCAGGGTTTCTCTGCCGGCCCTCACGTTCGGGCCGGCAGAGAACGTCAGACGCCCAAGAGGTGCCTCTAGAAATTGAAGGTGAGGCTGGCCTGGTAGGTCCGGTTGCTTGGCGCGACTCCGTGATAGAAGCCCTGACCATTTCCGGCCCCAGCGAGGCTTCCAGACGGATCTCCCATCGAGAAGTCCGAGAAAATCACGAGGTTTCGGCCCGTCAGCCGAAGCTGCAGACTGTTCAGCCCCGCAGTCTGGGAGACGGATTCCGGAAGAGAGAACTGGTACGCGAGCGACAACTGCCGGAGTTTGATGTAGCTTCCATCTTCCACGTAGCGCGAGAAGATAAACCGGTCAGATCCTTCGTACCAACCCTGATCCTTCGTATAGGAGGTCTGGTTCTGCTCTCCAGTGGTGACCTGGATGCCGTCTTCCGTGACCTCCGAGCCACGTTCTTCCGTATCCACGTGTGTGCCGGCACCCTGCATGTAGTACTTGTCAAAGTTGAGGATTTCGCCTCCTTGACTCGTCTCCCACTGCTGGAGAAGCGAGAGCCCCTTCCAGCTGAAGGTCGAGGTAATTCCGCCCGACCAATCCGGCTGCACGTTCCCAATGTTTCCATTGGTCGGGGAGCGGAGCGGCGTGCCGTCCGGTCCAATCAGGAGGGCATCATCACTGAACCCATCAAGCGGTTCGGTTCGCTGCTCCCCGTTGATGGTAATCGGATTGTCCGACGAAATTCGACCGTTCGTCCGGTAGCGGCTTCCGTAAATGATACCATATCCGTTTTCTCCTTCTTCGGCGCGAACCTGAATGGAGGTAAACCCGAAGAGGAAGATATTTTCGACGCCCTCGGCCAGGCTCAGCACCTCCGTGGTGTTCTTCGACCAGTTGGCGCTGAGATCCCAGGAAAAGTCGCCGATTTCGACCGGGGTCCCGTCGAGCTGAACCTCCCACCCCCGGTTCTGAATCTCACCGGCATTCTGGCTCAGTTCGTCAAATCCGGTCGTCGCCGACACCGGCACGTCGAAGATTTGATCCTCGGTGGACCGGTTATAGTACGTCACGTCCAGATTGGCCTGACCGCCGAAGAACCGAAGATTCCCTCCGACTTCGTACTCGGTCGTAATTTCGGGCTGCAGGGTCGGATTCGCTCGCGTGCCTTCCAGCTCAAATCCGTTCACTCCACGGAAGGGAAACACGATGTCTCCTCGGACTCCATCCCCCGGAGTTGCCTGGGTGAAGGTCGTCTCCAACTGGTAGGGGTCGGTATCACTTCCGACCTGCGCCACCGAGGCTCGAATCTGGCCGAAGGAGAGCGGCGTATCCTCGAACGTGTCACTGAACGCATCCGTGAAGATGAAGGTCGTCGTCAGCGACGGGTAGAAGTACGAGCGGTTTTCCGCGGGAAGGGTGGAGCTCCAGTCGTTTCGGCCCGAAACCGTCAGGTACGCATAATCCTGATAGTTAAACTGTGCCTGCCCGAATCCGGAAATGAGCGACTGCCGTTCATTTTGGGCATCCTGACTCGTGGTGCTGAAGTTTCCGATGTGGAAGAAGTCCTCCACGCCAATCCCCGTTCCTTCAATGTAATCCCACTCGTAATTCCGCCAGGAAATATTATTTCCGAGGACCAGATTGAAACTAAGGTCCTCAGTGATGTCTTCATTGACTCTCGCCTGGAGGGTCGAGTTCACCTCGGTACGGTTGATCGTCTGGTCGAACGTCGACCCGGTCGGCTCGGCCTGCGTATTCGAGTTGATTTTCTCCTTCCGGCTATCCGTGTACGTGTCCACCCCGATGTCTTCCTCCAGCGTCAGCCAGTCGGTCGGCTCGTAGCTGGCGTTGAAGTTTCCGACGAAGCGGTTCACGCTGGAATTCACGTTCATCCGATCCGTCAACCACAACGGGTTGTCCGCGAACGTCACCGGACGGCGCTGCACGCCGTCGTCGTACTCGGTCTGCGTAATGTCGAAGTTAATCGGCGTGAAGTACATGCCCCACTGGTAGGAGTTCGGGCCGTTCCCCTCCAGCATGTAGTTCTGGTTGGACTGCGTGTACTGGCTTGACGCCTGAATCGAAAAGCTATCAGTGAAGTCCACCGAGTAGTTCGCCGACACGTTTGTGCGGTCGTACTCCGTCGTCGGGACCGTGCCGTCGTTTCGGCTGTCACTGATCGTGACGCTCGCGTTTCCAAACTCTCCGGAGCCTGAGAGCGTCACGGAATTCTCCGTCCGGAACCCATCTTCGTAGAACGCCTCCCGCGGATTGTACGTCTGCGGTCGACCGATGCTGTCAATCACCGCCTGACTCAACGAGTCTTTGTGGGGACCAAAGCTGTTCGAGGTCTGGGCAAAGTTCGGATTCGCCTCCGGATCATAGTTTGGCGAGTTCGGATCGGCCTCCTCGTTGTACGCGCCTCTACCGGGAAGAAGTCCGTTCTGGTACGCTCCGTTAGTCCCCTGCAGATACTCGTCCTGATACCCGTCGAGAATGACCTGATCGTATCCGACAGAAGTCGTGAAGGAGGCGTTGAGCCCGGAAACTCCTGCTCCGTCCTTGGTCTCAATGATGATGGCGCCATTCGCGGCGCGTGATCCGTACAGGGCGGTCGCGCTCGCCCCCTTCAACACGTTCACGCTCTTGATCGAATTCGGATCAATATCCGCCAAGCGATTGGACGTACCTCCGGTAAAGACGCTGGGCCCTCTCGGATTGTCGTCCGTGGCGTTGCTCACAATCATTCCGTCCACCACAATCAACGGGCTGTTCCCCCCGGCCGAGTAGGAGTTGTTTCCGCGAATCGTGATTCGGCTCGACTTACCCGGCTGGCCACTGGAAGCGCTCACTTGGAGCCCGGGAATTTTCCCCGAAAGGGCGTTCGTAAGGTTGGACTCGGCTGCGTCCGCTACGTCTTGCCCTTCCACCTGCGACGTCGCGTATCCGAGACTGCGCTCCTCCTGCTCGATGCCGAGCGCCGTTACGACGACCTCCCCCAGTTCGGCGGTTGCCGGCTGAAGCTGAAAGTTTGCCGTCACGGTCCCGCCTTCCGGAACCGTCACCACGCGTTGATTCGAGTTATAGCCAACGAAGGACGCCTGAATGGTGTACTCCCCTGCCGGGACGCCCGTGATCCGGTAGGATCCTTCGGCATTCGTGGCCGACCCCATGCCCTCCTCAAGAACCTGGACCGTAGCTCCCGGGAGAGATTCCCCGGTCTCCTGGTCCGTAATGGTGCCCGTAATCGTCCCCTGCTGGGCCCACGCAAGGTTGGGCAATAATAGGACGGTCAGCCCCGTTAAGAGTGTGATTAGCAGTTTTCTCATGACGACAAGTCTACAGTGAGTCTAGTAGCTACGAATAAAAACAGAAAAAGGACGGCGAGTACACCCCTGCCGAAAGGCGTCCGCATCGACTCGACCATCGACGTCAAATCCTTCCAACGGAAACCGTCTACCTCCGACCGTTAGCGACGTGGGAAATCGCTCAGCCAAGACGACTATTTCTGCAACGAGCACCCTTCGGAGACCAGCGAACCCTCCTAGTGACCTTGCACAACGACTCTGGCGATTTCGAGCGTCGGTCCCCTGACACCCCAATCGCCCCCGTTTGCCGGCAGCGGTCGATCCCGAGCATATTCCGCGCAGGAGATACCGACGGAAACAGCGTCACGATCTCTGCGAGTTCTCGCGTTTCAGTTGTGCAAGCCCACTAGCACGGGGATTTCCATTATTCAAACGGACCCGCTTCTCCTAAGTGCTGGGTCAACACCGTCGCATCCCCGAACAGAAGTGCGAATACCGCGCTTGAACGGGGGGATCTCTCTTTTCTGTACTGTTAATTATCCCGGTCTGTAGTTTAGAAGTCAAGATGCCCGTCTGCTTTCACCGGTCGACTCAGGAGGTTCAGGCGGACTGAGGTAGGCCATTTCGGCGCTGAAAGCCTTTTCCGGAAGCGGTTCCACTACTTAGTTACATTTTTTACACTCTATATTTACCTTTTCTTAACGAAATCAAACAGTGATCTTTGCCTTCCACTCTTGGGAGAATTTGATTTGGTTCAAAACAGATACAGCTTTAAGATCTCGAACACTTATGTCCCCAATGGCCAAATTCCTCCATCCGAGGGATTCGAATGGATCGTGCTGCCGGACCGAAGTGGAGTATATATCTCCAGTCTGTGCCTTCTCGCTCACATCCACTTCAAGGTGATCGAAGACACCGGTGGAAATGGCATGCCCCCGAACGAATTTCCCCCAACGAGCTCCGACGCTTTTCCTCGCTCGTCGTATTACTCAATCCCATACTCTCGCCCGTGCCGTGGCCGGTTTGGGACGATTTGGTCGACCGTCGTGGCTCAGAAGTCGTTGAGGACGCCCCCACTTGAAGTGTGTCGGAGGTATCAACGGCAACAGAAATGCGCCCTCGGGTCAGAGCTCCGAAAAATCCCTGACCGCCTTGGACCTGTGTGTTCTGGACGTACTCAACAAAATTCCCGGGCTCGACGGGCTGAACGTCAATCTCGTGCCAGTTTGAACTCGCGTATACGTACTGGACCCGAAGGGTGTCACTGTCCAACTCCAAGCACCGAGGCGGAAGCAAATCGGCCCCAAAAGGAATGGTGATCCGATCATTCGCGGGAATCCGCTCATCGAGCAAGTCGGTCTCCGGGACAAACGTTAAAAAGGGAAACCCGCCCGACGGATTTGCGACCTCCGTGCCGAACGGGACCCGATGATATCCCCCGTCATACGCAAATTCTCCCCGAAGTAGGATAGGAATCCGCTCGGACTCATCGAAGCGGACCCGAAACTCGGTCAAGCAATTTCCCTCTGTCGGCACGACGGTCGGAACCGCATCGGTGGGCGTCGTCGTCTCCGCCGACGTAATGACATTTCCGTCTTCCTTCACTTCTAGCCGATAGGTCGTGTTCGGCTGAATGTCGGCGTCCGTCCAGAAGTTGTGGGTGATCGAACGATCCCCCTCATCCACAAAAACGACGACCGAGTCTTGAAGCGCGTGCGTCGTGCCCCCCTCCACATCTTGCAGGGTCACCGTCGCGTCAATCACGCGATTCGCTTCCGCTTGGAGAGGGGTCCTCAAAGGCTTAACGCGAATAAATTGCGTGTCTGCCCCCGGCGACAAATATCCGTAGATGGAGTAGGTATCTTTCCGCACGGGATCAATCGTCGTATCACATCCTGCAAGAAGCAGGATCCCCAGAAGAACGACACACACAATCCTATCCATTGAACGAATCACCCTACACCAATGATCAGGGAACGACATTCACTCTTACTGTCCCCCATTCATCCGCGCCCTCCGCTGCAAACACCCTCTATCTATTGTATATTTACAGTAGCTGACAAATATGGATAAAAAGGGATTTTGCTGACGACATTATCTCTACTTATGTCGTAGTAGAAAATATTTCTCCGGTTGTAGGCGTTTATCGCGCCGACCTCCGCTTCAAGAGTCACGCGGGAAGACACGTCAAAGGGGCGACTTATGGACACGTCCAGACGATGGGACGCTGGAAGACGCCCGCCGTACGGCTGATCGTAGAGCACAAGTGCACGTCCAGCCTCTTTCGCCGGAGACACGAACCGAGTCAATATGTCCGGGGCGAGGTCGAATCCGTATGCTCGGGTGTATGGGCGCCCGGACCCGTACACCCAACTGAGGTTGGCAGACACCTTCCCGACGTTCACTCCGCCGACGACGTTCAGTTGGTGGCGCTGGTCGTGAGAAGGCGAATACTCGAATACCGCCCCGTCAACCCAGGCCCCAAGATCCTCCTGCGCAGCCTCATACCGAACCTTCGACCAGCCGTATCCTGCATACAGGTAAAACGGGCCGGACGTCAGCTCTAGCCGGGCGTCCACGCCATAGACCCGTCCATTTGCCGGTGCAAACTCGGTCTCGAAGCGATCGACCACACTCCACTGCGGAACGGATATATTTGCAATGTCCTTTGCGTAGCCTTCGATGCTGAGTGCAACGGCGTCAACAATTTCCTGCCGATACCCCAGAATCCCATGCAGCGCCCGGGGGGGATCCTCCATCAAAGGTTCAGGAGTCCAAACGGTAAACTCCGTGCCCGCATCCTGGGTATCCGTGATCCCCTGGGGAATTTGATTATACTTTCCCAGCGCCAAACTCACTTCCTGTTGGTCGGTCCCGTCCGGTCGGTAGGAAAGGCGTACCCGGGGCTCATACGTGGGAGGGGAAATTCGAGAATGAATTTGGAAGCCAATGCTCGGAGTGACAGTCAACCGCTCCCCGAAGGTTTTCTTCAAGACCCCGAAGGCATTCAGAGTCCCTCCGAACGGTCGTCCCGAAGTCGAAAGCGTAAACTTCTGATCGAGTGCAAACCGATACGAGGTCAGTTTCGAATGCACTCCCAGGCGAAGCGTCCCCCAATCCATTTCTTGTTCTCGCTCGACGTTGAAGTACCCTTTCTGCAAACCGGCCGAGCGCTCGGCACGATCAATGGTTCCCGCCGAATTTGTGAAGCGTGAATACCCCGCACTCACCTCCAGGGCAAAGTTGAGTCCGGACCCAAAAAGGAGACAGCGGCCTCCGACCGCAGAGTTCGACCAGGTCATCGCCGTGTTCTGCTCGTTACTGAGCCGCCCCTGGTCGTACGTGTGGATGCCCGTAACGGAACAGGAGACGCTCTCCCGCTGGAGTGAATATCGACCGGTGACATCATAAAAGCTCAGCGGGACCTGTCGTCCCAACAGAGGACCGGCCGTTTCTTGAACGGTGGAACGACGCACGATTGCGAGAAACGATTGTCCTCCCTTCTCCAAAGGACCTTCCACCCGCGCGGTGCTGATAAAGGGGCTGACCGACGCCCCTCCCGCAAACTCCTTCATGTTTCCCTTTCGGAGCGTGACGTCGACGACCGCAGAGAGCTTCCCCACGTACTCGGCCCCAAATCCTCCCGCATACACGTCCGCATTTTTTACAGCACCTTCCGGAAATGCCGAGTAAAAGTTTGAGATGTGAAGCGGCTTGACGAGGGGAATGTCGTCCACGAGAAAGTGATTCTGGCTGACCTTCCCTCCCCGAATGTTGAGTCCTCCGCCTCGACTTCCCGTAGAAACGACCCCGGGGAGCGTCTGCAGATACGATGCGAGGTCCCCACTGGGCCCCGGGGTGGGAATGCGATCCAGATCTGCCGCTCCAACCGTCTGAAGTCCTGCTCGACGACGCGTTGCTCCTTTTTCGACTTCCACCTGCACTTCCCCGAGCCGCTTCGCCCGAGACGCCAGTTCCACGTTGTTCGTGCGTTCTCCCTCCTCCAGGCGTAGCGTATCCCGATACGTTTCAAATCCGACAAAACTCACGCTGAGCGCGTAGCGAGCAGGGGGAATCCCTCGAATTTCGTAGTACCCATCGTCGTCGGACGAGGTCGCACTGCGAAACTCGGACTCGATCCCTCGCAACACAATATTTGCCCCGGAAAGGGTCTGTCCGTCCTCGGCAGACGTGACCAATCCTCGGACGACGGCATCGGACTGGCCCACGGCCGGAGTCGATCCAAGAAACGCGAAGAGGAGGCAAACCGCAACAGTGGAACGCTTTACCCCAAGGGTCCAGTTCATGCCTGAGAAACGTGATCCTGTACACCCGACGATGAAACGGAGGAAACAGCCTCCTCTTGATTGCCAATGCCCCACGAAGCAAACACGCTGAAT
>JAHENZ010000314.1 GCA_018609755.1 Salinivenus sp. | reverse complement strand
GATGCCCCTCCGGCTGAGATGAAACGGTCAGATGTGCGGGGGCTGCTCGTTGAAATAGAGCGGCCGTTCCCCTGGTCCATTCGGTGCGAAGCGGCGTCCAGGCGTAGAGGTAGGCGGTGAGGAGGAGTCCGGCGAGAAGGCCCCGATGGATCCAGGATGCCATGTTCGAGGGGCGAGTGGTGAGAGGTGATGGGTGAAGAGCGCGGGAGAATGGGCGCTTGGGAGTGTGGGCGTCGAGGGGTGAAGAGAACGGCGAAGGGCGAGGAGCGAGGATCGCGAGGCGTTGACGGTCCGGCCCTTCCTCTTCCTGCAGAGCCGCCGTTCGCACGCGGCCTTCCAACCCCTGAAGTCTCCGCTCCCCCCTCACTCCACAATCCACTCTCCTAATTCCGCACCCCGATTTCCGCACTCGACACCGCGGGCGGTTGGTCCTGCACGTCGGCCGACGGGTCGGCATCATCGCTCGGAGGGGCCGCCGGGTCGCCGCCGTAGTTGGCCCAGGCCACCCAGAGGCCGAAGACGACGACATAAAAAATGGTGGTAAGCCCGAAGCCGTGCAACGGGTCGAATGCCGCGGGCCAGTACTTTTGGCTCAGCAGCATGACGACCACGCGGCTCACGTTCGTCAGGTAGATGGCAAAGATGCCGAGCGGGATGAACCACGTCCGCCGCCAGCCGCTCCCCGGGTAGGCCAACACGAAGCCCACGAAGAGCCCGAGCGTCGACAGCCCGTTGCAGCCATTGGCAATGCGAATGCCCCGTACGCCCGGGAGGGCCAGCCCACGCCCGTCGACTGACACCGCAAGGCCCAGCCCATCCATGATTGCCCCACTCACCCACGCGACGTTGAGCGACAGCCAGCGGTCGATCGTCCCGTCCGGCAGCAGCCACAGATCGTACAGCACGTACCACAGGCCGTAAAACGCCAGCACCTTGCCGAGAAATACGGCGATGCGGCGGCGCGAGCCCGTGAAGACCGAGGAGGACGCCATCGGATAGAAAAGCTGTGTAAGGTGAGCACGTGAGATTGCTAAACCTGCAATGAGGCGGCCCCGTTCCGTGGTTCGAGTTGGGGATCATACGATAGGCGGTACGGGGAGCTGGCTGGAACCGCTGTGCTTACATTCTTGAGTTGGGACGAGGATCGAGAATGGTGGGGCAAAGGGGGAGCAAGGGAATTTTTCGCAGAGGGATGAAATAGAGCCGTGTCGGGTTGAGGGAATCCCGTCCGAGGTGTACGTCCGAGCCGTCGCGCTCAACCCGCACAACGTGTACAGTCCGTCAGGATTTCAGAAAGACCGGGAACGGACACGGGCGCGACGCATTGGGGCGGATGTTCGACTCATTGGCCTGTCCGCCGTCCGTTTATGACTTCGTTGTTTAGAGGGGCCTCTCCCTACACGTTCGTTCTGATGGTCGGGGGCCTGGTCCTGCTCATGGGCAGCGTGGGAGGAATCGTCCCGGATGCGGCGCACGGGCAGGCCTTCGGCCGCGTGGAAGAGACGGAGTCGAACGTGGCCTATTTTTATCACGCGCGCCCGGGTGAAGCGACGGTACAGCTCTCCGTGTGGGGCACGGTGCCCCGCCCCGGCGTCTACGAGGTTCCCGACACGACGAACCTCGACAAGCTCCTGACGATGGCGGGAGGCGCTCCGATGGAGGCTCGCGTCGAGAACCGGGAGGCGCCGACGATCACGGTGCGCGTCTACCGCCCCGGGACGGACGGTCGAAATCAGATTTTTGAGTCGGAGTTGGACCGAATGTTGCAGGAGGACGTGTCCTACCCCGCCCTGCGCGACGACGACATTGTCGTGGTGGAGACCGTGCGACCGAAACAGCCCTTCGGCTGGCGGGACGTGCTGTCGGTCCTTTCATCGTTAGGAACCCTTACGCTGCTCGGCCTCCGCATTTTTACTCGCGTGTAGGATGCTCCCACTCGTCGTGGGTGAGCAGAATCACCTGTCTTTCTCATCGGCCCGGCTTGCGGAATGGCCTCACAAAACGGACATCCCGGCTCTTCCCAGTCGGTCTCGGTCGAGGATCTGCTGTACGAGGACACGTCCTCGCGCCGCAGCTCCCAGCTCCAGGACCTGCTCCAGACCCTCTGGGCGGGCAAATGGATCATCGTGGGGGTCGTTATTCTCGTGGTCGCGGCGGCCGCGGCGTACACCTACACGATTCCTACGACGTACCGCACCTCCAGCCTGCTGCTGGTGGACCGCAACGGGCAGTCGTCCGTGCTCTCGGGCCTCGGCGGCGGGCGCACCTCTCCGTTCATGCAGCAGGACCAGACCCTCCAGAATGAGCTTCTCATCCTTCGCCAGTCGCGGACCATCGCGAATCGCGTCGCGAAGCGCCTCCAGAAGCTCGGGACGCACCCGGACACCGGACAGCCCCTGCAGATCCTGCGGGGGCCCGAGGGAGAGCGTCGGTCGACCGCGACCGTGGCCGGTCAGGTGCAGGGCATGATCAGCGCGCGGCCCAGCGGGGAGGAAACGGACGCTCTGTACATCTCCGCCTCCAGTCACCACCCAAACGAGGCGAGCCTGGTGGCCAACCTCTACGCCGAGGAGTACATCCAGCGCACCCAGGAGCGGAGTCGCGAGGACCTGCGAGCATCCCGGCAGTTTCTGGAGGAGCAGGCCGACACGCTGCGCCAGGACGTGCAGGCAGCCGAGCAGAAAATCGAGGAGTACATGCAGCAAGAGAATGCCGTCTCGCTCGACCAGGAGACCGGCAATGTCGTGCAGCAGATTTCCGACCTGGAGGCCCAGCGCGCGGAGCTTCGCATCGAGCTCGACATGCAGCAGGCCGCCCTGGACTCCCAAAAAGAGGAGCTCGGAAAGATCGAGCCGAAGCTGGCCGAGCGGCTGTCGTCGAGCCTCAACGAACGGCTCTCCCAGTTGCAAACGGAAAAAGCGAAGCTCGAATCGCGCATCGACCAGATCGAGCGCGAAAATCCAGACTTGGCGCCGGGAACGGCCCAATACCGAGACCTGCAACGCATGAAAGATCGGGCACAAACGCTCGATCATAGAACCGACTCGCTCGCGAGCGAGTACGTGCGGGAATCGTTATCGGCGGGCGGGGTGGCAGCAAGTTCGGGCGAAGGAAGCCCACAGGGAATTGCATACGTGGCCCAGCAGCGACGCGACATTGCCCAGAAGCGCATTGAGATCAACGGCCTGCAGGCCCGAATTGCCGCCATCAACGACCGGCTGCAGGAGAACCGGCAGGCCCTCCAGGAAATCCCCCGGCGGTCGATGGCCCTCGCGCAGCTGCAGCGGGAGCGCCGATCCGCCGAGCAGATCTACAGCTTCGTGCAGGAGAAGCTGCAGGAGGCCCGCCTCGCCGAGCAGTCCGAGATGGGGTACGCCGAAGTGATTCGGCCGGCCGGGCCGGGATACCCGGTGGGGCCGGACACGCGCAACAACCTGATGATGGCCCTCCTGCTGGGTCTCGTCCTGGGAGGCGGCCTCGTGATTCTTAGGGAGCAGCTCGATACCCGCATCCACCAGCCCGCCGACCTCCGCGACCACGGCCATCAGGTCCTAGGCGTCGTGCCCTCGATGACTCAGCAGATCGAGGACGAGTTTGGGGGCCAGGAGACGGTGCAGGTGGACGGGCAGTCGCTCCGCACGACACTCGCTATGATTGTGAGCCCCATGTCCGCCGCCGCGGAGGCCTACCGCCGCATTCGGACCAACCTCCAGTTTGCGCGGCCCGACGACGAGTTGCAGACCATCGCTCTCAGCAGTGCCGACAAAGGCGCTGGAAAAACGACGACCACGGCCAATCTCGCCCTGGCCCTGGCGAGCGCCGGAGAGCAGGTCGTCGTGATCGACGCGGACCTGCGTCGGCCGTGGCTCCACGAGCTCCTGGGCCTCCATCGCGAGCCGGGACTCTCCACGGTACTTTACGACGATTCCCCGTCCTTCGATCAATTTGAGACCAGTATCGACCATCTCTCCGTCATTCCCGCGGGCACCGAGGTACCGAACCCCGCCGAGCTACTGGGCTCCGGTCGGATGCAACGGTTGATCTCGACGCTCAATACGCAGTTCAATTACGTCTTGATCGATACGCCCCCCGCCCTCCTCTTCAGCGACATGCTGGGGCTGGCCCCGCACTGCGACGGCTCCATTCTTGTAGCGCGGGCGGGCGAGACGGACGGGCACGCCTTCGATCACACCGTCGATCGCCTGCACGACGTCGACGCGGCCCTCATCGGCTGCGTGCTCAATCAGTTCGATGCCTCCTCCATCCTCTACAGTGACGGCTCGAATTACGGCTACGCCTACGCCTACCGGCAGCTGCAGGATTACTACGAGGATGGGGAGCGCGAGACAGCTCAGCAAGGGCTTCGGCGCTGGTGGAACGGGTAGACAGTGGCGAATTGGGAATTGGGAGTGGGGAATGCGGAGTGCGGAATTGTGGGGGAGGGTTGCAAACTAGACCCGAGCAGTGGAGAGAGGGCGCATCGGAACGGATGTTGCACGTTTCGAACGCTCGAGAGGCCGGTGCCATACTGTGGATTTGCCTGCAGTCCCGCGTTGAAAACCCCAAAATGGGACTGACGTGGCGAAGCTGTATCTGGACACGACGGCGGTCGGCGGTCCGCGGACAGCCGTCTGGAAGTGCCTATCGCGTCAGTTGCTGCTCGACATTACCGATCCGTGAAGAAGCCCATGAAGACCGTGTCTGCCTAGATAATGGACGGTCCTCCACTCACTCGGGAAAATGTTCAGATACTTTCGCACGGATCGGTATGATGCTCCGATCACTGTCCGTACGATGGCTTACTAAATTCGAGCAGCTGGAGAATGGTGACGAAGTTCAGTTTTCGTCACCCTCTCATGACGTTGGCGACTTGTTGACTGCCGACCGCAGTCCGCCGTCGGTCGTCCACGGGCTTTTGAAAAAAGCTGGTACAAGCGGTTATGAGCAAACGAGGGGAAAATCGGATGTGGAGAGTCTTCTACACCCGCGCTCGGGCCGAAAAGAAATGTGAGCAGCGCCTGAGCGACCGGCGGATCGACGTGCTCGTGCCCAAGAAGCGCGAGGTGCGCCAGTGGTCCGACCGGAAAAAGGAGGTGGAGGTGCCGCTCTTTCGCAACTACCTCTTCGCGCGGGTCAATGAGAAAGACCGCCTGCGCGTGCTCGAGACGACGGGCGTCGTCCGGTGCGTGCACTTTCACGGCGAGCCGGCGCGGCTGCGGGACGAGACGATCGAGCAACTGAAGACGACGCAGAGCGCCCCAGACCGGCTGTCGGTGGTTGATCTTCGTCCGCAAGTGGGAGAAACGGTGACGATTACGGACGGGCCCGAAAGCCTTCGCGGACTCACCGGCGAGGTGCGGGAGCACCGGGGGCAGACGGCCGTCCTGGTGCGGGTCGACGCGATCCGGCAAGCGGTGAAGGTGGAGGTGCCGGCGGACTGGGTGACGGCAGTGGACGACGCTCCGCGGACGGCACGGAACGTATGACCTCATTTCACTCGGTCCCGGACAGCGGTCGGCGGACGGCCGTTTGATGCGGTGCCCAAACACGGACGACACGAGCAGAGCAAGGACCGAGATTGGTGGTCGGCGGACCGAAGACGCAGTACGGGGGACGACGGAAGGTCGAACGACGTATGTTGAGAAGCGTACTCAACACCTCGTGGTGTAGTATCAATCGCACCTGCTACGTGCACAAGTGCCCACTCGAATATGTGGACGGTATCGAAGAACGAGGTTGCAGACCTTTTGAGATTGGACCTACCGATCCGTGAGAAAGTACGTAAACCACTTTCCGCTGTCGTTGAGGACCGCGTACAGCCGTAAGCAAAGAACGGACTCTAGAAACTTATTCACGTATCGGTAATGTCACGTCTCCGAGAGGCCAAAGAAAAAGAGGCCCTTTACCGGCGCAGGCATCAGCAGCCGTTTGAGGCGTTCGAGGAAACGGTTCAGCAGGGAACGGAAGACTTCGAACAGTGGGATGAGTACCTCGAATGGAAGGCATATCGGAACGTCCGTCGAGATCTCGAAGAGAACGAATAGCGGGGGAGTTGCTCTCTCCGAAGGATTGTTCGTTCGCTGCTGGAAATGATCGTGAGCTTTCACCTGACCACCCGCCGCACCTTTTCCGACGACCCCGCACCGTTCTAACGACTTTCTCCCGACCCAAGCACCTCCATGGCTGCGGTCCGCCGCGCCGGGAACGAGGCCATCTAGATGGCCATGACCAAGTAGTCACCGGGCTGCGCTGGGAGTAGACCATTCTTGTGGAATTATGAGATTATCCGCCGGACGTTAGAGGTGCCCCTTCGTAGCGCCGTTGGAGTCCAACGGCGCTACGAAGAGAATGTAGACCTTTTGGTGTCGCCGGAGATCGGTCCTGCAATTAATCTCGAAAAGGTACAAGAATGGTCACGACCGAGTACTCTTGGAGTGTCCGCCGACCGCCGTCCTCCTTTCCCCCCTCCGAATCCACCAACACGAACCGGCGTGCGCATCCTCGCCCCGCATACGGACAGTTTCGGCGGCTACGGCGGCATTGCCGCGGCAAACCGTCACTTCCTGCGGGCCGCCTGCGCGACGGCGGGCGTCGACGAGGTCGTGGCCCTGCCGCGCCTCATGCCGAACGCACCGAGCGAGTCGATCCCGGACGAACTCACGCTGCGCACGGAGAGCCTGGGCGGCAAGTGGCGCTACCTCCGCACCCTTCTGCGCCTACTCGCCGTCGACCGCGACTTCGATCTCGTGTGGTGCGGGCACATCCACCTGGTGCCCCTCGCCCTCGCGGCGGGTCGCCTCGTGGGCGCCCCGGTCGTCCTGCACGTACATGGCATCGACGCCTGGACGCCGACGGAGAAGCCGTGGGCGAACCGTCTCGTCTCGCGCGTCGACCGGTTCATTAGCGTGAGCGAAACCACGAAACGACGGCTCGCGGACTGGAGCGGACTGGATCCGGAGACGGGAGTTGTACTTCCCAATACCATCGACTTCGACACGCTCGGCCCCGGGTCGACGCCCCCCAACCTGCTCGACCGCTACGACCTGCATAACCAGTACGTGCTCATGACGATGGGCCGCCTCGTGGGGCCCGAGCGCAAGAAGGGCTTCGACCGCGTGCTGGAGGTGCTCCCCGACGTGCTCGACGAGCGGCCCGACGCGGCGTACGTGATCGTGGGCAAGGGTCCCGACCGGACTCGCCTCGAGCGGAAGGCCGAGCGGCTCGGTGTGCGCGACCGCGTGGTGTTTCCCGGCTACGTGCCCGAGGACGAAAAGGCCGACCACTTCCGCCTCGCCGACCGCTTCGTGATGCCGAGCGAGGGAGAGGGCTTCGGTCTCGTTATTCTCGAGGCGCTGGCCTGCGGGACACCCGTCATTGCCAGCACGCGGGACGGCGGCCGCGAGGCCGTGGCGGACGGCGAGTTCGGAATGCTCGTCGATCCGACGGACTCCGATGCGCTCGTCAATGCGATTCTGGTAGAGCCGACGCCGCCGGATCCCGAGGCCGTGCGCGAGCGGTTCGGCCCGGCGGCGTACCGGCAGCGGGTCGAACGGGTTCTGAATGCGGTGACCGCGGACGATGGACTGCCGACGGCACGTAACGTATGACCTCGTTCCACTCGCCCCCCCCGACGGCAGTGTTCTCTGAGTCAGAAGTGAACATCCCCTCGGACATTTGTCATTGGGATCAGCGATGACCGTCCGTTCGAGCGATACCGATTGAATCTAGCAGGAGCGAAGCCACCGTCCGCCGCGCTGGGAGTAAGACCATCCTTGTGAGTTTAATTATTCGCCGGATGGAACCCTTCAGATTGCAGGCGGGACTGATCGAACCACAAACCGTTTCGGCCTCGAAGAAAATCGCGCCCGGGCGAGAACTCTTGAAGTGACCACAGGCCATGTACCGGAGGAGGGGCCGCATCGAACGAATCGTCAGCAACGACGTATGTTGGGAGCATATAGAATCAAGAAGGGAGGAGCGATATGTCAGATCCAATCAAGAAGCAACTGATCCGCCAACTGGATGACCTTTCGCCACACGAACTGCGGATTTCTATGAAGGCTCGAATTGAAGTCCTAAGAGGCAAAACAGTTGTGCCATGAACGAAGAGACACTCAAGCAGAACATTGTGCAGGACCTGAACCGTCTCTCGCCAGAAAAACTGGAGGAGGTGCGGGACTTCATTGCCTCCCTACGTCGATCCCAATCGACATCCTCCGTCTTCGAGGTTATTGACGAAAGCATTCAATCCGTCTCGGAGGAGGACTGGGAGGAGGTTTCCGACAGCTGTCGGAATGCCTCGAAACAACTCGATCAATACCTCTATGGTCCCTCCGACGAATGAATGCCCTGTTTGTCGACGCACAGTTTGGGAGAGCGCGGTTCCCCCTGAGCGAGGAGGGGCCCGAGAGGTAGAGGGAACGGTGGACGGATGATCCAGAAGGCCTTCAGAGGGGGCAGTACAATGGAGGAAGGCACACCCGACCGTTTCATGCGTCGTATCGTGTAACACGAGACGTACTTATAGGTCTGAGGTCCAATCATGAAGGATAACGCAAGTGGACTCCGTCAGGAAGTGATTCGGGAGATGGAGACTCTTCCGGACGACCAGGTGCGAGACGTGCTGCGCTTTATCAAATCACTCCGTCAGACGCCCCGGTCGACCCGGTCCATCGACGAAAAAATTGAAGCAATCGTGGACGAAGCCCCCGACGATATTTGGGAAAATGTGCCCGCCGACGGGGCGGAACAGCATGACCATTACATCTACGGAACACCGAAGCAGACGTCGTGAATACAGTCTTTGCCGACTCGGTGTACTGGATTGCGCGCATCAATCCTGAAGACCAGTGGCACCGAGAAGCCGTCGCCGCGAGGCAGCGTCATTCAGAGGCGGACGTGGTCACCACAGAAGATGTCCTGGTCGAGGTGCTCACGTACTTTGGAGGACTGGGGCCCGACGTGCGTCAAACCACTGCACGAGTGACGTGGACCATTCTCGAAGATCCAGCTGTGGACGTCATCCCGCACACCTCAGAGACATTTATGCAGGGCCTGAAGCTGTATGAGGCACGGTTGGACAAAAGTTACAGCATGGTCGATTGCATGTCCATGGTAATCATGCGTGACCGGGATATTGCGGAGGTTTTGACCAATGACGATCATTTTGTCCAGGAGGGATTTACCGTTCTTCTCGGGGACGACAATGTCGGATGAGTCGGAACGAGCATCCACTGGAATTGGAGACGGCGACACCTCGTCCGTCCTAGCCACCTCCCTTCGAATTCACCAATCCCCTGACTGCCGTCCGCCGAGGGCCAACCGCCGTCATACCGCCATGGGCTACAAATTTGAAAACCTCGAGGTCTGGCAACGGTCATTGGATTATGCCGACAAGATCCATGAAATTGTAGACCGGCATCCAAGACATGAACGATACAACCTAATGGAGGACCGCGGCCAGCGGTCACTCTGAAAGTACT
>JAHENZ010000313.1 GCA_018609755.1 Salinivenus sp. | reverse complement strand
CGCCACGGGTGCAACTTCTAAAGCACAACATACTCTGCCGTTCAGGCAAACGCACTCAGTAATTGATTTTAGCCATCAGCAGACGCAGACATGCCCGCAACGGAGGATACGGTCTCAGACCGCGCCCAGAAGATTGTCGACGAGTTCTCCCTGTTTAGCGACTGGATGGGTCGCTACGAATATCTCATCGAACTTGGGGACGACATTCCGCTGCTCCCCGACGAACAGAAGTCCGATGACAACTACGTTCACGGCTGCCAGTCGGACGTGTGGATTCGCGCCGAGTACGACGACGAGAACAGCGTTCTCCGCTTTCAGGGCGACAGCAACGCGAAAATTACGAAGGGGCTGGCCGCCCTCGTCATCCGCGTGCTGGACGAACAACCCCCGGAGGCAGTCGCAAACGCGAGCTTCGACTTCCTGGACGACATCGGTCTCCAAGACAACCTGAGCTCGCAGCGCAACAACGGCCTCCAGGCCATGATCGAGCAGATGCAGGAGCGGGCGAAGACGTTTAGAAACTGACCTTAATGCTCAGATGGGGTGGGTCGAGCCTTATTCCCGTTGGCGACATACCCACACCGAATATTCCGTACTGCGTATTGCGTAACTCGGGATCCGAAACGCGCAATACGAAATACGCAACACGAAATACATAAGACATCAACGTCCGGGGCAGGCAATGAAGCTTTTCCTCGCCCTCCTTTCAACAACCGATAACAGCACCATGAACCCAGCCGGAGCCATGGGCGGCATGCCCCCCGGGGGCGGAGGCGGCGGCGCTGCCGACATCCCCGAGGACAAAGAAAATACCGAAATCGAACTGCCGGAGACGATTCCGGATCACGTGCAAGAGACGCCCGACGACGATCTGTACGAACGGGTCGTGGAGTCCCTGCGAGAAATCTACGATCCGGAGATTCCAGTTAACATCTATGACCTGGGCCTCATCTACCACATTGAGATCGACGAGAACAACCACGTGGACGTATTGATGACGCTTACGGCTCCAAACTGTCCGGCGGCCGGCATCCTGCCGGGACAGGCCGAAGACGCCGTGCGGGAAACGGAGGGGGTCGAGAGCGTGAACCTGGAGATGACGTTTGAGCCCCCATTCTCCCCCGAAATGATGTCGGAAGAGGCCCGCCTCGAACTCGGCTTCATGTAAATCCAATTTCGAATGTCGAATTTCGAGTTTCGAATTCGACATTCGCAATTCGACATTCGACACTCGAAACTGCCACGATGGACCACGCAAAGACCATAGCGATCGCCACAGATCTCCTCGCTGAGGGGCGAGCGGAGGACGTGGTGCAGATGGTCGACCCGTTGTTGGCGCCGATCGAGGACTCCCCACGCGGGACGGGACAGCTCTTGCTTCGATGCTTGCGGGCACAGGTCGAGATTCTGCATCGTAATCAGCCGGACCGAGCCCTGGAACTACTCCCGTCTCTTCCCGACCTCAGCGATCGATGCACGTGCGCTCGGGCTGAGGTGGCCCTGTGGCGCGGCTGGGCCCACGCACGGCAGCACGCCGACGTGGCAGAGATTACCCGTGCCGTCCGACGACTGGATCAGGCTGAAGATCTCTTTGACTCGATTCACGACCCAAACGGGCGCTACTGGTCCCTTCTCGGTCGAGCCCAGGCGTACATGAGTCTCGAAGAGTACGGCCTTATGCGTCATGCCCTGGAACGGGCAGCATCTCTGGTCGATCAGCTCAACAACCGGCAGGCCGAGCGCTGGTGGCACACGCTGAGCCTCCCCGCCCTCCGCTCCGAGGGCCGCTACGACGAGGCTGAGGAACACCTGCACGCCCTCCGTGCCCTTGGACGCCAGTGGAACGACCGCTGCATTCGGGGGACCGCAACTGCATTCGAAGCGGTGCTGCGGTTCGATCTTGGGCAGTCGCCCGCTGACATCATCGAAACGGCCGAAACGGCCGAGGCGCTTTTGAGACAATCCCAGATGCGCGCCTCGTCCAGTCTTCTGATCGCCTACCGCGCGCATGCCGGTGCCTTACTGCGACAGGGGCGATGGTCGGATGTCGAAATGGTCCTTGACGAAGCCGAGTCGGCAGCCCGGAACGATACGGCTGGGGCTGCCCACATCACCATTCTCCGCGCTCGACTTGCCCTGCGCCGGGGTCACAACGATCGTGCACTGGACCTTGTATCCAAACTCGACGCGAACGCGCCCGCGCTCCCCCACGGCCGTCAACACGCCGCAATTGCCATGCTTCGGGGGCGGCTCCTCTCCCGTCAGAACCGGCTCGACGAGGCGGACACCTGGATGCAGCGGGCGCATCGAAACGCCCAGGAAACGGGACATCGCGGTCGGCAACTCCGCACCCTCCTCCTTCAGGCCCGCATCGCTGCGGCCCAGTCGGATCGCGAGAGGGCGCAGGCCCTCCTGGACGCTGCCGACCAGTACGACGACTACTTCAGCGTCCTCCCGTTTGCCCTTCGTCGCTTTGCAACCGAAGGGACCCTAGCACAGTCCGCCGGTCGTTCGGCGGACGCGATCGATGCGTTTCGCCACGCCCTGTCGGCAGCGACGATGATTCAGGACCGCTACCGAACAGCGTCGCTCCAGCTGGCGCTGGCCCAGCTCGAAAACGACGGTCGCGCACACGCCCTGGCCTCCGACGCTCGTACCACCTTCGACGCGCTCGACGCATCCGAAGAGGCGGAGGTGGCTGCGGCCCTGGCCGACGGCGCCGACACGTCGGATGCGGAGCCAACTGCGCGTCTTCCGCATCCTCCCTCCTCCTCCAGCTCGGCCCTGGCGAACACCCTGAGTCGCGCGTCCCTTTCCCTCCCCCTCGTCGCCAACACCTGGCTGCAAACCGTGGCCGCACTCGTACCCGACCACTGGGTGGGTGTCTACCGCGTCTCCTCGGACGGAATTGCGTCCCTGCTCCACGAACAAGGCGTGCGCCCCGAGCGCCTTCAGCCGCCTTCCGACTCAACCATCGATGCGACCGGCCCGGTCCGGTGGTATCGCGTCCGCTCTTCCCCCCCAACCCTCGTTCTGGGAGTCGAAGTGGGACACGAAGAGTCACTCGGTCGGGTACACGAACAGATTGAAGCCCGGATGCCACTGGTGCAGTTGGGCCTGGAGCGCGCCCTGCTCCATCAGCGCGCGCACCGCCCGTCGAAAGAGGAGTCGTCGATCTCCGTAGAGGGACTCGTGATGGAGAGTGACGCCATGGAGTCGGTGGCCGATCAGGTGCGTCGCCTTCGATCCAGTGCACAGCCCGTGCTCGTGACCGGTGAGCGAGGAGTGGGAAAACGACTGCTGGCCCGCGCCCTGCATGCCACAAGTCCACGGGCCGACGGCCCGCTCCGCTCCGTCGCATGCGCCTCCATGCAGCAGGAGCCCATTGGCGAGCGGCTGTTTGGGACGGTGAGTGCCGACGGGGCATTGACTCCCGGTGCCGTTCAGAACGCCGATAGTGGAACGCTCCTCATTGAGGACGTGGATGCGCTTCCGTCCACGGCACAGTCCTCCCTGCTCCGGCTGCTCAACACCGGTGAGGTCGTGCCAGAAGGCGGGACGGACGCGGTGCCAGTGAACGTGCGCGTCGTCGCCACGACGAGCGAGCACCTCGACGAGCAGGTCCGCAACGACCACTTTCGCCCTGGCCTCAGCGAGCGCCTTCAGGCCCTCACCCTCCACGTGCCCCCCCTCCGAGATCGGCGTGCGGACATTCCGTTGCTCGTCCGTCATTTCCTGGACACGCTGCCGGCCGACCCGTCGCCGTCCCGCCCCTCCATTACTCAACCCGCGATGGAAGCGCTCTTGCGGTACAACTGGCCCGGCAACGTCCGCCAGCTCCGCAACGAACTGGAACGGGCACTCGTCCACGTCGCCAGCGAACCCGATCAGACCATTGACCGCGACGTGCTCCTCGACACAATCGTGGAGGAGGCTCAGACGGCAGGATCGGCCCCCGGCGATGATCGCGACGCCATCCTCCATCCCAATCAGTCGCTGGACGACGTGCTCGCTCGCACCGAGACCAGGGTGATCGAGCGGGTGCTTCGGGCCTGCGAAGGACAGGTCACCGCCTCCGCGGAGGTATTGGGCCTCTCTCGACAAGGCCTCTACAAGAAAATGAAACGCCTCGGCATTGATGCTTCCGACTTCCAGCCGGAGTCTGACCCCGCCCCGGTGTCTTCCTAACGGCTGAGTCCGTGGGACTTTGAGATATCTCCTTATGACCCCTTCTGACAACAACCATACCGACGACGCGCCGATCGATGTCCGCCTCGATCACGCATCCGTCATGACGACGGACCTGGAGGCCGCCACGGACTTCTACGTCGATTTGCTCGGCCTCAATCTTCGCACGGTGGAGGACGATCCGGTGCGCAAGGGCCGGCGGCGCGCCATGCTCGGAGATGGGGGCGACCGTGCCGTGATCGAGCTGATCGAGATGCCAGAAATGGAGCATCCGTCCGTCCCCGGTCGCGGCGCCATTCATCACATCGGCTTCAGCTTGTCCGATCGCGACTGGCACTCGCTTCGCTCCCGCTTGGATGCGGCGGACTACGCCTATCGAGAAGTGAAAGGACGCTTGTTCGTCCGCGACACCGACGGGCTGGTGCTGGAAATAGAAAAAGCCTGACCTAACCGATTCCGTATCTACGGTGCGGGAAACAGCCGTTCTCCCGTAATTGACAGCCGACCGCGGACGGCAGTCGGTCGTCCGCCGCCTCAAAAATGGCTCGTCTCAAAGAGAGCTATTCCCTCTTCGAATCTGCATCCTCGTCCGAGGAGCGTTCTTCATCACTCGGCGTCTCGGGGGTGCGAACTGTGTTGGAGAGCTCATTCTCATCATCCGGGCGAATGTTGACCCCTCGCCGTTCGAGCAGCCGACCGCACATCTTAATCGCCTCCACCAGCCCCTCCGTCAAGTTGTCGTTTTGGATGCCCGTGCGGATGCGAGTCACAATCTCCGCCCAATCATCCGGCTCCACCAGTTCGTTGATGCCGGTATCGCCCAAGACCTCGATCCTATGCTCACGAAGAGACACAAAGAGAAGGATTCCGGTACGGTCGCGCGTGGCAAAGACCTCTTCCTCCACGAACGACTGCAGCGCGCGTCGGTGAACCGTTTCGTCGAGCAAGTCGTCGCCCGCAAGAACGCGCTGCAACGGAGCCACGTACGTGCTCAGCACTGCTCCTAGAATGCCGGCACTTAGTGCCGTAATGACCACGCCCCACGGCGTGTAGAGCCAGCCCAATCCCCAGCCCTCGTAGAACTGGAGTAGAAGCAGCACCCCGGTCAAGGCGAGCAGTGTAGCCCCGGCCGCCGCCCGCCACGTTACAGCCTCGTAGGACGCACTCTGTGGCACCACAACGGGCACAATCTCTCCTGCCGTCCGCTCTTCCGCCTGCTGTACGGCGTCCCGGATGCGGTCCTCGTCGAGGCTCTCGATGTACGTCTGCATGATCTCGACCCGACTAGAGTATGGGTGATGAGCTCGGAGGATCGGCCACTCTCCTCCTGCAAGGAGTGGAACGTACGGGCTCTGTACGGAAAATCAAAGGAAAGTTGTCCCCCTCATTCGCCCTGAGCCTGCGGCTCCGATTCAGACGATGAGGACTGCTCCCGGATCACCGTAATCGCCCGCTCGGCCTGTTTGTAGAAGGGCTCCTGCTCGTCGGCGTACTGCTTCACCATCTCAAACTGCTTGATGGCCTGATCCAGACGGTTGATCTGGAGGAGGGCGAGGCCCTTTTGAAACCGTGCCGGGACGAACGTGGAGTCATCTTTTAGCACCGCGTTGATGGCCTGAATGCCATTCATGGGATTATTCGTGAGGAGATACGCCTCCCCCATGCGCGTCCGAGCATCGAGGTCCTCCGGCCGCTGTTCGGCCACCTCTTTGTACGCGGTGGCGACGTGTTGGGCCACATCCCCGATGCGCGCCCGATCGCCCTGCTGCTCCACCTGTCGCATCCACCGATAGAGCAGGTCGGCAGTGCGGCGGCGGGCGTCGACCGTACCGGCGGCGTCGGCAATCTGGGACTGCAGAAGCGCCGCCCGCCCCGGAGCTCCGGCCCCAATGTAGAGCTGCACGAGCTCCGATCGGAGCTGTCGCTGCTGTTGCCCCTCTGCGTTCTCGGCACGTGCCCGCAGCGAGTCGATCTTGTCCGCCACCGGCCCCTCCACCGAACCGCTGAGCTCGTTCACGAGCGTGGACAGATCGGTTTGCGGCTGGGCGGTGGATGAGGAATTGCTTCCCCTTCCCGACCTCGTCATCGGCCCCGTGGCCGGCGAGGAAGGAGCCCCGTTCGGGCCCCCACTCTGTGTGGCTTCCGCTGACGGGGAGGAGCCGTTGCTTTCCTCGCTCCACTCGTATTGCTGACTCCATTGCGTGGCGAAGAAGAATCCGAGCACAAACACCAACCCCACACCAACCATCAGGAGAATCTGCTTGCCCATCTCCGCCTGCTCCTCCGTCTCCGGCTTCGAATCGTCGGCATCGGGGGACTGCTCGGCGGAAGCCCCGTCGGGAAGATCCGCCGTCACAGCGCGTGTACGGTCGGGAGTACGAGTCGAAAGGTCCTGAAGCTGGGTGCCACACTGGCTGCAGTAGTTGGCATCGATCGGATTCTGAAGACCACACTGGTTGCAGTACACGTGGTCGGCCGTGTTGGGGGCTCCGGACACATCCTCTGCCTCCAGATCCTCTGCCGTTTCTGCCGACCCAGCGTCGGACGTTCCGGTCTCCGATGGAGACTCGTCGTCCGACGCCGTTTCGACTGTGGTTCCACAAAGATCGCACTGCTCTGCCCCCTCGGGCACGCGAGCGCCACAGGAGGGGCAGGATTGAGCGTCGTCGGCCATAAACGAGCGTCGTTACACTAGAAAAACTGCGACTGAAGGATTACGCCTCGGCTTCCTCTTCGTCTCGGCGGTCCTTGTGCTCCTCGTCCACCGCCTCCCGAAATTGATCGGACGGGCGGAAGACCGGCTCAAAGCGTTCGTCGATCGGGACCGGCTCGTTGGTTTGCGGGTTGCGCCCCGTACGAGGCGCCCGGTGGTCAACCTCAAAGACACCAAACCCCCGAAGTTCAATGCGTTTCCCTTCCTTCATAGCATCTTGCACCGTCGTCATGAAGCCCTCCACGACGGCCTTCGTTTCGATTTTGGTAAGTCCGGTTCCCTTCGCGATACGATCTACAATGTCGGATTTCGTCATGGCGGTCTCATGTAATTATTGAGCAGTACGATGCTGGGGATTGACATTCATCTCATTGAACGAATGATTCCCGTTCGGTGATTCCCTCCCCGAAACGAATCTGGCGAAATTCCAGATCTGTAGGCTTCAGAGAGAAACATTACGAAGGCATCGGAGAACCAATCACTCGATTTCCGCTGAACTGTCTGCTCTTCTTCCTTCGCCCGCCCCACTTCCCATGACTATTCGCACCCTCCTCCTGTGTGTCGTCCCCGTCCTACTCGCCTCTCCGGTTCTGGGCCAATCTCCGGACGACTGGCAACAAGCCGTCGAGTACGAGATGGACATCACCCTCCACGCCGACGAGCATCAGTACACCGGGCAGCAGACGCTCACCTATACCAACAATTCGCCGGACACGCTGTCGACGGTCTATTACCACTTGTACTTCAACGCCTTCCATCCGGAGTCGATGATGGCGGAGCGCAACCGACAGCTGCCCGATCCGGATGGACGCATTGTGCCGCGGATCTTCCAGCTCGGTCCCGAGGAGCAGGGCTGGCACCGCATTCGGTCGCTGACGCAGGACGGCCAGTCAGTCGACTACGACGTGACCGATACGGTGATGCGCGTGGATCTGGCCGAGCCAATTCTGCCGGGGGAATCGACGACGTTCGAGATGCGGTGGAAGGCGCAGGTGCCACTCCAGACCCGCCGCAGCGGGCGCGACAGCCGGGGCGACAGCATCGACTACACGATGACGCAGTGGTTCCCCAAGATGGCTGCGTACGACGAGCGCGGCTGGCACGCCAATTTCTACGTGAACCGCGAATACTACGCCCCCTTCGGTTCCTTCGACGTCGAAATCACACTCCCCCCCGAGTACACCATCGGGGCCACGGGCGTGCTGCAGAATCCGGATGAAATTGGTCACGGATACGACATCGACGGCAACGGCACCTGGCGCCCGTCGGACGGACTGCCAAACGCCGACTCCCTCACGTGGCACTTCACGGCCGAAAACGTACACAATTTTGCCTGGTCGGCCGACCCCGACTACATTCACGACAAAGTGGAAGAGGACGGTACGACGCACCACATCCTATACAAGCCGAACGTGGCCGAGCAGTGGGAACCGCTCAAGAATGACATGCCGGAGCTCACGGCCTTCTTCAGCCGAGAGTACGGCGACTACCCCTACCCGCAGATGACGGTGGCGCAGGGCGGGGACGGCGGCATGGAATACCCGATGTTTACGGTCGTGAGCAGCTATGACGGCCCGGCCTTCACGGAGAAGAGCAGCTACCGCTCCGTGCTCGGGACCACCGTGCACGAGTTCGCCCACATGTGGTACTACGCCGCCCTCGGCAGCAACGAGGCCGACTACGGCTGGATGGACGAGGGCTTTACGAGCTACGCCACCTCGGAGGGCATGGCGCACCTCACCGGCGGCACGGCCTCTCACTCTCCCACGACGACCGCCCGCTTCCAAAAACTCGGGATCTTCGAACCGCTGAGCACGCCGGCCGACTGGTTTGAAACGAATCTCGGCTACGGCGTGGCCTCGTACCCCGGCGGAGAGCTCGTCGTCGACATGCTCGGCTACGTGATGGGGGACGAGAACAAAGACCGCTGGCTCAAGCGCTACTTCCGCAAGCGGAAATTCCAGCACCCCGATCCGTACGACCTGGAGCTCTTTGCCGAGCAGGAGAGCGGCCTGATGCTGGACTGGTACTTCTGGCAGTTTACGCGCTCGGCTCGCCCGTTGGACGATGAAATCGACGACCTGGAAAATACCCGGTCCGGCGACGGCTACGAGGCGTCCTTTACGCTTGAGCGGGAGGGCAGCGCCCGGATGCCGCACGACGTAAAGCTGACGCTTGAGGATGGCTCGACGCAGTGGGTGAACGTCCCGCTCGCTACAATGCACGGCCATAAGCCGGTGCCCGATGACTGGATTGTGGCCGACCCGTGGCCGTGGGTACAACCGGAGAAATCGTTCACCGTGGAGGTCCCAGCCCCCGCCGAATCGGCGACACTGGACCCGAACGAGCGCACGCCGGACGTGAACCGGTTGAACAACTCGACCGATTTCCCGCTGCGCACCCGCTTCCTTCATGCGCCGGAGTCCAACTGGTCGCAGTACGAGCTCGGCGTTCGCCCGCTGGGACTGTATGCTCATGACTTCGGCTTTGGCGGGGGGGTGCAGGCACGGGGACAGTACTTCTTGGGCGACCACCGACTCCGTGCGAGCATGACCCTCTGGCCGAACGTGCTCTTCTCGAATGGATCCGACCCGACACTCGGGCAGGATAACATTACCACCGTTGACGACGAGACCGGAAGCTGGGTTGATGGGCTCGATTATGAGTTGAGCTACGAACATCCAGCTCCCTTTTGGTCTCCCCGTGCGACTCTCAAGGTCTCGACGGCGAAGCATCAGGGGGTGCTGGAGAACCGGCTTTCCCTGCACACGCCTCTGAACTCGCCCCTTGCGGACGCGGATGAACGACTCCGGATCACTCTTCTCCAGCAGCTCAATCCCAGCGATCGCGTCTTCGGACTCTACCGCCTTCCCGTTCAGTTCCGGGACCCACAAGGCAATCCCGCAGGGACCACCACCATTCCGTTCAATCCCTGGGGGCAGTCCCACACGGCCTCTGCACGAGTCGATTACACCGTGACAAACGGACGAGACCGAATTTCGGCCTTCGCTGAGGCGGGTGGAAGCTTCATCGGATACGGAGAGACCCGAACGTCAAATCCCCTCCCGCTCGACAACGCGACCCGTGCCGCTCTGGTGGCTCGTACGACCACTTCCCTCGGGGCGCTCACGGGAGAAGCGGCTCTTCAGTTCGGCGTCGGAGCGGATGATCTACTTCCCCACAAGCGATTTCGTCTGGGGGGCGGCTCCGTCGAGGCCGGATGGCGCAACGATACCTACCGGCAGGGGAGCTCCGCCGTTGAGCGGCCTATGGAGGAGGCCCATCTCGTCGGCTTCGGTCCTGCTGGCCCCGTCGCCTATCTCCGCTCAGACGGCTTTCGCTCCTCAGGCCTCTCCGGTCAAAGTGTGGTCGGAGGCCGCCTGTCCCTCAGCGGTACACCGTTCGCATCCGTAAATCCACTGTCTCCCCTCCGGCTCTCTCTCTTCTCCGGGATGGGAACCGTTTGGAATGACGTCTTCGTCAACCCGGACCACGATTCTGGAGAATGGGTGGCCGACGCGGGCCTGGGCGCACGCTACGACCTTTCATCCATCCCCCACCTCGACCGCTGGACGGCCCAGTCCGACTTCCTACAGGGACTCGACGTGGTGGCCAAGTTTCCGGTGTGGGCCAGCGATCCGGGCCTCATCGAGTCCAACCAGAACCAATTTGAGTTCCGCTGGCTGATCGGCGTCGAATTGTAAGTGTGTATGTCTGGACGTGTGAACGCTTGTACGTTGCCCCCTCTCCTTACCTACACACTTCCACCCGTACATACTTCCACACTTATTCCCCTCCAGAGGACTCCCGCATCTCCCGTTGCCGCATGGGCATGGCGTCGATGGTGTCGAAGATGGAGCGGGCAGTCACCGGCTCGGCGTCGCGGCGCTTCTCGGTCCCATCCTTGCCGACAAGCACCACCCGGAACGCATCGGACGGGACGTTGAAACGATCGTAGAGACGCTCGACGGCGGCGTCAGTGAACGGTCGGGCGTCCGCTCCCGGCGCCGCCCGCACCGTTCCGTCCGACGCGCCGGTAAGCGTAATGAGCAAGAGATCCCGATCGCGAAAGCCGGCATCCGTACCGGAGAAGGCATCTTCCTGGGCCGCTAGACGATCGGTGCCCTCCGATGGGACGAATACAAAGAGCAATCGGTGCTCCCATTCGTGCGCGTCCAACCGAAAATCGACAGTATCGGGCGGAGACTGGGCCATGAGTGAAATTGGGAGCAGGCTCAGAAGGAGAATCGTCAGAATCGGGCGCATAGGGCAGGGCGTAGGTCGTAAGAGCAAGAGCGCCCCCTTAAATCCGCACGCCAGCAACGCCGATCCCGCCTCAAAGGTGACGAGGGTGTGATACTCGCGAGTTTCTTTACGAGGAAGAGGATCGAGCCGATGGGTCCGTTCGACTCGACGGGTCGTTCTCGTTTAACCGAGACACGGAGAATAGCTCGTAGCCGTCCGGGCGCTTCGTTCCAGTCACGCGCTGTGCCAGAAGCCGCCCCATCCGAAAGCCGTATCCCATTCCATGCCCAGTAAAGCCGGTGGCAAAGACACTATCCGGATGCTCCGGCACAGGCCCCACGACCGGGCGGCCGTCGGGAGAGAATCCCATCGTGCCACTCCAGCGCTGCTGGATCGACAGCTCCTGTGTCCACGGGAAATGGGTGTTCAGGTAGCGTTCAATCGTGGCCTGCACGGCCGGCGTCGTGGCGTCCACGGGCGTCTCTTCCGCCTGCCGATGCTGATGCCGCCCGCCCCCCACCAGTACGTGCCCGTGCTCATCCTGTCGAATGTAAAAGCCCCCCCGATGGGAGTAGACCGGGACCGGAATCGTCTGATTGGCCCCTGGAGTCGTGGCAAGCATCTGTGCCCGCACGGGGCGCACGACGGCCGGGAGTTCGGGAACGAGCGAAGGCAGGGCCGGGCCCACGGCCAAGACGACACGTTCCGACCATAGGCGCTGGTCCGGCGTCTCCAAGAGGACTCCGCCGTGATCATCCCAGCGAAGGCGTTCGACGGGAAGGTGAGTGTGGACGTCGGCAGAGCTCTTCGCTGCGAGGTGACGAACCAGGCGAAGGGGATCCACAACGGCTCCCGTCGTTACCAGAAGGCCGCCGTACAGCCCCGTCGAGTGAATTCGCCGGTTGGTCTGCTCGGGTTCCAGATAGACCACAGGGGCACCGGCCGCCCGAAGCCGTCCCACGCTGTCCTGCAACCGCTCGTCCTCCTCTACGTCCCCCGCCACCGTCAGGCTTCCCTCTGATTTCCATCCGAAGGCCTGGCCTTGCAGCTCCTTTTCCATCAGGTCCCGATTCGCGCGGGTAAAGTGCCACAATCGGCGGGCCGTGCGCTCCCCGTATCGCTCCACGTCCGACAGATAATCAGCCGCAGTTCCCTGAAGCACAAAACCCGCATTTCGGCCACTCGCCCCGGCGCCGAGGGTACGGGCCTCCACGAGAGCAACGTCGAGCGAGGGCTTCTGCCGACGCAACCAGTAGGCCGTCGAGCATCCCACAATTCCCCCGCCCACGACAATGACGTCGTACGCCATCGCCTGGGCGCGTCGGCGCTGTTGCCAGAACGAAAGGCTCATGCGAATCCAGTGCGTGCAGAAGAACCGGCGTGCGAAGATTGAAATGCCTCCCTTCACCGATTTTGTACGAGCGGACGAGGAGCACAGTTCGAAGACACCGCCCTCGGCCTTACAATCTCCCACTACTCCGCCTGCAGATCCACGACGATGCGGCCACGGATCCCATCAGACAACATAGACTCGCAGGCCTCCGGAATCTCACGAAGTCCGATTGTACGGGCCGTCATCGCCGAAAAGTCGTCATCTGAGAGGACTGAGGCCAGCCGACGCCACGCAGCCTGACGACGATCGTTCGGGCACGTATTGGAGTCGATTCCAAGCAGATTGATGCCGCGAAGGATGAACGGAAATACGGACGTTTCCAACTCGTGGCCCGCAGCGTTGCCGAAAGAAGCGACGCTGCCGTGCTTTTGGACCTGTGCAAGGAGCGTAGAAAGCGTCTCGCCTCCGACGGCATCCACCGCGCCTGCCCATTTCCCGGACTCCATCGGCCGCTCTGGACCATCCTCAAAAGCCGTTCGATGGACGATCCGATCGGCCCCGCGTTGTCGAAGATACTCGTGTGCCTCTTCACTCCCACTCGACGCCACCACGTCGTAGTCGAGAACGTCGAGCAGGGTCACGGCCATGCTCCCCACCCCTCCTGAAGCCCCTGTCACGACCACCTCTCCGTCGTCCGGACTCACGTCGTGCTCTTCGAGTGCCATCACCGAAAGCATGGCCGTGAAACCGGCGGTGCCAGCCACCATTGCCTGCTTGGGCGACAGATGCTTCGGAAGCCGAACCAACTTCCCTCCATCCACCTTGGCCCGTTGGGTAAAGCCGCCCCAGTCTACCTCGCCCAGCTGCCAGCCGGTACCAATGACCGGGTCCCCTTCTTCCAGGTCCGCTCGCTTGCTCTCAAGCACGCGCCCGACCAGGTCGATGCCGGGAACGATTGGGTATCCCCCCCGGATGATCTTTCCCGCCCCGGTGACGGCAAGGGCATCTTTGTAGTTTACACTCGAGTAGAGCACGTCTATGTGAACCTCGTCCGGGCCGGCAGCCGGGAGATCTTCGACACCGAGTTCTTGCACCCCAACGTGAAGATCCCCCTCCGACCGGTCAAGTACGAGCGCGTTGAACATAGGATATGGGTTCAATCAGAAAGGGAATGTAAAAAGGAAATCGGAGACGACGTGAGACAAAGTCGCACGCTCAGGTACGACAGTCGGTTGGACATTGGAACGAAGGTAGAATTTGGTCTCGAGACTCTCAAAAATTTAGCGGCCGCCCGAACTTTTTCATCCTGTAACGGTCGTCAAGAGGACAATTTCGCTGGCACATTCCTTGAAACGACCCGTATGAAGGAATGATGATCACCTACTAACCCGGGGCGTCTACTATGACTTACGATCAGCCACATTACCATTCGTCGTCTCCAAGTGTTATAGAACGCTACACAACCCGTCTCATGGCCGGACTGCTCGGCAGTCTGGGAATCATCGTGGGGCTTCTCAACCTCCCCTTGTTTTATTCGTCCCAACAAGTAGGGTGGACCTCCCAACGTACGTCTGAACCGATTGCCCTACAAGAAATCTCATCGGAGGAGAAAACGTCCTCCGAGGACAAGCAGGAGACGGCCACACACTCGGAAGATGAACCGCCTCCCACTCAACACACATCTCCGTCAACTGAGGCGTCCGACGGCTCTGGAACGTCACAAACCAACGGTTCTGGGTCCCGGAAGAAAAAAAAGCGTCTCAATGAATCGTCGTCCCCGAAGATGATGGCCGCGCTAGAGATGCACGACCGGCGTCCAAAGATTAAAGGAGGCACCGGTGCGCTCTATCTTCAGATCCATTATCCCGAGGCCGCTCGGCAACAGGGCATTGAAGGAAAGTTGAAGCTCGAATTTACCGTCGACCAGGAAGGAGCAGTGCACGCCATTGAGGTCAAAAAGTCCCTTCATCCACTGTGTGATTCCGCCGCTGTTCGAGCCCTGCGCTCCGTTGAGTTCCGGCCGGCCACTCACGAGGGATCTCCCATTCCCGTTCGCATGACCCTCCCGATCCGCTTTCAGCTCCGTCCCAACGACGGCCCCCTGCACTCGCACCGGCAGCCCCCCTCAGGCCGTTGATCTTTCCGTCCCTCCGCGCGCCAAACGTCCAAGAGGAACGCCATGCCTGACGAGTAAGTAAAATATCCTGAGTTATGGAAGCGCTTACAACTCGTGCACCGTCCATCAATGTCTCGGTCCCATGCCCGATACCCCCACTGCTCCAACCCCGGACGTCGACGCCCCCGAAGACTTTTTACCCATTAAGGACACTGACTACGTCGAATTCTACGTAGGCAATGCCAAGCAGGCCGCTCACTACTGCGCCCAGCTCTTTGGCTTTCAGATTCGCGGCTATCGCGGGCCGGAGACCGGAACCAAAGATACCGTTCATTACCTCCTCGAACAGAATGACATCCGGTTCGTCCTGACCGCATCTCTGCGCCCGGATTCGCCCATTAGCACCCACGTCCATCGGCACGGCGATGGGGTGAAGGACATCGCCCTCACGGTGGGGGATGCCACCCAGTCCTTTGAAGAGACGACCCGACGCGGCGCAACGCCGGTTCAAGAGCCCACGGTCCACGAGGACGAGAACGGCATTCTGGTGACATCGTCGATTTCAACATACGGCGACACCATCCACACGTTCGTGGAGCGGGATGAATACGACGGCCTCTTTTTTCCCGGCTTCGAGCCGTGGTCAATCGACGACTGGGCCGCTCCTCCCACCACAGGCCTCCAGTACGTCGATCACTGTGTGGGGAACGTGCACGAGGGCGACATGGAAACCTACGTGGAGTATTACGCCCAAACAATGGGCTTTTACAACATGCTCCACTTCACCGACCAGGATATCTCAACGGAATATTCCGCTCTCATGTCGAAGGTGATGGCCAACGGAGACGAAAAAATCAAATTCCCGATTAACGAGCCAGCGGAGGGAAAAAAGAAAAGTCAGATCGAGGAATATCTGGAGTACTACCAGGGAGCAGGCGTACAGCACATCGCCCTCGCGACAGACGACATCATCACGACGGTGCGCACGCTCCGACGCCGCGGCGTCGACTTCCTCCAGATTCCCGACAGCTACTACGACCGGGAGGTGCTCCGGGATCGGGTTGGATCGATCGAGGAGTCCATCGATGACCTCGAAGAACTGAGCATCCTGGTGGACCGCGACCCGGACGGGTACCTCCTACAGATTTTCACCCAACCTGTGCAGGATCGCCCCACGGTGTTCTTCGAGATCATCCAGCGGGAAGGGGCACGAACCTTTGGCACCGGCAACTTCAAGGCCCTCTTCGAAGCCATTGAGCGCGAGCAGGCCCGCCGGGGCAACCTCTGACGAGACGATCAGAGCGAGATGACGAATTTTGGTCGTGCGTCCTACGTCGACGACTCCAGCTCTTCTTCGTAGGGACCAAACAACCAGTTTCCTCGAGCATCCGGGTCGTCACTCAGATGAAACTCGGTGACGGCCTCAAGAAATTCCTTTCGGGTGAGATATCCCTGATCCTTGTGGTCGAGCTTCTGGAAGGCGAGTTCTCCATTTTCTGTATCGCCACGGAAGGACTCAAAAAACTTCAGATACTCGTCCTCCGAGATCACACCGTCGTTGTCCGCGTCGAGCATGTCGAAGACTGCCCGAGCAATGCCCTGGACGTAGGAGTGGACGAGGACGTTCGAATCGATGACCTTCTGCTCGTGAGCCAACCAGTCCTCAAGAGTGATCTGCGCTTTCCCTTCCTTCCCTGAAAGGGCGCGAGCATTGGTCCACATTCGGAGAATTTCTTGGCGGACCGCAGTGTGCTTGGACGATCCCTCTTCGTAACCGCGCAACTCCGCAAGGCGGTCGGCAACGTTCACGAAGTCCTGCTTCTCAAGAACTCCGTCGTCGTTGTAATCAAGGACGTTGAAATAGTGGACCTGCTTTGCCTTCTGCAGTTCGGTCATCACACCGGGCGGATGTGTTCGAGGGAGGAGACGAGTGAGCAGTGGCGAAAGCCAGTCTCAGTAGCATTGTCGGATCCGCAGCGGATGTCGGTCCCGAGGGGCGATACTAACTATAGCCAAAATACGGTGAGGATCCAAGCAGCCTCCATCTCGACGGGTCTCTGAGGAGTTGATCGCCAAATTCGGACTACCCCTCGTCTCCTTCAAAATCGAGCGCAGCGGAATTAATGCAGTAGCGTTTGCCCGTCGGCTCGGGCCCGTCATCGAATACGTGACCTAGATGCGCTTCGCACTCGGCACAAACGACCTCCGTCCGACGCATGCCGTGGCTGTGATCCGAGCGGAGCTCCACATTCCCGTTCTCGATCACGTCGTAAAAGCTTGGCCAGCCGCTTCCGGATGTAAACTTCGTATCGGAATCGAACAGCGGCGTCTCACAAACGACGCAGCAGTAGGTCCCATCGTCCTTGTGGTCCCAGTACTTTCCGGAAAAGGCGGGCTCGGTCCCGGCCTTCTGCGTTACTTGATACTCCTCGTCCGAAAGCTTCTTGCGAAGGTCCTCGTCGGAACGCGGGTTGGAGTGCGTCTCAGCCATGGGTGATGTCGAATGGTGGAGGAATAAGAATCAGGGTGTCGAGCGGGAATAGCCATCCCCCATTCCACGTCAATCGAAGTGGCTCCAAGTGATGCCGTGGGAAGTATGGACGGTACTTTTACAAACTTCAGGCTGGAGGGAAAACCCGTCGCGAGATGCAGCGCACGACATTTCCCCCAACCGTGCTCTCGATTGTACTTAGGACGACTTCTCGGAAGTCGACTCCTCATCGCTTTCGGAGGTCCCGTCCGCCGCTGGTTCTTCCACGACATCCGTTTCTGCGGCGCCGTCCTCATGCGTCTCCGTCTCTCCGTCAGCCGACTCCGGTGCATCCTGCGGAGCGCCGTTCGTCGTCGACAGATCGTCGAGGGACTCTGCGTCCCCATTCACCAGGCGAAGAACCTCATCCCCTGGCACCTCTTCTCGCTCGATGAGCAGCTCGGCCAGCCGGTCGAAGGCATCGCGATGTTCGGAGAGGGTGTCGACGGCACGCTGATAGGCATTGGCCGTGATCCGCTGGATTTCCTCGTCGACCTCACGGGCCGTCTCGTCGCTGTAGTCGCGGCCCTTGGCAAGCTCTTCTCCCAGGAAGACACTCCCCTGGTCCTCTCCGAGGGCGATGTGCTTGAACCGCTCGCCCATGCCCCAATCGAGGACCATCTTGCGGGCCATCTTCCGCACCTGCTTGAGGTCATTCTCAGCGCCACTCGTGGCGGTATCGAAGATAATCTGTTCCGCGGCACGCCCCCCCATGATCACCGCTAGGCGATCGAGAATATAATCCTCTCGGTAGAGGTATTTGTCCTTCTCAGGCAGCTGTTGGGTGACGCCCATGGCCTGGCCTCGCGGGACAATGGTCACTTTGTGGACCGGATCCGCATTCGGCAGGGTCGCCGCAACAATGGCGTGCCCCGACTCGTGGTAGGCCAGAAGCTTACGCTCCTCCTCGTCGAGCACCAGTCCGTCGCGCTTGAGGCCCATGATCACCTTGTCACGCGCCTCTTCGATATCGCCGGGCTCGATGTTTTCGTGCTCGTAGCGGCCGGCGAGCAACGCCGCTTCGTTGAGCAGATTCTCCAAGTCGGCCCCGCTGAAGCCCGGCGTGCTACGGGCAATCTCCTCCATGTTCACCTCGTCGGAGAGCGGCTTGTCGCGGGCATGAATCTCCAGAATCTCCTTGCGGGCCTTCTGCGTCGGGAGGTCCACCGTGATCTGCCGGTCGAAGCGGCCCGGACGGGTGAGGGCCGAGTCGAGAATGTCGGGGCGGTTCGTGGCAGCCATCACCACGATGCCCTCATTCTCCTCAAAGCCGTCAAGCTCGGAGAGAAGCTGGTTCAGCGTCTGCTCCCGCTCATCGTGGCCTCCGCCCATGCCGGCTCCTCGCTTGCGCCCAATCGAGTCGAGCTCGTCAATGAAGATAATTGCAGGCGACGTCTCCTTCGCCTCACTGAACATGTCTCGAACGCGGGAGGCCCCGACGCCAACGAACATTTCCATGAAGTCAGATCCCGAAACGCTGAAGAACGGGGCATCCGCCTCGCCCGCCACCGCTCGCGCGAGTAAAGTTTTCCCGGTCCCCGGCGGGCCCACCAGCAGCACTCCCTTCGGCACCTTGCCGCCCAGGCGCTCAAAGCGCTCCGGGTTCTTCAGAAACTTGATGATTTCGCGGAGTTCTTCCTTCGCGCTATCAGCCCCCGCCACGTCGTCGAACGTCGTATCCTCTTCGCCTTTGTCGAAGAGCTTTGCTTTACTCTTCCGGACGGAGAAGAGGCCCTGCCCCTGGGCCTGCATGCGCCTGAGGAAAATATAGCCAACGCCAAAGAGCAGTAGAACGGGAAGGAGCCCCATAATGACTAGGCTCCACGGGAAGGAGCTCTCCGGTTCCGTGACGACCTCGACGCTCTTCGATTCAAGCAGGGACATCAACTCCTCGTCCCCAAACGAAGGGAGGTACGTCACAAACTGGTCGTACTGGACCGTATTGCCCTGCTCCGTCTTCGAGGCAGTGGACTTCAAATCGCCACTCACGCTGTTCCCCTCGACGACGACCCGCTCGACGTTTCCGTTCTGCAACTGCTGTCGAAATTCGCTATAGCTGATGCGGTTGCCCCCCGCTGCGCCGCCTCCCCAGTAGGTGTAGGCCCACAACGCAAACAGCGTTGCCGCCACCACCCAGACAATGAGGCGCCATCGATTTCCGCCAGGCGTCTGCCCGGTCATCCCCGGCTCGTCGGTCTCTTTGTTTTCAGGAGTTCGGTTAGCCACGTCAGAGAAACTGCTTGTGGTTATGAGCAAATGCCGCTGAATACGCGGCCGGCAACGATGTAACATTCGTGAACAACGGTATTCACACCCTCACTAGCAGGGAATCTCCCCCATTCAGGCGTGGAGGATGTGCGTACGGATGTTCGACGCTACGGTACCGAAGCCGCGGCACTAAATGTTTTAGGTACTACACCTAGACAGTGAGATTGTGTCTTTGACAGCGAGAAGGTCCTGTTATAGTGCATTTTAGACGGGTCGGTCCCGATCTTTGTCCAAATTTTTCTCTTCCTCTCCGGACGTTTCCCCCGTCTCCCCATGCCTCGTCCTCGATCGGAGTGCGGAACGACGTACAGGGCCCTCTAAGACTCAACCTGCTCTGTGTTTAGAAAATCAATTACAACGTCCGCAAAAGCCTCGGGAGCATCGGCGTGAACCCAGTGCCCAGCGCCCTCAATGGTGACAATGTCAGCCGTAGGGAACCGCTCACGGATGGTCGAGCGATCGTTGTCGCGCACGTATTCAGAATTTTCTCCTCGTATAAAGAGCACAGGTCCCTCAAACGTCTGATCGGACGGAAGTTCAGCGTTGATCTCGTCGTAGTTCGCACGAATGGCTTCAAGATTCATGGTCCACTCGTACTGGTCCCCGTCGTACTTCAGATTCTTGAGCAGAAATTGCCGAACCGCCCACGAGGAGACGTCTTCGGCCAAAACTGCATCGATTTCATCCCGGTCATCGTACTCGGACGGATTGATCCGCGCCAGCGCATCGAGCAGATCTCCGTGCTTCGGAGAGTAGGCCCTTGGGGCCATGTCCACAACGATGAGCCGATCCACCAGGTCCGGATAGGCCAGGGCCGTCTGCATCGCGGTTTTCCCCCCCATGGAGTGTCCCAAAAGGGTGACCGACTCAAGATCGTGCTGCTGGACAAAATCCCTCACGTCGGTCGCCATGCTGCGATAGTCCATTCGATCCGTATGCGGGGAGCGGCCATGATTCCGCTGATCCACGGCGTAGACCGTGGCGACGTCCTGAAATCGCGTGCGGCTGAGCGTGTGCCAGTTTCCATTGGCCCCCAGCAACCCGTGAAGGATAATGAGGGGTGGGGCCTCTCGTCCGTATTTGTTGTAAAAGAGCTCCATGCCCACTTGATTGAAATGGATTCTGAGAGGAGTTCCTGTAGCTCCGCTGCCGAAAACCTCCAAATGCTCAGAACGGCAATACGCTGTTCTCACCGAAACAGATTCCTCCGCTCTCCTTCCTGCCCGTGTTCTGGCGCCTCATTGCAGTTCTCTTCTGGATCTTTATCTGTGTCGGGTCCGGTCAAGCGGCTACGTCCCCTGGTTCTGGGACCTGCCTCGACGTCTGTACCCGCCCGCCCCTCGTGGCTTCTGACTCGCTCCCGACGGCGCCTCCTCCCGGCTTCTCGCGAGTCCAAATCAGCCTCTGGTACGGCCACTCGGCCCTCCCCGGCGCCCTCCTCGGCGCCATTCCAAACGGGCGATTGCAGCTTCTCGGGTTCCGCCTTCGCCGTCGCCTCCTTCCGACGACGAGTCAGTTGAGCAACGGATATGCTGCTCCTACGTTGTCGTACACCGCCGACCTGGTTCCTTTTGCCTCCGTACAGATTCCGCAAGAGGCCTTGCCCGCCACGTTTTACGCTGACGGGCCGCCGCGCCGCCCGCTCTCAGCGCAGGGACTGGGGCTTTATCCCATCGGGCTGAGGGTCGCCTTCCGTCCTACGACTCGGCTCCGGCCCTTCCTTGCCGGCCACGCGGGCGGTCTCTATTTTTTCGAGTCGGTGCCCGACGAGCGCGGAAAACAACTGAACTTCGCGGTGGGTATCGGTGGGGGCATCGAACTCTCCATTGCCCCGCAGACCCTCCTTACTGCGGCGTACCGGTACCACCACCTCTCCAATGGCTTTCGTGGATCGATCAATCCTGGACTTGATGCAAATGTGCTGTACCTCGGGATCGGGGTTGCTCTCTAAACACATCCGACCGCTGCTGCGCTGTGCTCTCCTCGTGGGCCTCCTAAGCGTCTTGGCGGGGAGTGGTCGTGCTGCCGCCCAGACGGGACCGTCCCCCCTTCAACCCAGCGACGTGCTCCGAGTAGAGGAGATTCAACATCTTGCCCTTTCTCCCTCGGGCCGAAGTGTTGCCTACACGGTTCGAACGGCCGTCTCGTCTCCTCAGGATTCAAACCGAGTGTATCGGCGTCAGCTCTATGTGGTGCCCGCCCACGGCCGCGAAGAGCCACGGTTGCTCACGCGATCGCACGCCGACGCCTCTCAGCCGGCGTGGCACCCGGACGGAAATCAGATCGCATTCGTGCGACCGGTTGACGGCACACCGCAGGTGTTCGTGCTCTCCCTTACGGGAGGCGAACCGTATCAGCTCACCGACACGCCCCACGGCGCGACCGATCCGGAGTGGGGACCGAATGGGGACCAGCTGTTATATGCCAGCCCGCTTCCCGAACCCGAGATTCGTCGCCGGTCGCGCGCGCTTCCCCCAAGTGAACGACCGGGCCGAACACCACAAGACACGGTCCGCCGCATTCCCCCGGATACGATTCTCGTCCTTCGTCACCACAGAAACCTTGCCCCCCTCGACACTCTGGAGCTGGGTCCGGACGGTCAACCTCGCCTCTTGGCCGACTCCAGCCGGGCCCTCCGCTCCCCCGGCGGCCCGTCGGTCCCCGACCGCCTGCAATCGCTCCCGTCGGACGAGCTCCGGCTGCTTTCCCCCGACAGCCTGCGACGCGTCTTTGACCGCCTGCGCCTGATTCCCGATACGACGACGGTCCCCGTGCCTCAGGACACTGCGGCCACGCCCGACGGCGACCTGCTCCAGATGCGGCGCTGGCTGGATCGGCGATCACCGTCGGAGACACAGGTCTTTTCTCGTCCGAATGTGCGGGAGGACGGACGGGACCAGTCCCCCCCCGTCTATCGACACTACTTTGTGGTGGACGTGCCCGAAAACGTGACCACTGGTCTGCCCGACCGTCCCACTCCAGCCCCCGTTACAAGAGGCTACAGGTCCTATCACGGGGGGACATGGCTCCCCGGCGGAACGCAAATCGTCGTCAGCGCCTCCCCCCTCATCAACACCTCCCCAGATCTGGGTCAAGCCCGCAACCTCTACGTCGTTGACCTCCGCCCGTACGGCATACAACAGCTTTTGCACATCGACGACTATCGGCTCACCCATCCGCATGTCACGTCCGACGGCACGACGATAGCGTTCCAGGCCCAGCGTCTCTCGTCCCGTAGCTACGACCAGACGGACGTCGGGTTGTTTGAAATTGACGGTCGATCTGACCCGCAGTTTATCACCGAAACGTTTGACCACGACGTGGATGCGTTGCGATGGTCACCGGACGGGTGGTACCTGTACGCCACTGCACCAGCGGAGGGCGGGCGTCCCCTCTTTCGCTTCGCCCCCTTTGCTCGACAGGACACCACCCAGCAGCAGCGCCGCACCTCACTGCCTGACGACTACTCAACCTCCCGCGACACCTTCTCACTGGACTCGACCATGGTGCGCACGGCGATGGTCGACCAGATGCTGGCAGCCAATCGTGCCGTTCAGGCGTTTGACGTGACAGACTCCAATGCGATTTACGCTGTATTCGACCCGTCGAATCCGTCCGAGCTCTACCGCAATACTATCAACTTCAGTAACGAGCAGCGGGTGTCTTCGCACAATGCCTCCTGGATCGAACAGCGACGGCTTGCCTCCCAAACAACCGTGACGGCCTGGAACGAGAATGTTCGAATCCAGGGACAGGTGACCCCGCCGCTTTCCTCCTCGGATACGCTGCAATCTCCGATTGTCGTCCTCCCTCGCGGAGGGCCCCCGGCCCTATCTCCGTCCTCTCCCATCGCAGCCTGGTTTGAGCGCCACTTCTTGGCCGGACGCGGATACGGGGTCGTGGAGGTCTGGCCGCGCGGCTCGTCGGGATACGGGGAGACGTTTCGACGCCGCAATTTCCAGAACTGGGGCCCCGGGCCGGGAGGTGACGTGTTGGCCGTTGCTGACTCGGTCGCGACCCGTGCGTGGGCCGACTCGTCTCGGCAGGCACTGGCCGGACAGGGATACGGCGGATACCTCACGGCGTGGCTGCTCGGCCAAACCGACCGCTTCCGCGCTGGAATCGCGCTAAATGGGATGTACGACTTGGAAGCGTTCTACGGAGATGGGGAGCCCTGGCTTCGGGTGGTTGAACAATTCGGAGGCCATCCGTGGGAGTCGCCCCCTTCGTCATCGCCGCGCCTGGATCGCCGGACCGCAGCTTCCCCCCTCCTGTCCGTAGGAGTCCTCCCGTCTGCGGACTCGGCCCTCGCCCCCGGCACGGCCCT
>JAHENZ010000312.1 GCA_018609755.1 Salinivenus sp. | reverse complement strand
CGCCGACGGCCCGAGCGAGTCTCGGGAGAAAGCGCCGCTTGGCGACGACACCGGCTGCGACGAGGCCCACGGTCCCCAGGTAGAGGTACCACAGGGAGACGGTGTTCACGCCCCCGCTGATCCCCGCAAGGCCCGCCAGTTCGGCGCTGATACCGGCGACAGTGAGAAGCGTCACAATCGCGCCATAACAGACGAGAAGGAGTGGTTCCAGGAGTTCGGGCAGCAGTTCGCGCATACAGGTCGCTGACGGGCAGCGCAATTGACGGTTCCGATTGCGGTGCGTCCAATCCGTGACGGTTACGTCGGTTGGTACGGATCGTCCGGTATGGGACGATACGGTACCATCGACTATCCGGTTTGGGCGAAACGGGGATTTCTCCTGGGTCTCGGGCTATTCGTAGTCGGGGCCATGGGCGAGATTGTAGGTCACACCGTGCTCGGAACGCTACCTGACCCAACCAACACGATCCTGTTCGACTTCGAAGTTCTCGGGGTGCTGCTCGGGCTCCTCTCACCGCTCATCTTCGGGATTGTTCTGCCGTTGACAGAGTGAGCCGGGGCGTTTGGACAAGCCTTTACCCGAGGGCCGTGGATCCCTGCACATGAGCGCCCCCCACATTCTGATCCTGGGCCCGCCGGGTGCGGGGAAGGGCACCCAGAGCGCCACCATCGCCGAGACCTACGGCGTCGCGCACGTCACGACCGGTGACGCGCTCCGGGCGAACAAGGACATGGACATCAGCGACATGGACACCGAGTACGACACCCCCCGTGAGTACATGGAGGCGGGGGACCTCGTGCCCGACGCCGTCGTCAACGCCATCGTCGAGGAAGCGCTGTCCTCGGCGGACGGCTACGTCCTGGACGGCTACCCGCGCAACCTCGACCAGGCCGAGGAACTCGAGGACATGACGACGCTGGACGTGATTCTCTCACTCGAGGTCGGCCGCGATGAACTGATCGACCGGCTCACCGGCCGACGGGTCTGCAGCGAGTGCGGAACGAACTACCACGTCGAGTTCAACCAGCCCGAGGAGTCGGGCGTCTGCGACGAGTGCGGCGGCGAGTTGATCCAGCGCGAGGACGACACCCGCGAGTCCGTCGAGAACCGCCTCGACGTCTTCGCCGAGAATACCGAGCCCGTGATCGCCCACTACGACGATCACCCGGGCTTCGAACCGATCGACGGCGAGCAGTCGCCTGATGGCGTCTGGCAGGACATCAACACCGCGATCAAGCGCCACGTCGAGTAAAACGTTCATAGCCACGGAGCACCCACACTATACAAATGCCACGCACGGCACAGAAAGTCGACGACCTGGCCGCCGAGGGCGAGGAGATGACCGACGCCCTCGCGGCCGTCCTCGAGGTGGCTGAGGAGGAAGGGACAGTCACCTGGGGCGCCGTCAGTGACGAGCTGACCAGCGGCCAGTGGGGCCGGCTCATCGAGACCGGCCTCCTGGTCGACGTGGACGGCGAGGGCTTCGTCGTCGACGACCCCGAGGGCGTCCGCGAGGCCCTCGGCGAGGCCGACCCCGCCAGTAGCGACGAAGACGACGGCAGCTGGACGATCTACGACAAGCTCGCCGCCGTCGGCGCACTCGGCATCATGGTCGGGTACATGGACAACGGGATCCGGGATGCCGTCGGTTCGACGGTCGATATTTTCCTCGGGCCGATCAACGGTGCCCTGCCGTTCTACATCATGATCCTCGTCCTGGCGCTGCTGACCGGCCTCTGGTCGACGATCCTCCAGGACAACCTCATGAACATGGACATCATGAGCGACTACCAGGAGAAGTCCAAGGATCTCCGCGAACGCCGCAAGGAGGCAAAAGAGCGCGGTGACGACGAGGCCCTGGAGGAGATCCAGAAGGAGCAGATGCAGATGATGTCCGAGAACGCGGGCATGTTCAAGGCCCAGTTCCGGCCGATGGTCTGGATCATGCTCCTGACGATTCCGGCCTTCCTCTGGATGTACTGGATGATTCTGGACGTGGGCGTCGGTAGCAACGGAGTCGTGATGGTCATGCCTCTCGTCGGCGAAGTTTCCTGTGCATCGTGCACGTCAGCCTGGGAGATGAAGGTCATCGGGCCGCTCCAGGCGTGGATCCTCTGGTACTTCGTGTGCTCGCTCGGCTTCGCCCAGATCCTGCGCAAGGCGCTGAACGTTCAGACCTCGCCGACCTGAGCGGGTAGGGCTGGACCATCCAGCCCGATTGTCTGTCCCAGTGGACTGCGAGCCACAGGTCCGAGCTCGGGTACCACTTCAAGCTCGACCGGTCGTAGTGGCAAAGCCGCTCGGGCCAGCTGGCCGACACGTGACTGTCGGCGTGGGCGAGAGGCACCGTGGAGAGGAAATCCGAGGCTCCTGAAGCACTTACACAACCTCTTTTAGCCACCACCCCGCAGGTCGGATATGTTGATCACGGTCTCCGGGCCGGCAGGCAGCGGCAAGAGTACGCTCGCCGCCGCCCTCGCGGACCGCCTGGGGTACGACCACGTTTCCGGTGGGGACATCTTTCGGTCGATCGCCGACGAGCGTGATCTCTCGCCGCTCGAACTCAACCGCCTCGCCGAAGAAGACGACCAGATCGACCGTGACCTCGACCGCCGTCTTCGGACGACGGCCCGGGACGCCGAGGATCTCGTGCTCGAGTCCCGACTCGCCGGCTGGATGGCCGGCGACTACGCTGATCTGAAGGTCTGGCTCGACGCACCCATCGACGTGCGAGCGGCCCGGATCGCGGATCGTGAGGACAAGGCCGTGGAGACCGCCGTCGAAGAAACCCGCGCCCGCGCGGAAAGCGAGGCGCTACGCTACGCCGAGTATTACGACATCGAGATTTCGGACCGCTCGATCTACGACCTCGTCGTCAACACCGCCCGCTGGGGCCCGGATGGCGTCCTCGGCCTCGTCGACAACGCCGTCGGTGCCTACGACCCGAGTGCCGACGAGGGCAAGACACCGATCGAGGGGATCCGCTACGAGTTCGACTGACCGATGGCTCTGCGTGCACCGCCCGACGACCGGTCGCCCACCGACCTCCTGACCTTCGGGGTCGTGAACCTCGACAAGCCGCCGGGGCCGTCAGCCCACCAGGTGGCGGCCTGGGTCCGCGACGCCGTGGCGGATGCGATTGCCGAGGCCGGGCCGGCCGACGCGACGCCGATCGATCGCGCGGCCCACGCCGGGACGCTTGACCCGAAGGTGACCGGGTGTCTGCCGATGCTACTCGGCGACGCAGCACGCGCTGCCCAGGTGTTCGACGACAGCCGCAAGGAGTACGTCGCCGTCCTGGAACTCCACGGGCCCGCACCCGCCGACACGGAGGCCGTCCTCGCTGAGTTCGAGGGACCGATCCTGCAGAAGCCACCGCGCAAGAGCGCCGTGGTCCGGCGCCTCCGAACCCGGACGATACACGCGCTGGAAATTCTCGAATGCGAGGACCGCCGGGCACTGCTCCGAATCGAGTGCGAGGCAGGCACCTACATCCGGAAGCTCTGTCACGACCTGGGACTCGCGCTCGGGACAGGCGCGCACATGGGCGACCTCCGGCGGACGTCGACGGGAACCTTCGACGACGCTACCCTGGTCAGGATGGAGGACCTGGTCGACGCGCTGGCGTTCTGGGTCGAGGACGGCGACGAGGGCCCGCTCCGGGAGGTCGTCCAGCCCGCCGAACGGGCCCTGGCCCACCTCCCGCGGGTCGTCGTCGCGCCAAGTGCCGCCGAGGAGGTCGCCCACGGCGCGCCCGTCTATGCGCCGGGTGTACTCGGGACGGAGCCCGCAGAAATCGGCGAGGCCATTGTTGAGGACGGCAATGTCGTCGTCTGCGTGACGCCCGACGGGGCCGCCGTCTGCCTCGGGCGCCTTGTCGGGGACCCCGAGGGGACGTCGGGTACCGTGGTCGAACTCGACCGAGTACTCGTCTGAATTTGCCCCCGCCGGTAACCGAATCGAAGCGCTTAATCACTGGTGCACCCTCTCGCCGTACGCGGGACCGTGGGGTAGCGGTATCCTCGGCGCATGGGGTGCGTCGGACCCGAGTTCGACTCTCGGCGGTCCCATACTTTTCGCAGAATAGTTGGAGCACGAGATCGCGCGTAGCGGGATCTCGGCGGTCCTATATTCTCACCCAAGCGAACTCGTGAGCGGCGGGTGAGAATGTGTGAGCACGGTGGACGAGCGGAGCGCGTCCACGGGCGGTCCCATGAACGGAGTGAATGGGGTCTCGATGCGCCACAGGTGCATCGGTGGTACCATATTTTTGATAAAGTTGGGAGTACGAAATCGCCCGTATCGGGAGCTCGATGACTCGCCACCTCGTCGAAGCAAACTCGCGGCCGAGCAGAACACGCAGCGACGTATAGTCAGCGGAGCCCCGCTGTGACGCCTACGTAGACAGCCTGGCGGCTCACACTAGTGGCACGAAAAAGGATGCGTTCTGAACGACCGGGCGATCGACTCGCGTCGCCCCGGGTGGCCGAGGTTCTACGCGTTGGCGTCCTCGAGCCGGTTTGCAGCCGTGGCGAGCTGATTCCGGACCATGACCGCCAGACCGTAGGCAT
>JAHENZ010000311.1 GCA_018609755.1 Salinivenus sp. | reverse complement strand
CCTCGGTGGCCGTCGATCCGAGGAGCAGGCGCTGGAGCAGGTTGTGCCCGCGAGAGGCCAGCAGGATCAAATCGGCTTCCTCATCCTCGGCGTACGATACAATTCGATGGGCCGACTGGCCAGTCTTTAGCTGCGTGCGGACCGCAAAGCCCTCCTCACGCAGTTGGTCGGCATGTGTCTCCAGCATCTCCTCGTACATCTCCCGGTGCTCCACGGGCGGGCGGCGCCCGTAGTGCATCTCCAACACGTGCATCAGCGTGACGGTCTCCATCCCGACCGACCGGAGCTCGGACAGGCATTCCAACAGCGGCTCGGTGGCCGGAGAAAAGTCGACGGCGGCAACGACGTGATTGACATCAAACATAGGCAGATGGGCAAATTGGACGAGTGGAACGAAAAGGAAACGCTACATCTGTGATGTGGCCCCTTCCACGTAGAGCGACGACCACAGCCACAGCCGGTCAAGGCCCACGTGCAGCGGGGCGTCGCTGAGCGACACGAAGCTACGGTGCACGTATACCGTGAGGCCCTGTCGCTCCGTCTCGACGTAGGCCTCTAGGTCGGCCGGCGGCTCGGTACCGACGGTCGCCATGTCGACGCGCCCCCCACAGCACCCGTGGCGTGGGCTCGGGCGGATCGTGAGCACCCCGCCCTCCTCGCGGGCGTACGCCGCCGCCTCCTCGTCGATCGATAAGTCCAGTTGCGACTCAGTTGTCGGCATCGGCTTGAGGTGTGCTGAACGATTCGGAGCTACGGCTCCGTGGGATTACGGGTGTGACGGCAGACAGCGGACCGCGGTCAGCCGTCTTTTTGGCAAAAGGCATCTCCACCGAATACGGCACAGCGTAGGTTGGAAGGCCTGAAAAGGATCGCGCTACGCCGCGGCCGCCCGCCGCTCGAACTGCGGCCGGGTCGCATTCGCGATACGCACCAGCGTCAGCATGAGGGGCACCTCCACGAGCACGCCCACGACGGTGGCGAGGGCCGCGCCGGAGGTGACGCCGAACATGGCTATTGCCGAGGCGACGGCCAGCTCAAAGAAGTTGCTTGCACCGATCATGCCGGCGGGCGCGGCGATGTCGTGCGGCACGCGCCAGGCGTAGGCCCACCCGTACGCGATCGAGAACACGAAGAACGTCTGCACGATGAGCGGCACCGCGATGAGCACGATGTGGAGCGGGTTCTGCAGAATCACCTCGCCCTGGAAGGAAAATAGCAGCACCAGCGTCAGCAGCAGGCCGATCATCGTCACGGGCCCGAGCCGCTCCAGGAAAACGGTGTCGAACCACTCCTCACCCTTCGCCTGGATGAGCCACGTGCGCGAGAGAACCCCCGCCGCCAGCGGAATCACGATGTAGAGGCCGACGGACAGGAGCAGCGTGTCCCACGGCACGATCACGTCGGAGAGGCCGAGCAAAAACGCCACGATCGGCGCAAACGCCACCAGCATGATGAGGTCGTTGATCGCGACCTGCACGAGCGTGTAGGCCGGGTCGCCGTCCGTGAGGTAGCTCCACACGAACACCATCGCCGTACAGGGCGCCGCGCCGAGCAGGATGGCCCCGGCCACGTACTCGCTGGCGAGTCCCGGCTCGATCAGTGGGGCGAAGATGCCCTTCAAGAACAGCCACGCGAAGCCGAACATCGTGAACGGTTTGATCAGCCAGTTCACCACCACGGTCACCGTGATGCCCTTCGGGTGACGCCGGACGCCGAGGATGCTTTTGAAGTCGACCTGCACCATCATCGGGTAGATCATCGCCCAGATAAGGACGGCGATCGGCAGGTTGACCTGCGCGATCTTCCACTCCCCCAGGGTGTTCGGCACGGCGGGAATCAATTGCCCCACCGCTACGCCGACGGCGATGCAGAGCGCGACCCACAGGCTCAGGTAGCGCTCGAAGAAGCCGAGATCTTCCTGACTCTTCTCGGCGGTCGCGTCGAGGTCGTGGGATTTTCCATTCTGTGAATGTCCGTTCTCGGATGGTTCGGCAGCGGCGTCCGCAGTTTCGGGGGCAGCGTCCGAGGCGCTCGGATCCGTCGTCGGATTCTGGTCTGGCATAGAAAAGGCTCTTTTGGGAGGTTCGTTCGGATTCAAGAGCAGTCGGCGGACAAGCAGGTTAGGCCTGCACTGGGGCGGCCTGGGTTGTGCCGCGGGCCAGGGCCTGCAGGTGGTCGGGCCCCACCGGCTCGTCGGGCATCCAGGGGGCCAGGGCCGCCCGCTCGGCGTGATCGGTCCGTACGGCCTCGATCTGCGGGACCTCGGCGTGGGCGCGCTCCACCAGCAGCGGATCGGAGGGACCGGCTGCCGCCAGGCTCTGGTTGACGACCCAGGCGTAGGGGGTGATGTCGGCCCGCTCCAGGTCGTCCTGCAGCTGCTTCGCCTCCAGGACCGGCGTCGTCTCCGGCAGCGTCACGAGCAACATCTTCGTGTAGTCCGGGTCCTGCAGGCGCATGAGCGGCGTCGTGATGCGGTCGGCCTCCACCTGGCTCGTGCGCATCACCTCGCGGTGGTAAGAGCCGGTCGTGTCGAGGAGCAGCAGTGTGTGGCCGGTGGGCGCGGTGTCCATCACCACGAACTGGCGCTGCGCCTTCCCGATTTCGTGGGCAAAGGCGCGGAAGACGGCCACCTCCTTCGTGCAGGGCGAGCGCAGGTCTTCCTCCAGCAGCTCGCGCTCCTCCGGATCCATGTTCTTGCCCTTCCTCTGAAGGACCCGCTCGCGGTACCGGCGCGTGGCCTCGTCCGGGTCGATGGCGCTTACCTCCAGGTTCGGCAGCGCGTCGGCCCCAACTGCATCGGTGACGTGCGCGGCCGGGTCAGTGGTACTGAGCAGCACCTCCTCGCCCCGCCGGGCCAGGTCGACGGCCACCGACGCGGCGATCGTCGTCTTGCCGACGCCGCCCTTCCCCATCACCATGATAAGCCCATGTCCGTCGCCCGCGAATCCATCAACCAGATCGTGAACATTCGGAAGATCGATCTGGGGCGGCTGCTCCGTGCCGGTTGTGGCCGCGGACGGCTCCTCGTCCGACACCAGGCTCCGGAGGGCACCGAGCCCCACGAGGTTGTAGCCCTTCAGCGGGACCGTGTCGCGGGGCAGGTCGGCCAGCACATCCGGCATCTGATCCAGCGCCTCGTCCGCCCGGCGCTCCATCGCCTCAGCCAGCGGATCGGTGGGGTCCTGCGCGCGGAAGACGCCGTTCACGGCGAGCCGCTGGTTCGTAATGTCCAGCTCTTTGAGCTCGCCGCTCGACCGGGCCGCCTCCTTGAGGGCCGAGGCCTCCGGACGGCTCACCAGCACCAGGGTCGTCTGTTCTTCGTCCTGCAGCGCCTCGACGGCGGCGGTGTAGCGCTGCTGCTGCGCCTCCAGGCCCGAGACCGGCCCGAGGCAGGACGCCCCCTCCGGGTTCTCCTCAATGTAGTCGCTCCAGGCGGCCGGCAGTTCCAGCAGGCGCAGCGTGTGGCCAGTCGGGGCGGTGTCAAACACGATGTGGTCAAACGCCGAAGCGGGTCCCTCCCCGGCCAGGAACTGGGTGAATTTGTCGAACGACGCGATCTCGGTCGTGCAGGCGCCGGAGAGCTGCTCCTCCACCTGCTCGACGGTCTCGTCGGGGAGCACGCCCATCATCGGCTCGAGCACGCGCTCGCGGTAGTCGTCCGCCGCGGCCTCCGGGTCGATGTTGACGGCCGAGAGGTTCGGCACGCTCTCGACCGGGGCCACGTCGCTCCCGACCGGCGCTTCGAGCACCTGTTCGAGGTTGGACGCCGGGTCGGTGCTCACGAGGAGGACGTCGTTCCCCCCGTCGGCGAGCCGAACGGCCGAGGCACAGGCGAGGGAGGTCTTGCCCACCCCGCCCTTGCCGGTGAAGAAGAGGTAGCGCGATGGAGAATCCAGGAAGGACAGCATGGTGGATTTGGAATTGAGGATGGTTCAGTGGGAGACGAGCGGCGGTGCGGTCAGGCACGTTCTAGGCCGGCCATCCTAGCAAACTCTTCGCGCGAGGGATACGACCACCGAGACTGGATCTCGCCGTCGACGAGTACGATCGGCAGCACGTCTTGTCCCTCACGCTGGAGGGCCTCGTAGACGACCGGCGTGTCCGTAAACATTTCGGGATAGGAGGACGGATTGTAGCGGTCGACAGTAGCGCCCCGCCGCTCCAGCTTGCGCAACACCTCGCTCACGGTCACCAGCTCGTCGTCGGCCTCGGGCCCGCAGACGCCCGTGGAGCAACACATCGGGGGATCGAAGACCTCAATTTTCGGCGTGGACGAAACAGCTTCGGAACGAGAACCGGTCGAATCGTCGTCAACCGAAGGAGACGATCCCGGCCGGCGGCCCCGCACCGTAACGCTCCAGAGACCGCCCTCGTCCAGCGCCGCCCGGTCGGCGTCGGAGAGCGTGGTGGGCAGCGCCTCGTCCGGCACGTCGATGCGGCGGCGCGACACGACCTCGACCTCCGCAAACCCCACCGCGTCGAGCAGGCTCCGGTATTCGTCCTCCTCGATGGCCCCCGCCACGCACCCAGCGTACAGCTCGGCGGAGCGGCGAACCGCCTCCGGCAACCTCCCGTCGGATACGATGTCCGACACGCAGAAGTGACCGCCCGGACGTAGCACCCGGTACATCTCGGCAAACGCCTGGACCTTGTCGGGCACGAGATTGAGGACACAGTTCGAGAGCACGACGTCGGCGGTTTCATCGTCCAGCGGCAGATCCTCGATGTCCCCTTCGACGAAGTCGACGTTTTCAACCCCCAGCGTGTCGGCGTTCGCCCGGGCCTTCTCCACCATTTCGGGCACAAAATCGACCCCGATGACGCGGCCGGAGGCCCCGACCGTGCGCCGCGCGACGAACGCGTCGAGCCCGGCCCCCGAGCCGAGATCGACGACCGTCTGCCCCGATTCAAGCCCAGCGTGGTCGGTCGGCACCCCGCAGCCCAGCTCCAGGTCGGCGTCGGCCACGTAGCCGTCGACCGAATCGTACGCCTCCCCGATCATGTTGACGGTAGTGTCCTTGTCGGCGTCGCCGCAGCCCGACGAGGCGTCGGGGCTGCAACAGCCCGCCTCGTCGCCGCGGGCAATGGCGGTGTATTTGGATCGTACGGCCTCGCGACGTTCGGACGCGGAGGCATCGGCCAAATTTGCTGAATCGGACATGTCGGCAAGAGATTTTTCGTTTATCGTCGATATACGATATAACGATCCACACGCCACGGTTCCAGCCGAACGGCCCGACCTCACCTTTTCATCGCATTTACGCGATAAAGAGGGTGCCTCTTCGAGTCAGGCCTCGGCGCGGTCCGGAGCAAAGGTTTCGTCGATCCAGTCCGCCAGCTCGTCACGCACCCGGCGGAAGACAACCCGCTGCTTCTCTTCGGAGCCCTCGGCAGCCGAGGGGTCGTCGAACGATCGGTGTAGGTTCTCTTCTTCGGCCGGAAGGTAGGGACAGGCCTCCCGCGCGTCGTCGCAGACGGTCGCGACCACGTCGAACGTCCGGTCGCCGAGATCGTCGATCGTCTTGGACGTATGTTCGGAGAGGTCAATGTCGAGTTCGTCCATCACGTCGATGGCCAACGGGCGCACGTGGGTCCGCTCGGTGCCGGCACTGTACACGTCGTACCGGTCGCCGTAGCGGTCGCGCAGCAGCCCCTCGGCCATCTGCGAGCGCGCCGAGTTGTGCGTGCAGACGAAGAGGACAGAAGTCTTTTCCATAATGGAAGATTAGCAGGAAATGGAATCAGCGGAGTCGGAGAGTTCCTTGAAGAACGCCCCGAACTGGTCTTGCAGGGCGGCAATCGCCTCCGGATCGAGGCAGTAGCACACGCTGGGGCCGTCGACGGTGCCCTGGATGAGCCCGGCCTCCTTCAGCACCTTCAGGTGACGGGACACCGTGGACTGGGCGAGGGGCAGGTCGTCGACGATCTCGCCACAGATGCACTCGGAGCGCTCGGCCAGCACGCGAAGGATCGCCAGCCGGGCCGGATGGGAGAGCGCCTTCGCCTGCTCGGCCATCCCGGCCGTTTCGGCGTCGAACTGATCGGCTTTCGTTTGCATTGCGGAGATTCGTTTATAGAAAATCGTGAATCGTCGATATAAGTTCAACCCTGAGATCCAACGTCCGACCGATTGCGAAGTTCATCCCGGATGGGCACACGGATTACCCGAGAAAGACGTCGTCGAACAGGAGCACGAGGGCAAGCACCACGATGCCGCCGAGCACCCGCCGCATCGTCTGTCGCGAGAGCCAGGAGGCCCCCATCCACGCCCCAAGCGCGGCGCCCACGGCCACCGCGCCGGCCAGCGGGACCAGCTCAACCCAGTCTACCGACAGGCGCTGGATCCGTGCCGCAAGGCCGGCCCCCGAGTTGATCCAGGTGAAGACGGCCCCGGCGGCCGCGGCCTCGTGCTCCGTGCCCAGGCCGAGGATGAGAATGAGGGGCACCAGGTAGATCCCGCCCCCGATGCCCACGATTCCTGCAATGAGCCCGAGGACCGTTCCCACCAGGAGAGACACGAGAATTTCGCCGGACCGGGAGAGGCCCAGGTCGAGGGCGACCTCGTCCCAGATAAAAATGCGTGCCGCCACCAACGCGAGCGTAATCCACAGAAGACCGTAGAACACGTCTGCGGACACCGGAAGCAGGCCGCCGACGTAGGCCGCCGGGACGGAGGTGCTCACGAACGGGACGATAAGACCCACACGCCCGTGCTGGGCCCGCAGGAAGATCAGGCTCCCGATTGTCGTCACCACGACGTTGAGCAGCAGGGACACCGTCGGGATCATCTGGTGGCTGGCGCCGAGGATGGCGAGAAGAGCGGTGTACGCCGTGCCGCCCCCCAGCCCCACGGACGCGTAGGCTACCGTAATGCCGAAGCACAGGAGCGCCAGTGCCCAGATCGGAATGAGGAGTCCGTCCATAGCAGCCGTTCGTTTCGCGTGGAAAGCAGCCGACGTCGTTCGGCTTATGCGCCCGGCGCTTCCCTCCGACGCCTCCGCACAGTGATGACCAATCGGCCGGAAATTCCGTTCGGTCCCCTCGATCGGAATTATGCCCGACGGGACTCGTCCTGCGCACGTGAAGCCTAAAAGAGGTTCCCAAGGGCAATGGTGAATCCCTCCAGCAGAACGGAGGTCGCAGCCCCCTCCTCCACACGGCGCTCGTGGAGCGTCAGCTCCGTCTCGACGAGGGTGTGAACCTCGACGGTTTCGGTCTCCGGATCGACGATCCAGTACTCGCGGACCCCGCCCTGCTCGTAGAGGCGCTTCTTGTCGAACACGTCGAGGTGGCTCGTGGAGGGCGAGACGACCTCCATCACGAGGTCGGGCGCTCCCTCGATTTCCTGCTCGCCGATTCGCTCGGCACGATTGGGAGACACGTACAGCACGTCGGGCTGCACCACGGTCTCGTCGGACAGCCGCACGTCCATCGGGGACAGAAGAACCTCGCCTCCCTCATTCTCAGAACGATAAACATCGAGAGCCTTGCTGAGACGAAAAACAAGGCGCTGGTGCTGAACGGTCGGCGACGGAGACATAACGAGATGGCCGCGGATGAGCTCGTACGGCGCCCCCTCGGGAAGCTGCTGATAATCCTCGTAGGTATACCGATCCTTTTCGGGAAGATCGACCTCGGGCCGATCACGTACAGATGGAGCCATGGATCCCATTGCGTTGCGAAAGGGGCCGCGGGAACGAGTATGGGTCGAACGGCCTTCGGGGCGCTTCCGGTTCCACTCGAATGCACGCGTCCACTCTACGTCTCTTGAATCTCCGACACTGACGCCTCCACTCCAAGCCAGCGGAGGGCCTCTTCCATCGTGTCCACGATTTGGAACTGGTGTTCGGTGCGATTCGATTTGTACTGGTAGAGCGTCCCCGTAAAGTGGATGTCCTCGTCGGTCCCCACGATGACGGAATTGCCGTCCGGGTCTACTCGACCTTTCTCCCGCAGCACGCGGAATCGCTCGACGATTTGCTCCATCTCTTCCACCGTAATCACCGTCTGGTGGACGTAGCGCATGTCGTAGATCCAGTCGAAACCCGGCGCAAACTGCTCGTCCGACACGATCTCGTTCGCACTCTCCAAAATGTCCTCGCCGGTCCATTTGGCCCCCTCCCCGCGGATGACGACGAGACCGTGTGGAGGATGGAGATTGTAACGGTAGGCCACAGTACTGCCTAGGACACAGCCGCTCCCTCGTGCTACCCTGTTTGTGAAAAGGGTTTCAGGAGGTGAGGAAATTTGACGCAGACTCAGTCCGGACTGTTTCCACTCGGATTCCAATCGTCTCTTCCAACGCTCCCCAATCGAACTGGCGCCCCGTCGCCCCCCTACAGCGAAGGACGCTGTCACTTCAGGACTTCTCGTTGTCCCCGTGCGTCGACGCGGTAGAAGTGATCGTCTTCGACCAGCAGCCCCTCAGCCTGCCCTGTCTCTCGGAACCCTACGTCGATGGCCAGGACCCGCCCGTCGTGCCGGGCGTGGACGCTGTCGACGGACGTGTGTCCGACGACGGCCCGCTCGGCACCGTATGATTCGAGCACGTGCTGGACGCCCCTGTTTTCAACGGTTCCTCGTCCCTGAAATAGCCCCGGTACCAGAGCGGTCCCTCCTCGTCGAAGAGCAGTTCGACCGTGGGGTCGGTGTGAGACTGCAGCGGACGACGCAGCCCGGCTCGAACGCCCTCGTTGACCTCGGCGAGGTTGAGACCACGCTGGGACAGCGACGGAGACACGCCGCCGTGCGTAAACAGTAGTGAGTCGATGCGTATCATCGCCGGCCTCGTGCGGAGCCACCGCCCGAGCTCCGTGTCCGGCCCATAGAGCTCCGGAATGGTTGTGTTTAGCCGTCGGGCCACGAGCTCGTACTTCACATCTGCGTATCGGGTGTCGCCCCGCAGCAGCATCGCCTCGTGGTTGCCCAGAACGTAGTGGACCCGGCCTCCCGCCCGGCGCGCCTGCCGTTCCAATCGGTGGACGAGCCAGAGCACCTCCGTCACCTGCGTGCCCCGATCCACCAGATCCCCCGCGAGCACGAGGTGCCCGTCCCCCCACGCCCAGCGGATCTCGTCGTCTACCACCCCGGCGGCCTGTAGAAGCTGCACGAACCGATCGTAGTGGCCCTCCACGTCACTGACGGCGAAGACCCGGGAGGCATTCTCGTATTCTGCCGGGTCCGGCGCAGGGGAAGTGGTGGGAATCGTGTAGCTCTCACGTGGGCGACACGGGTCCTCAAAGCGGATCGTATCCGAGGCCGCGACGCTCTCGACCTGGGGCGCCCGGCCGCAGAAGGAGGCCACGCGGGCCAGGGAGTCGCTCTCCCAGAAGACGTACGGGCCGTCGGAGAGGGCGAGGGCGTCGTTGTCGTACACTTCCACGTCATTGCCCACTTCAATTCGAACCGTCCTGTCGCCAACCGTCGTCCGCTCCACGCCCAGGATGCCGAACATCCACAGCAATCCAACCGTCGCTCCGACGCCGAGCCCCGTGCCCGTCGCGTAGCGGCGGAAGGGGGTCGGGGGAATCCGTCCGGCGAGACGAAGGCCCACAACAATGCACGTTCCGACGACGAGAGTGCCCAGCAGGAGGATGCCCAACGGCCCGAGCGCCTCAAGACTATCCTGAAAGAGCTCCGGTGTGATCGGATCCATCTGTACTCTGTCTGTCGATGAACAGTCCGCTCGTGATTGCCCAAACAACTCCACGAAGCACTCGTCGGCCCGTCGCCGAGAATGACGCCCTCATCGTATCCAAACCTCCGCCCACAGATGGTTGATGAACAGGAGGAAACGGTCTGTGGACATTCCCGGCAGCACCCCCTACACTTTCGATGATATTATCTATTCGAAAAGCAGAACATCAAGAAGATTCACCAGACCTAATTCCAAGAACGCGAGCAATCGCATTTCGAGACGAGCCGATCTAAAATGATGTTCTTTTCCATTCTCACCCAGGAGCTTCGCTTCCGGCTCAAGAAGAAATGGACGCACCTCTATACCCTTTTCTTTTTCGTTCTCGGCTTCGTGACGATTACCGCGGCGGGTGCCAGCGACGGGTCCCTCTACGTAGGCGGTCGGAACATTACGGAGATTGTTAACGGCACGCTCGCCGTCGAGCGGTTGACCTTTGGCTTCAGTTTCCTGGGCCTCCTCCTCACCGCCCCGTTCATCGGGCGGGCCATTTACCGGGACTACAAGAGCGGCATTCATCCGCTCACGTTTACCACGCCCGTCTCTAAATTCGACTATCTCGGCGGTCGGTTCGTCGGGGCTTACGTTGCACACCTGTACCTCTACACGGGGCTTACGGCAGGCCTTCTACTCGCGGCGTACATGCCCTGGATCAGCCCCGACACTCTCGGTCCGTTTTCCGTAGGCGCGTACCTGCACCCGTATCTCCTGTACCTGCTCCCCAACCTGCTGGGACTGGGCGGTCTGTTCTTTGCGCTCCCGGCGCTCACGCGTAAAATGCTGCCGAACTACGTTCTCAGCGTGGTGCTCTTTCTGGGATACCCGATTGCAATTGCGCTCTTTACGGCGACGGAAAGCTCCTGGGCACTCCTGCTCGATCCGTTCGGTCTGCTCCCGGTGCGGTACCTGACACAGTCCTGGTCGACGGCCGAGATGCAGGCGCAACTCGTGCCCATCGAGGGCTGGCTGCTCGCCAATCGGATGCTGTGGATGACGGTGGGTGCGATTGCCCTCGCTGTCGCGTACGCTAGATTCGAATTTTCGCATCTGCCCGGCGGGACCGTTCGCCGTGGGGACGAGGGCGAAACGCGATCGCTGGCCGAGGTGGCGCCGACCTCCCTGGTGCATGCCGTGGATCTGCCGCGCGCGGAATTGTCCGAAACGTGGCGGGCGCGGTGGCGGCAGTTTCGGTCGAGTACCTGGCGCTCACTGGCCTACATTTTCGCGGACGTGTACTTCGTTCCCGTCGTGGTGGCAGTCCTCATTCTTCTCGTTACGGGGGCACTGGGCAATACGGGCGTGCACCTCGTCACCGCCGGGGTCATCGGTCGGATGAGCTTACCCTCAATTGTCACGACCACGCTCATCGCCTTCTACGCCGGCCAGCTCGTGTGGCGGGAGCGGGACCTCGGCGCCAATCAGCTCTACGACACGCTCCCCCGCCCCAGTACCCTGCCCCTTCTCGCGAAGGGGGCGGCCCTCAGCCTCATGGTCGGCGCGCTGATGGGCCTCGGCGTGCTGGTGGCCCTCAGTGTGCAACTCCTGCCCGGCCCGGACGAGGTGGATGTCGGCCCCGTTCTGTTCGAGTTTCTGGTTCTCCGGTGGATCGATCTGCTACCCGTGGTGGCGCTGGGACTAGCGGTCCACACGGTGCTCAATCAGAAGGTTCTCACCAACGTCCTCGTGGTTGGATGGGTGATGCTGAAGTGGCCCCTGCAGGCCTGGGGCGTGCACAACCTGTTCATGTTCGGCTCGGATCCCGGCGTGCCGTACACCGACATCAACGGCTTCGGGCACTTCCTGGCCGGATTCTTCTGGTACAAACTGCTCTGGACGGCGGTGGGCATCCTCCTGCTCGTATGTGCCCGGCTGGCGTGGGTGCGGGGGATGGAGACTACGCTCGCGATGCGACTCAAGCAGGCGGGCCGACGCCTCTCGCCCCCCCTCTACGCCACGGCGGGGGTTGCGGGTGCAGTGGCTTTCGGCACTGGAGGCGTCATCTACGTGAATACGATCCTCTGGAATCCCACTCTAACAGAACAGCAACAGCAGCACAGGGCTGAGTACGAGAAGACGTACGAGCGCTTCGCCGAAATGCCCCAGCCCCGCGTGACCGCCGTAGACGTGAACGTGGACATCTTTCCATCGGAGCGAGACGCTCGCCTCGCGGGCCGCTACACGCTGGTGAACGACCGGTCCGTCCCTGTGGACACCCTCCACCTCGAAATCCCAGCGCAACTCAAAGTCGATTCCCTTTCCCTTTCTCGTCAGACGGAGACGGTTCGAACCGACGCAATCCACGGCGTCCGCTGGCTGCGGTTACCCACGCTGCTCGCGCCGGGCGACACCACCTCGCTCACCTTCGCCCTTCGCACCGAGAACGACGGTTTTTCCGCCGATGCCGACCTGGCGCCCCTCGCCCACAACGGCACGATGATGCCGGGCGGTAAGTTCTTGCCGAGCCTTGGCTACGACGAGGACCGCGAACTCTCCGAACGAGACGACCGCCGGGAACACGGCCTCGCTGAGGACCCGCCCGCCCGGCCCCGCTCCGACACCGCCGCCCGGAGGCGCTCGGTTCAGGCCCGCGACGCGGCGTGGATCGACTACGAGGTCACGGTGGGGACCCGCACCGGCCAGACGCCCCTCGCGCCCGGCGCCCGCGACAGCACGTGGACGAAAAACGGCCGCCGCTACGCCCACTTCCACGCGCCGGCTCCCTCGCTCAAGACCCTCACTTTCGCCTCGGCCGACTACGCCGTGGCCCAGCGCACGTGGACGCCGCCGGATACAATGCCCAAAGATATGGAACCAGTCGATGTTCGTGTCCACTACCACCCGGAGCACGACTTCAACGTGGACCGGATGCTCGACGCAGCGACCCGTTCGCTCGACCACAACGCCCGCCATTTTGGACCGTATCCGAGCACACAGCTTCGGCTCGTGGAGCGACCCAGGGGCCAGTCCCGTCCACCCGGTGCCCTCGGCGCTCTGTTTCCAGAACGAGAGCTGTTTGTTAAAAGACGGGGATCGGGCGGGGATACTTATCAGCAGGTCAGGGGACCCCGCTACCAAGTCGCCTCCGGGGTGTCCGGCCAGTGGTGGGGCGCTCAGGTCACGAGCGGCCCGATCTCCGGCGCGGCCCTGTTCACGGAGGCCCTGCCGCGGTACGGGGGACTGCGGATCATGGAGGAAACTCGTGGGCAGAACAAGATGATGTCGTTCCTAAAGGTCAAAAACGAGCAGTATCTGGATGCGCGCCCCGACCAGGGCGAACCGCCCCTCATCGACGCAACCGCCAGGACGTGGCGCACCCGACAAATTGCCGAGGAAAAGGGTGCTCACGCGCTGTACGTCCTTCAGGACTCCCTCGGTGAGCAGACGGTGACCCGCGTGCTCCGCACGTTTCTGGCCGAGCACCAGTTTGCGGAGCCGCCCTTCCCCACCTCCGACGACCTCGTGCGTCGCTTCGAGGCCGCCGCCCCGGATTCTGCGTCGAACCGCTTCGTACACGAGCTCTTCCGCGAGGTCCTCCTCTACGAGAACGCAGCGACGGGCGCCACCTACACGCCGACCGGCGACGGGCGCTACCGCGTCCACCTCACGATCGACGCCGAGAAGCTGCGGGTCGACAGCACCGGCGCCGAGGCGTCGGTGCCGATGAATGACCTCGTCGAGGTCGCTGTCTTCGCGACGGATGCGTCCCCGTCCGCGGACGGGCAGCGGGTGCTCTACCGAAAGAAGCACCGGCTCCGGAGCGGGGAGCAGACCCTGACCGTTACGATCGACGAGAAACCCGCACGGGCGGGGGTCGACCCTTACCACCTCTTCCTCGACGAGCGCCCGGACGAAAACCTCACGGACGTGACTCGTCTAGAATGAACGGACTCATCTCCCCCAATCCGCGGAGCCGTAGGGAGTTATTCGACTCGACTCATCACCATCACCTGCTCGTCACTTCGCGTGAGGACGGGCGCCTCGATGTGGGAGCTGTAGCGGCTTACCGTTCCAGACGCAGTGTCCGCGCCTGCTCGTCGATGCACGTGAGGAGGAGCGCTCGGTACATACGTCTTCGAGGAGATTCGAAGGCGAATCATCCATGACTGTAATGATTTGGGCGCCGACCGAACAGGACAAATGGGTTGAGAGTAACGCCTTTCTTCCTTGCTCCGTTCACCGACGTTCCCGTGCTGTGCCTTCGTCGCAGAAATTGCTCTCCAGCGTGCTCTTTCGATTGCTGGTGGGACTCGGACCGGTGGGACTTATGTGCGCACTCGCAGTGCCTCCCACCCTCGGACAGGATACCGGACGCACCGTCACCTGGCGCGCCCATCCGCCCACCGCCCACGGCTTCGACACGGTAGCCCTCGCCGACGCGGTGGCCCGTGCCGAAGAGATTGCGCCGCCCCTCACCAGCCTGCTCGTGGCCCGTGGCGACACGACAATAGCGGAGGT
>JAHENZ010000310.1 GCA_018609755.1 Salinivenus sp. | reverse complement strand
TCTCGTAGAAGATGCGGATGTCGTCGATGCCGTGGCGGAGCATCGCCATCCGCTCGACGCCCATCCCCACGGCGTAGCCGGTGTACCGCTCCGTGTTCACGTCGACGGCGTCGAAGACGTTGGGGTGCACCATGCCGCAGCCCAGAATCTCCATCCACTGCCCGCCGTCGTCGGCATCCTCATCCTCCCACCACACGTCTACCTCCGCGCTCGGCTCCGTGAAGGGGAAGTAGCTGGGGCGGAAGCGGAGCGTCACGTCCTCACCGAAGAGGGCGCGGGCCAGGCTGTAGAGCGCCTGCTTGAGCTGGGCCATCGTCACGCCCTCATCCACGTACAGCAGTTCCACCTGGTGGAAGAGGCAATAGGACTTGTACGAGATCGCCTCGTTGCGGTAGACGCGCCCCGGCACCGCCACCCGAATTGGGGGCTCCTGCTCCTGCATGATGCGGATTTGTCCCGGCGAGGTGTGAGTACGGAGGACCGTCGGTTCGTCGCTGGACAACGAGTTGTCCTCGGCCGAGTCGGCCTCGTCCTGCAGGAAGAAGGTGTCCTGCATGTCGCGGGCCGGATGGTCCGGCGGAAAGTTGAGAGCAGTGAAATTGTGCCAGTCCGTCTCGATTTCCGGTCCCTCGTACGTCGAAAAGCCGAGCCCACGCAGAATGCGGAGGATCTCTTCCGTCGTTTGCGTGAGCGGGTGTGTAGAGCCCTGAAAGTCGCGGCGACCGGGGAGGGTGAGGTCGACGTCGGCTCCACCGGACTGCTCCTCGCGCTGGAGGCGGGCCTTTGCCTCATCGAGCCGCTCCTGCGCAAACGATTTGAGCGCGTTGACCCGCTTGCCGAACTCGGGGCGCTCCTCCGGCGGCAGGTCGCTGATCTGGTCGAAGAGCTCCGTGATGGCCCCCTGGTTGCGGCCGAGGTACTTGATGCGGAAGGCCTCAGCGTCGTCTTCGCTTTCGATGGTTTCGTCTTCGATTTGCTCGCGAAGCGCGTCAATCTCGTCGGGCATGGAGAATGGCTACGAGTTGAGGAGTCATGAGAAACAGAGTCCGGAGCCGAGAGCACACGCCCGGCGTTCGGTGGGCAGGGAGCAGTACCGGACAAACAAAAAATCCCGCCGGGCCTGAGGAGCCGGAGGCGGGATTCGTGTCACTGGGAATGTCAGCGATCCACGCTCAGATCCCTGCGGGCTCCGTGGGCCCGAGGACGAAGGACCCAAACGGGGGAACGGGAGCAGCCGTCCCGCAGAACGGGGAAGAGAACGGGAGTTACTCCATTACGTGGTTCACGATCTGCTCAAACGCGTTAGGATCGTGCACCGCGAGGTCGGCCAGTACCTTCCGGTTCATGTCGAGGTCGGACTTGCGGTACTGTCCCATAAACTGGGAGTAGCTCACGTCGTGCTGGCGCGTGGCCGCGTTGATGCGGGTGATCCACAGGCGCCGGAATCGCCGCTTCTTCTGGCGACGATCGCGGTAGGCGTACTGCAGCCCCTTCTCGACTGCATGCTTCGCGACCTTAAAGACCTTACTTCGACGGCCCCAGTAGCCCTTCGCCTTGTTCAAAATCTTCTTGCGACGGCGACGGGTGGCCGGCTTGTTTGTTGCGCGCGGCATAATGAAACGTACGTTCGGTTCGCAGACTCGGAATAAACAAATATAGAACACGGACGGCGAGGCGTTCAACCTGCCGCCCGCAAAGACTGGGGAAACACCACGTGTACGTCCCGTGGAGCGCGGAAAACGCTGTTACGTCGACAGCATCCGCTTAATCCGTTTCTCGTTCGCCTTGTCGTCAATGACGACACTCTTGCGCAACTGACGCTTGCGTTTGGACGTCTTCTTCGTGAGCAAGTGGCCCTTGTTGGCCTTCTTGCGCATGATCTTGCCGTTTCCCGTCGTTTTGAAGCGCTTCTTCGCGCCGCTGTGGGACTTCATCTTAGGCATAACAAATCAACACCCCGAAGGGATTGGTGCGAGAGCACGAACAATCGGAAACTCGTGTATGACGGACTTCAGGGTGCGTTCCCCCATCGCGTTTCCTTCACGGGGAACGCACCGCAAGGGAAAGGTCCCTACTTGTTTTTGTGCGGGGCCAGAATGGTCGTCATCCGGCGATTTTCCATTTGGGGGGGCTGGTCGATCCGCGCCACGTCCTGAAGCCGCTCGATGAGACGACGGAGCAAGTCCATGCCCTGGTCCTTGTACACAATGTCCCGTCCCCGGAACTGGACGTAGGCCTTCACTTTGTTGCCGTCCTCCAAGAATTCCCGAGCATGGTCGGCCTTAAAGTTGAAGTCGTGCTGCTCGGTACGGGGCCGGAAGCGAAGCTCCTTCATCTCCATGGACTTCGACTTCTTCCGGCGCCGCTTCTCCTCCTTCTGCTTCTCGTAGCGGTATTTGCCGTAGTCCAGAATCTTGCAGACCGGCGGGTCGGCGTCCGGGGCGATCTCGACGAGGTCGAGCTCGTGGTCGCGGGCCCGTTCCAGGGCCTCTTCGACGGGCACGACGTCATGCTCGCCGTCCGGCTCTACGACTCGGACCTCATCGGCCCGAATCTTTTCATTTACGCGAAGTTTGTCTACGTCAGCGATAGCGGTGTAGGGGGTTGTTGAGTGAAGAACTCGATCGTGTCGACGACTCGGACTGTGCGGGGCGTGTGAATGCGCCGACAGGAATGCACAGTACCAAAGTCAGGGACTCCATTCACACGCGAGCGTTCCTGTGAGGTTTCGGTAAAGAACGAATCGGTAAAGTTCGGAGGGTTGTCTCCGGTGAGGCTCATTCAAGACGGGGTTCAAACTCCGGGCCGTACGCGTCGAGGAAAGCGTCGAGGGACAGCGTGTCTTGCTGCCCGTCCCCGTGGGCCCGGACCGACACGGTGCCGTCCTCTTCCTCGCGTCCGCCGACGACGAGCATGTACGGAATTTTCTGCGTTTCGGCCTGGCGAATCTTGTACCCAACGGTCTCATCCTCCGTGTCTACCTCGACGCGGATGTCGGCCTCGCGGAGGCGCTGGGCCACGGTCTGCGCGTACTCGTTGAAGTCGTCGCTCACCGGAATAATCTGTGCCTGCACCGGCGCGAGCCACGTCGGAAAGTTGCCGCCGCAGTGCTCGATGAGTACGCCGATGAAGCGCTCCAGCGAGCCGAACGGTGCCCGGTGGATCATGACGGGCCGTTTCCGCTCGTCGTTCTCGTCCACGTAGGTGAGCTCGAACCGCTCCGGCAGGTTGTAGTCCACCTGGATGGTGCCGAGCTGCCACTCGCGCCCGAGCGCGTCCTCGACCATAAAGTCGAGCTTCGGGCCGTAGAAGGCAGCCTCGCCGATTTCTTCGCGGGCGTCGAGGTCGGTTTCGGCCACAGCGTCGCGGATGGCCTGCTCGGCCCGGTCCCAGAGCTCGTCGCGGCCCACGTACTTGTCTTTGTCGGCCGGGTCTCGGAGGGAGATCTGGGCCTCAAATTCCTCAAAGTCGAGGGCGTTCAGAACCTTCAGGGTGAGGTCGATGACCTCGATGAATTCATTCTTGACCTGCTCGGGCGTGCAGAAAATGTGGGCGTCGTCCTGGGTGAAGCCGCGGACCCGCGTCAGGCCGCCCAGCTCGCCGGTTTGCTCGTGACGGTACACGGTCCCGAACTCGGCCAGCCGTACCGGGAGGTCCCGGTACGAGTGCATGTCGTTCTGGTAGATCTTCACGTGGTGCGGGCAGTTCATCGGCTTCAAGAGGTAGCCGTCCTCCTCGCCGTCTTCGCCCCCCTCGTCGAAGATCATCGGGGGAAACTGGTCCTCTTTGTAGTAGGGGTAGTGCCCGCTGGTACGGTAGAGGTCGAGCCGGCCAATGTGCGGGGTGGTCACCGGCTTGTAGCCCTGCTTGATCTGCTCCTCCTGCAGCGTCTCGCGGAGCGTCTCCCGCAGCGTGGTGCCCTTCGGCAGCCACATCGGGAGTCCGGGGCCCACCTGCTCGGTGTCGAAGGTGAAGAGGTCCAGCTCTTTGCCCAGCTTCCGATGGTCGCGTTCTTTCGCCTTTCGGCGCCGCTCCAGAAACTGGTCCAGCAATTTCTGCTTCGGAAAGCTGATCCCGTAGATGCGCGTGAGTTGCGGGTTGGTCTCGTCGCCGCGCCAGTACGCTCCGGCCACCGAGAGCAGCTTCGGCGCCTTGATGCGACCGGTGGATGGAATGTGCGGTCCCCGGCACAGGTCCGTAAACTCGCCCTGTTCGTAGAAGGAAATCTCGCCCTCCTCCAGGTCTTCAATCAACTCCAGCTTGTACTCATTGCCCGCCTGCTCGTAGTAGTCGATGGCGTCCTCCTTCGACACCTCGCGCCGTTCGTACGACACGTCGCGGCGGGCGAGCTCCAGCATCTTGTCTTCGATCTCCTCCAGCTCGTCGGCCGAGAGGGTTTGGTCGCCCAGGTCCACGTCGTAGTAGAAGCCCTGGTCGATGGGCGGGCCGATGGTGAACTTCACGTCCGGGTAGAGTTCCTGCAGCGCCTCGGCCATCAGGTGGGCGGAGGAGTGCCAGAAGGTTTCCTTGCCCTCGTCGTCGTCCCACGTCAGGATGGCGATCTCGGCGTCTTCGCTAATGGGCCGATCCAGGTCCCGAACCTCCCCGTCCACCTCGATGGCGAGAGCGTCCCGCGCCAGCCCGGCGCCGATGCTTTCGGCAATCTCCAGTCCCGTCGTGCCGGCCTCGTACTCGCGCTCGGAACCGTCGGGGAGGGTGATCGTGATGGTTTTCTCGTCAACGTCGGGCATGAGGACCGGAGAGGAGATTCGTTCGCGCGAAGAGTTCAGAACCTGTTCTGCAAATGGGGCCGCAGCCGAGCCACTGTGGACGAAGGGCCACGAAAATAGCAGGCAGTCCCCTTTTCCTCGGACAGGCTCTCAAGAGAATCGATAACAAAAAAGCCGCCTCATCCCGAACGCGTTCGGGACGGAGAGCGGCAACGGTGGGTCCAAGTGGACTCGAACCACTGACCTCTACGATGTCAACGTAGCGCTCTAACCAGCTGAGCTATGGACCCGGGCTCGGAGTTGAGCACTGAACTCCGTACGGGATTTTGTATCTATGCCCACGGCGCGATGAGGATTCCGCTTTGTCTCGATTCACGGAAACTTTTGTGAGCGTCCCCGAAAGGGCCCGCCGTCCTCACGACGTGTTTCCTTTTCGACGACGTGTGCGCCCGTCCACTGCCGATGTGCCGGCAGGATCCGACGACTCCGCCTGGGGCTCTTCCAGTGACGCTTCCGAGACCTGATTCCGCTGGGCGGGCGACCTCGTCGGAGG
>JAHENZ010000309.1 GCA_018609755.1 Salinivenus sp. | reverse complement strand
GGTCGGAGCTATAGCGTTTTTGTCGCATGGCTCAGGCCATTCATTTTCGGAGTGAACTTGCCGGTTCATCCCGAAAATGAGGCGGACTCCCTTTCGTTTGTGCCGATTTCGTGATCGGAGTTTGAAATCAAAACAGGCTCTTAAGAGGTCTTGGTCATAGAGGTCGTGATCGGAAGGTGATGAGGATAGTAAGTTCTGAGGAAGGTTTCGTCGTTTGAAATTAAAAAAACAAGAGTTATATAGCGAATAAGGTTTTCGTCGGCTCCATTCTCTAAATCAACCTTCTTCTTCCAATGAGATTCGCGTCCGTACTCCGACCCGTATCTCTGTTTATCTGTCTGGCGATTTCGCTGCTACTGGTGTCCTGCGACCAGTTCTCGTCGGGACCAGCGGTATCCGAATCGGGAGAACTTAATGCGGCGATCGATCGCGAAGTCCCTGCTTCACTCTCCGAGCCACCGGGGGAAGCCGCGCAGGATTTCGTGACGACAAATCCGAAGAAACTGGCCGAGGCACTCCGCACCGTGGGAAACGAGAACGAGGTGAACGTGGCACTCAGATCCAAAGGCGCCCCATCCATTGCCCCGAATGTGTTGAAAGAGATGGGTGACGGATCCGTCGTGGCCGGTGTGCCGAAAGGAACGGGGAATGGTGATCGGCGCACCGAGCCGGGATTCGCCTCCAGTGGAAGAGAAGCCTTTCAAGGGCTCTTGACCTCGCTTGAAGCGCGAGGGGTAGAGCCGTATCGAGCCGATCCGGAGTCCGATCTCATGTCGCTCCGCATTCCGGACGACAAACTGGTATCTGTGTTGGCGACGTTGCTGAATCATCCCCACGTCGATTATGTGTCGGCCAACCGGCGGCATAGGATCACGTTTGGACCCGAAACCGAGGGCTCCGACCGGCAGTCGTCCGTTGCTCCTAAGGCGGGGCCGAATGGATCGAATACGACAGACGTGAAGCACTCATTTCACAACGTCACCCAAGCCTGGAACTATACGCGTGGAAGTGGAGCGAAAGTCGGCATTCTCGATAGCGGTTTTGCTTACGATCAGAACGCCAATCAGTATCACCAGGACGGAAAGCTGCTGAACGCTGCGACGGGTATCAAGAAGATGGGGTTCGTTGACGATTACGACGGAGTTGAAAACTGCAGTGGCGGAAACAAGCAGCCGTACGGAAATTGCGTGCCCTGGGACGATCAAGGACACGGCACGAGTATGGCGGGCATCGTCGGGGCAAATGACAATAATCGGGGCGCCGTGGGAATTATGCCCGAGGGGTTGACCGTCAGTATGAAGATCGCTCAGAACTGTGGGATTACTGATGGTTGTTCGTTTGGAGGAAACTGGTCAGATGACACGTACTTCTTAGAAGATGATGACTTTTACTGGGCGCTCGAGTGGGCAAACCAAGATTCAGATATTGGAGTGCTGTCGATGAGCTTTGTGGCAGAATCCCACGGTCCCGACCCGCATGCCGAGTTGCTCGACGCGTATAATCAGCATGACATTCTCCTGCTTTCCTCGACTGGGAATCCGTCCGATCCTGATAATTTCGATGCCCCTCAGTCATTGTCCACTGTCATAGGAGTTGGAGGTCTCAATGCGGACGGTTCAAGCTATGGGAAAGAGGACAACGAAGAGGTCTCAGCACTGTCCGATGGCCGAACGATGGATGCTTACTGTCCCTCCTCTTCCGACTTCTGTGAGCCTTTTGGTCCAACCTATTCTTGCTGCACCTCTGCTTCTACGGCAATTGTGGCTGGCATTGCCGGACTGGTCAGAGCCCATGAACCATCCTTGAGTGCACAAGAGGTAAAGGACCGGCTCATCTCCACGGCGAGGGGAGGGCGCGTCGATGCCCTAGCGGCGGTTACGAACGACCAGCCACTGTCTGTGGGAATTAATGGCCCTCAGACTCTCACTTCTTCGGGCACCTACACCTGGACCGCGAACGTATCCGGCGAAGATGGGGCAGTCAGTTACACCTGGGAGTACAAACCGGCTGGGTCGTCGACGTGGACACAGGTCGGGACCCAGTCGTCCTACAGCCGAACGCTGTATCCGTACAATACGTCCGACTTTCGCCTTCGACTAACGGTCACTTCTGGGGATGAGAGCGCTACACGGGAGGCGTTGATCAACGTCAATATATAGCTCCCCCGTGTTGAGTCAGCAAACGTGGTCATGGTGGACCGGTGACGTGTACGTATCAATGAGCAGAGGCGTCGGGAGATATTGTAGATTCCGACGCCTCGCTCATCTTCATGGTCAGATCTCAATTAAAGAGCCTTGAGTCTCATGATTCTATTTCAAGAGAGAGACGACAATTTAACGGTTCGCTGGAATCTGGTATGGACTGTTTTGGCGGCTGGAGTCGTTTTGATGGGCGGCTGTGAACCGTTAGGGCTCTGGAACGAAGAAGACAGTGGACCCCGTGTAGAGATGAGCACACAGGAAGTGAAGGGAAACTCAACCGTAGTTCAGGGAGATACAATAATTTTTCGTCGGGTACGTCGCGAGAACGCGCCATGTCACTTCTACGATGAATCATGTGATCTGCCGCCTATCCCGGCCTCGGGAGGAGACAATACAATTCATCTCAAGAATGGATACTTTCTGGCACCAGGGAGCGTCCAGTTACAGGGGGATGTCAATCGTGATGGAGATGAGATTCACATTCGAATCTGGCCCAACCGCCGCCAATGGGCCAATGGTGCCCCCTCAGTTACTGAGCCCGTTCTTTATACAGCCTGGGTGCGAGGCTTGTCTTCTGGCACCTACGAGTTGCGTGTGATTCACGAGCGCGACGCACTTCGGGTCACCCAAGGCAACAATGAAGAGGGGACCCCGGCCGTCGTATCAGACACGACCGTGACGGTGAACTGAGGCGAGAGCGTGAGGGTGGAGAGCGCGGGCGCATGGGCGAAGAGAGCACTTACAGGTTCGTTTCCGCAAGCATCGATCCTCAATCCTCGACCCTCCTCCCTCCCATATGAAACGCACCTCGCTCGCACGGAGCCATGCCAGACGATTGAAAGAAGCAGACGGTCGACTCACACACGCCCAACCTCCCACACGCTAGAGGGCAGAACTGCGAGAATCGCGCAGCAGAGCCGCTGGTGCTCGATTCACCCCGAAACGATCGGTTGCCTTAAAGTCCGACCGAGTTGAAGAGCATGACGCCGAGCGCGATGAGGATCGTGTTCGCCAGGGCGATGGGCAGCAGGTAGCGCCACCCCACGTCCATCAGCTGGTTGTACTTGAAGCGCGGGAACGTCCAGCGCACCCAGATGAAGAGGAAGACGAAGAAGCAGACCTTCAGCATGAGGCTGAGGAACTGGAGCACGGCGAGGAGGGTCGTTCCGTCCAACGCCGGCACCACGTCCAGCAGCAGCGGCTGGAACGGGAGGAGGTAGCCGCCGAAGAAGAGCGTGACGATGAAGAAGGAGGCGATGAACCAGTTCACGTACTCGGCCAGGAAGAACATGCCGAACTTCATGCCGCTGTACTCGGTGTGGAAGCCGCCGACCAGCTCCTCCTCCGCCTCCGGCAGGTCGAAGGGCCCGCGGTTCGTTTCGGCGAAGGCCGTGACGATGAAGATGAGGCACCCGATGGGGTTGCGAATCGCGTTCCAGCCCAGCAGGGCCTGCCCCGAGGCCTGATCCTCCACGATCATCATGAAGTTGAGTGAGCCCGCTATGAGCGCGACGGAGATGACTGCCAGGCCCATCGACAACTCGTAGCTCACCATCTGCGCCGCCGAGCGCAGCCCCCCCAGGAGCGGAAACTTGCTGTTCGAGCTCCACCCCGCGAGCGTCACGCCGTAGACGCTAATGGACGTGAGTGCCAGGAGCATGACCACCCCCACGCTAAGGTCGGCCACCACCACGCCCTCGGCGAACGGAATGAGCGCGGCCGTCGTCATGGCAATGACGACCATGAGGACCGGCGCCATCGCGTGGATAAACTTATTTGACTGCGCCGGCTGCACGTCCTCCTTCAACACAAACTTCAGCACGTCGGCAAACGGCTGAAGGATGCCCACCGGCCCCACGCGATTCGGGCCGGGGCGGTTCTGCATGAAGGCCGAGACGCGCCGCTCTGCGTACACCAGCAGGGACGCCGAAAGGAGCATCCCGTTGATGACGAGGAACGCGAATCCAGCGGTCAGGAGCGGCGATAAATCCATGTCCCCACGAGTGGATGAAGGCGGATCATTGAGCGAGAGGCTGTGGCCGCGAAAATAGAGGCCACACAGCGTTCAAACGTAGCTCTCCGTATTGACGGGCGCAACCGTGGCGCCGCAAAGAGGTCCGGCACGGAGTCTCCGTCGCTCATTTTTGGCGAGGATTCACCGGCCTACTGATGACCCGCAGCGTAGAACGACCTCCTCGCCGTCATCCACGATCACGTCCCCGAAGTCCCCGATGCGATCGGTGCCGTGACGCACCACACACTGAGGGTATTGGCGCATCAATGCATGAGCCGTTTCCTCCATTCGACGACGGATCCGGGTCGTATCATTCGGGACAATTTGTGAGAGCGATCCATCGTGAGCGCCGAATATCGAAAGCGTGCGCGAAATGGAGGGGCAGGTCGTACAGGAGCCCGTTCCGCAGCCGCAATCGGTCATTGCCGGACGAGGGTGTCGGGCACCACGTCGGGAATCGTCCAGAGATAGACCTTGCTTCCGGCCAGTCGCTCGGTCCGATCCGGCGTCCAGGCGCCCATTCCAGCGTCGTGGGACACCACACGGTCGCCCGGTTCGAGTTGCAGAAGGAGCTTGGGCCGCAGACGCAAATTGAGCTCAGGATTCAGATACAACGTCACGACCGAAGCGTCGTGCAGGTCGACATCGAAGAGGTTTCCTTCCCAGAACGTCACCTGGTCGGACACGCCGGCCAGACGGGCTTTCGTTCGGGCCGTGCGCACAAGCTCCGGATCGATTTCAATGCCCACCCCCCGTGCCCCAAACTGTTGCGCGGCCGTGATCACGAACCGCCCGTCCCCACTCCCGAGGTCGTACACCACGTCGTCGTCCGACACGTTCGCCATCTCCAGCATCCGCTCCACGACGCGCTGGGGCGTCTTTACGTAGGCTACGTCCTTGGTAACGGCCGAATCCGGCTGGGTAAATGTGAGGGGGGAGGACGAAGAGTCCTGTTCCTGCGCACAGCCGGGGAGCGGGGAGACCGCAGAAAGGAGGACGCCCCAGACGAGCACGGAGGACAAAAGCGATCGGGTCATGAGCTCAGGAAGACAGAGGAAAAGGGAACGTTTTCGTGCACGTTACAGCAGAAGACGAGGTCGGTTTGGGATCAGTTATCCGTCCCTCTTGGGCTCTCACGAGAACCTCAGTTTGAAATCACCAAAGGACATACAGGCTCATAGAGAAGAGAGGTCCGGCAGCGACTTGGACCCGAAGGACGGGCCCGGCAGCTCCGGCAACAGGTTCACCGATCGCAGCAGACCGGCGAGGTCCCACAGGTGGAAGCCCCGTGTGATCTCGTCGTCGCGGATAGAAAACATGGCGATTCCGTTCACCGTCACGGGCCGGTTGGTAGCGGGGATCTGGAGAAAGGACCCTTCGTGCACGGCATCCATCTGCCAGAGTACCGTCTCATGAGATGCACCACGGAGACGCTGATGAATGGTAAACGTAGGCGTGGGGAAGGCTGCCAGCCCGGCCTGAACTTCGGCGAGGGCTTCCTCCCGGCCCATCGTGAGGGCCGACCGGGTGGCGTCAATACCACGATACGAGGAGGCGAGTTGGCGAGCGGCCCGATCCGGCTTCCGGGCATTCAGTGCATCAAAGAACCTGTCTACGGTCGAAGAGGACATATCGGGCGGAAATTGATTCGCGAGCGGATGCGACCCATAGAATATCCCAGTGTTCTCTTCAGTCGCCAGGGCAACCCGTGATTGTCTATTGCCCAGAACCGCAACAATTCTGCAACGGGACGAGACGCATCCGCTAGCCAAACATCTCCGGCTCCGATGAGCCGGTATCTACCTCTTTCTCCCACAACATCTCCGTCACGCGCTCCAGTCCGCGATTGAGGTGACGCCGGAACGTGCTGAAGGGCACGCCGAGCTGCTCCGCCGCTCGTTCCTGCGTGGGCGCCGGGCGAATGTACGTGCGGTGCACGGCACGGTAATACTTTTCGTCGCGCGGGTCGTCCGAAAGACGCTCCGTCGTCTCTTCGATGAGCGATTGCAGGGCCTCGGTACGTTCGGGCGGGTCGGCGTCGCGGCCCACGACGTCGGTCACGAGGCGCGAGTACAACAGCGGGTTGTCGGAGAGCTGGTCGGAGCGATGCAGATCCTTGAAGGCCTGGCGGAGCGCGTCCTCGAAGTCCGATCGGCTCAGCACGATCACCTGGTTGTGGGAGGCGGGGGCGGCGTCCGGCGTTGAATCGAAGCCGCGCTCGGCCAACCGGTCCAGCCACTGCCCCGGAGGGCGCGCGCGCCAGTCGTGGCCGAAGAGGGTGTAGGTGTGCGGGCCCACGTCGAACGAGCCGTTTTCCAGTCGCTCCATGCCGGCGTAGGCAAAGAGCGGCCCCCAGGTGTCCGGATCGCGGCACACGAGGACGGTGTAGGCCAGGTTGGGCGTCTGCAGGTAGTGTCGTACCTGGCGGATAAAGATGAGGCTCTGCACCGGCGAGACGTCCTGGTACGTGGTGCGGGCCATCCAGAAGCGAAACATCGATGCGTGCTCGCCGGAGCGAAGGGGCGCGTGGGCCTCCAGGTGGGCCCAGGCCGTTTGGGTGGCCGGATCGGCGGCGCGGGCCTCGGCCGAAGCCTCATTCAGTGTGAGTGTGAGCATGAAGCCTTCGATTGTGCCCGAGGAGGTCCGGTACACGTGCACGCCGTTCGGCTGCCGGTCGAACCAGTGCGAAGCGAGCTCCGCGGAGGCTTCTCCCTCTTCGTCTGCTACCATCTCCAGGAGCGCCGGCCAGTCGTCTTCGCTCGGTGTATCTTCGATGAGACCGTGGGCCTCCCCCCACTGAGACTGGAGCCGGTCGTAGAAGGGTTGGATGAGCGGATGATCGCGCAGAAGGAAAGTGAGGTCCGACAGGGCATCCGGCACCGACCGATCGGACGCCTTCTTGAGACGGTCGGTATAGAACTGGCGGGCGCGTTCGTGGAGCGTCTCGTACCAGTCGGGCGTGCGCCATCGGAGGTCGGCGGCGAGGGCGTTGCGGGCGAGGTCGTGAAGGACGAGGCCACGGTCGCCGGGGCGGACGAACGAGAGGCCGCGCAGCCACTCGAAGAGTTCGTGCACGTCCGGCATGTCGAGAACGGCCCGAAGCTCTTCCTCCGTCGTGTAGGGCACGAGCGCAGCGGCCTCCAGTGCGGCGCGGTGGGCGGGGCCCGGCACCTTCTGTACGAACCGCTCCAGGAGTGTTTTGACGACGTCCGGTGCGTCCGACGGCTCGAACGTCGAATCGTCGCGCTGGTCCATGAGGTCGGCCACGAGCGAGGTGGCCAGGGGGTGACCGTGGGTAAAGTTCAGGATGGTCTCGTGTTGATCGGCCGGCACCTCACGACGGCGAAGCAGGTCGCGTCCCGCCTCGGCGTCGAAGTTGCGGAGCGGCATGATTTCCACGAGGGACTGCCAGGGAGCGGTGCGCCATGCCGAAGCGGGCTCGTCCCGTCCGGCCATCACGACAACAACGTGTTCGGGAAGGTCCGGCAGGAATTGGGTGCGGAGCCAGTCGTCGAGCGCCGCGAGGGTTTCGACGGTGTCGAGGAGGAGCACGGCCCGCTCGCCCTGCCGGTCCAGGGCCGACAAGACCGGCGTCTCGTCGGTGCCCACGGCGCGCCGGAGGGCCGTGCGGAAGGCACCGGGGCTGGGCTCCACGTCGTGTACGTCGAGGAGGTAGGCCGGCACGTCGTTCTCGTCACAGATGCGGGCGAAGGCCTGCAGGAGCTCCGTCTTTCCCACCCCTCCGGGCCCGAAGACGTGCATGACGTTGAAGGGCAGCGTCTCCGCCGTGAGGGCGGATCGGAAGGTGGCCACCTCGGGGTCGCGTCCCACGAAGAGCTGAGAGCGAGCGGCCTGGAGTCGATCGCCGATGGAGGGCATGTCGTGGGCAGAAGAGGTCTATGCAGGCAAAGGGAGACTGCTGGAACGGACGTGCCGGGGTCCTAAGAGACTAAAATGAGAGGGGGATGGCTTCAGGGAGTATGAACGCGCGAGCGGACTTCGCACGCCGTCCTCGGTGAGCCGTCGTCGGCAAAATCAACATTTCTGTTGCCGCAGAGGTTGCTCATACGGCCTGAGTTACGTGAACGTCACGATCATGGGGGCCGATTGGTCACTGTTTGGTCTGGTGGCTGGGCACAGCGCACCGATAGACTGGGCGGTACGTTGACACGATACCCTCACCTACGACCAGCATACCGTCATGACGATTTCCTATTCAATCCGCATGTTTTCTTATTCTATAGGAGTGCTTCTGGCAGTTGGAGTTTTCGGCCTCACTGCCTGCGACCAGTCCGGCGCGAACGAGGTCGAATTGACGACCTATACTGCCGATCTTGGGGCTCTCAACACTTCCGGCGTGAGCGGCCAGGCCGAGGTCGTTGTGGAGGGGGACCAGTTGATGGTCTCAGTGCAGGCGGAAGGCACAGTGGCCGAGCAGGTGCACGCCCAGCACATTCACGGCATGGACGACGGCACGTCCTCCTGCCCGTCCATGAGTGCCGACAGTAACGACGATGGTCGCATTTCGGTTGAAGAAGGCGCACCGTCGTACGGAGGCATCTTCGTGCCCCTGGACGGAAGTCTCGACAACGCTGAAGGCCTGGGCGACCTGGAGACCTTTCCGATGGCCGGGAGCGATGGAGCGTACACGTACGACGCGTCCATTTCAACCATGGATCTGGCCGTGAACGACGATCGATCGTTCGAGGATTTGACCCTCGAAAACCACGCTATTGTCGTGCATGGGGCCATGGTCGACGGCGAGTATGTAGCCACACTGCCTGTGGCCTGTGGCACCCTCGGCACGTCGAAGTAACGCTGTTCCGAGGCTGAGACTGTTGATTTCCCTCCGATTGTGCGCCCGTCGTGTCCAAATCTCTCAACGAGCCCCGTTGAGTTGGGCACGAACGGGCGCCGAGGAGGTATTACCATTCTCGCACATTCACAATTTCATTTCCGATCCTCCGCTCCCATGTCGTCCGCCCTTACCCGAGACGTTGAACAGACGGCGACCGAGGCCTACGGAGCCGTTCCGAATCTCTTCAAGGAAACGAACCAGTATACCGGTGCACCCGGAGCCGTCTACGTGGCGGCCGACGCGGCGCTGATGGACGGAAATTTGCGCCCAGTCGACCAGCAGGTGGTGCTCCTCACGTTGGCGCGTTACCACAATAGCCGGTACGATTCTGTGATTCACGCCCGCATGGCGCTCGACGCAGGCCTGCCGCCGGCGACAATCGACCGCCTGCTTGCAGGAGAAACCGTGGCCGACGATCGCAGGCAGGCGCTCGTGGAGGCGACCTTGAAATCGTGCGAGGAGCGCGGCTGGCTGGATCCGGAGACGCTTCGCGACTTTGAGGCGCGCGGCGTGGGGCGCGGAGAGCTCTATGAGATTTTTGCCTTCATCGGGTTGAAGACGTTCACGGGGTTCACCAGTCACATTGCGGACCCGGAAGTGGATGGGCCGCTGAAGGACGTGGAGGCCTCGCTGGAGGAGGTACCGGATGAGCCGGAGACGATTGAGCGGCAGCGCCTGTTTATGGGATAGCTGTCATTCGGGAAGGCAGTGCTCGCGTCTGGCGGCTCTCTTGCTTGCTGTGTAGGGAGGACCAGCAAGAGGGGCGAGAGGCGAAAGGCGCTGGGACCGATTCAAGGGAGAAAGTTGCACCACCCCATCCGGCGGTCGTCCGCGGGCGCAGAATACCAGTATCACGAAAGGCTCATTATTCGACGATCGACCTCCAACAGAACGACCAAAACGATGCCGACACAATCGACCGACGCCGTCGAAGAGGTCCGCGACATGGCGAAGGAATTCTACGGTGGCTTTGTGCCCAATCAGATCAAGGTGCTGAACGAGCACAGTCCGGCGGCGGCCCGCACCTACATCGCCACGATGGACCTGGTGGAGCAGGGCGAACTGCCGGACCACGAGCGGGAGACCGTGATTCTCACCATCTCCCGCTACAACGATTGCCACTACTGCACCCGCACCCACGCCTTTCTGGGACGACAGGCGGGGCTCGACCAGGAGGCCATTCAGGCCATTCACCGCGGTGGCCTCCCCGAGGACGACCGGCTGCGCAATCTCGTGAAGGCCACCCGTCTGCTCCTCGACAAGCGGGGCTGGCTCGATGAGGATGACCTCTCCAATCTCCAGTGGGAGGGCATCGGCAAGACGGAGCTCTACGAGATCAATACGCTCATCGGTCTCAAGATCTTCAGCAACTACGTCAACCACGTAGCCCAGACGGAGGTCGACGAACTCGTGACCGAAAACCCGGACATCCAGGAGATGTGGCCGGTGCTCGGGAAGATGGACTGGTGAGGATGCCAAATCCGAATGTCGACTGTCGAGTGGCGAGTGCCTGAGTCTACCGGACGACCGTCAGGCGTTTGGTTTGTGTGTGTGTTCCGGTCTGCAGGCGAACGAGATACGTACCGCTGGAGAGGTCCTCGGTTTGGAGCTCGATCGTCTGGGTCTCGCCCGCGTCCGGCGTGCCGTCAAATAGCGTAGCCACCTGCTGCCCGAGGACGTTGTAGAGAGTGAGTCGCGTCTCGGCGGCGTCTTTCACTGTAAACGAAAGCGTGGTCCGTTGCCGGGCGGGGTTGGGCACCGGGGCGCTGAGCCGCAGGGCATTCTGCATCTGTACCGTCACCGTGGTGGGGGCGTGGACGTGCGCCGCGCCGTCGAGGTCCACCTGCTTCAGACGGAACTGGTGCGTGCCCGTCGACAGGTTCTGGACCGAAAAGGTGTAGGTGGTCGACTGCGAGGTCGTGCCGGCCCCGTCCACCCGTCCGAGGGTCATCCAATCGGTTGTGGGGGCCTCGGAGGACGACGTTGAAGCGTCTCGGGGGCCGGAGGTCATGCCACTGGTGCGAGACGCCTTTACGGGTTTCTTCTGGACGTGGAAGCCCGCGTTGTTGGTTTCCGAGGCCGTCGTCCAGGACAGCTCGACCGTTTCTTGTCCGCTCTGCGTGGCGTCGAACGAGGCGAGTTCGACGGGGAGTTGCGACGACTGTGCGCTGAATTCGCTCGTGTTGCCGTCCGCATCGGTGGCCGTGGCCACTACGTGGTCACTTTCCGTGAGGCTGACGCCGGACGGGGGCGTAATCGTTTCCTCGTCCGGGCACGGCCCGCTGCTGCAGGTGCTGTTGCCCACGCCGTTGTAGTCGTCGGCCGTGTACGTCGCGGTGCCGAGGTAAGCCTTTCCCTCGTCATGATCCCCGTCGGCTTTGTAGAGGTCGACCGTGAGGGGGTAGGCGCTCGTGCCCGAGCCGCTGGCGCTCGGGTCGCTGTCGACGAGATACGTCACCGTTACGTCTCCCCCCGAAAATTCGGTGTTTTGGAGGTCGGGGAAATTTTGGCGTCTGTTTGAGCCGTCGTCTGTGTCGCCGGCATCATTCGAGATTTCCTCGTACTCGTCAAGATCAATTCCCAAGTCCCCATTATTGAAAATAGCGTTTCCTCGAATCGTATGTCCTTTGTCATCAGACGTGACGACCACTCCATCGTAGTCGCTGTTCGCAACTATATTGCCGGCGTCGGGGTCGGTCCCTCCAATTGTATGATTTGATCCCGATACGACAACGCCTTGGTATCCACCGAGATCGGTGCCGTCGGGGTGAATCCCAACGTAATTACCGAAGACGGAGAACTGGGACCCGGAAACAAGAATTCCGGTTGAGGAGCTTGGGGTGGCCACTATGTTTTCCGTCCCGTCGGCCGTCCCTCCAATTTGGACATTATCAGAATCACGAGTTCGGATTCCGCGGTAGTAATCTGACCCCGGCCTGAGATCGTCGCCATCCGGGTTCGTATTGACGTAATTCCCCTGTATGACTGTGTTGGGGGCTCCCCAGACGTAGATCTCGTTTTGGTTTCCGGCCACCACATTGGCCTCATCGTCCGACGGTCCCCCCACCATATTTCCGGATCCACCTGTGATTGCAATTCCATCGTTGTCGTATCCGATAATGGCGTCGCCGGCAGGCGTTGTGCCGACGTAGTTTCCGACGATCTCATTATTGTCGCCCCTGACTTCGATCGCGTAACTGCCGAGGCTGGAGACGTTCCCGGAGACAACGTTGCCATCGGTGCCGTTGGAGCCATCATCTCCAATCCGTCCCTGATTGCTCCACACGAACACACCCGTCCCCGAATTGCCCGCTTCGGCTCCGTTCGTGGTGAGTCCGATGTAGTTCTCGCCAATGAGGACCTTGGGGCTCGTGACGTAAATTGCGTCGTCCTCGAAGTTGGTGATTGACAACCCCTTGATGGTCGTGTTGGCAGCCGAGACCTCAAAGCCTATCACGTCGCCGGCCTGGTCCCCATTGATTTGCACCACGGGCGGATCGAGCGCAGTCGTACTTGCATGACCCGGTTCCGACGTGCCGTCAATGATCACGGGGTCGGTAATTTCCGGCAGTGCACTTTGCAGCGCAATTACGTGGGGGCTGCTCGGGGAAGCCGACCCAGAGATGCCAAACTCGATCACGTCGGCGGGCGTGCCGGAATTGTCGTTGGCGTTCGTGATGGCGGCACGGAGCGAGCCGGAGCCGGCATCGTTCGTGTTCGTGACGGTGTACGTGGTCTGAGCCTGAAGAGACTGTGGGGCCAACACTGCACAGAGGAGCAGCGCAAGGCCGAGGCCCCCCGCCACGCGAAGGCGATGAAAGGGAATCGAAGAGACTGTTGAAGGGACCCGCATAATGAGAGTGAGGGAATGGAGAAGACGTCACGAGTGCTGAGAAACTGAAGGGAGTATAGAGGACGCACCGTGAGAGGAACAAACCATAGAGGGTCTTCAAGTCTCAGTAAGCGTAAATAGTTATCGTAACTTAATTTAATGTGGGTGGGGAGCGGAAGACGCACGTCATCGGCGGGAGCAGGCCGATGATTGAGGCCCCGCACCGCGACGGGGTTCTTCTGAGAATTGCCTCTGTGCTTTCTGAAAGCCTCCCGTCTCCTGCTCACGGACGGACTCTGCAGGGCGAGGGGGGCTCGAACTGAGTGCTCTGGACGTTCCGAAGCCGGTTTCGGTGCCCGTCATTTCGACATGATGAATCGGATGTTGTACTACGGACGGACCGTCGAATCGGGTATTTGGAGCAGTGAATCCGGGACCTGTTCGGGAATGGTCCAGGCGTAGATGGTGTCGTCGGCGACCGTTTCCGTCCGGTCCGGCGTCCAGCGTCCCATGTCGAAGGCATGGGACACCACCCGGTCCCCCGGATCGAGCTGTGCAAAGAGCCGAGGGCGCAGCCGCAGGTTTTCTTCGCGTCGGAGGTAGAGCGTGACGACGGTAGCGTCTCTCAGGTTGGCTTCAAAGAGATTTTTCTGGCGGAATTCCACCCGATCTGCAACCCCGGCCAATTCGGCTTTCCGCCGCGCCTGTCGAATCAGTTCGGGTTTCAGTTCAATCCCGACCCCGCGAGCCCCAAACTGCTGGGCGGCCGTGATGGGAATGCGCCCATCGCCGCTCCCGAGGTCGTAGACCACGTCGTCTTCGGAGACCTCGGCGATCTCTAGCATGCGCTCCAGGACCCGCTGGGGCGTCCCCACATATGCGACGTCCAGCTCGTCCTCAATCGAGTCGGTGGACACGGACACGGCATTCTCGATGGAATCGGTCCCCCGCTTTTGCGTGCATCCCCACACGGAAAGCAGAAGGGCGAGTCCGAGCATCCAGACTATCGAATAGGGAGCACCTCCGTCGTACATCGTCCGCGAGAAATGTGAGGCAGTGTTGAGGCGAGAGTCAGGTTCACAGATTCAAAAGCAACAGTTATTGAGCCCCGACGGAATTGACGGACAGCGATGAGATCGAGGGAACGCGCGGTTAGGTCTCCAGAGGTGTCAGCGATTCGAGCTGGGTCATCCAGTCGTCGAAGTGAGGACACGTGGCGCGAATCTGTCGGAGGCCGATGTCATGGGCGATCATTTCGCCGTGGAGCACTTTCTGGTATCGCGGGAACAGGTTCTTGAGACGCTTCGACGGTGCCGTTTCTTCCCCATCGTCGATTCGTTCGGGAGTGTCGAAGTGGTCGGTGATGGAACGGAGATCGTCGAGACGGCTTTCGGAGGGATTTTGGAGGCCGGGAGCTCGATCGATGACTTCCACGTCGGCAAAAAGCAGGGCCTCAAACTCGTGGACCTGAAGGTAGGGAATGAATCGGTGCGTGTCGCCGATCTCGCGAGCCAGTCGGTTTTCGAGCCATTCGATTCTTTTGTACAATCGAGCGGACGGTGGACCGTCGTCCGAATCCAGGCCCGGATAGTCCGCCGGTAGGCCGTAGTAATCGAACAGGGTCGTGCAGTACGCCGACTGATCATCCAGAGCGTTTCGGATGTCACGGAGGGCATTCCCAAAGTTTCCTCCACCAAGATGATCTTGGCTCTGACGAGTGGGTGTGTTGGATACGACGATGGGCTTCACGTCGTACTCTTCATGACCAAGAGAGGGAGCCAGCACTTTCTTCACAAAATCGCGCTCAGTATGGCCCTCCACGACAATCTTCAGGCGAATCATGGGCTGCCTCCGAGCACGTTCATTTCCCAGAGATCGCCGATGGTGTAGTCGGCAAGCCAGTTCTCGAGCTCTTTCTGGTCGGAGACGCGCCGAAACGTAGAGTGGGACCGCGGCGCTTCCACGGGCGCATCCGGGTCCTCCTCCCGATCGACCACGATGACGTCCTCCGGTGCGAACTGGTTGAGGAGCGTGACCGACTGTGTGGAGAGAATGACCTGTGCGTCCGCTGCGGCGCTTCGTACCATGCCGGCCAGCACGCCGATTGCGTGGGGATGAAGCCCCAGCTCGGGCTCGTCGACGATGAGGGTCGAGGGGGGATCCGGCTGCAGAAAAAGCGTGGCGAGGCAGATGAACCGGAGCGTGCCGTCGGAGAGCTGGTGCGCCCCGAAGACGTATTCTTCCCCCTTCTCCCGCCACTGGAGGCGGATTGTGTCGTCGTTGTGGGTGTCGGGCCGAAGGACGAAATCACCGAACTCGGGAAAGATGCGCTGGACGGTGCGACGGATGAGGCGATATGCCTCCGGCTTCTGTTCTTGCAGTCGGTAGAGGACGGCGGCGAGATTGCCCGCGTCAGAGTGGAGTTGACGGTCATCTCGAATGTTTGTGGACTGTTTCGGAGGGGCACTTGGACCCGTGTTCTGAAAGTGGTATACCGTCCAGCCCTGTATCCCGGCCACTACGTATCCTGGTATGCTCCAGGGTTTATCCTGTGCCTGAAAGAGCTTCGTTTCGGTGTGTCCACGACCGATTGGACGATCCACATCTTCCTTCCCTTCAAACCGGACCCGTTCTTGATGAAAGACGAGCCTACCGTCCTCGGTAGGAATGAGTTGGAAGAGGTAGCCGTTGGGTTGAAAATAGAAGACTCCTGAGAGAGACGAGGTCGTTTGCAGACCGTAGTACAACAAGGACGTAGCATCACCAGATCGACGAACATATTCCTGTAGGTTCTCGTCGACAATCTGCTGGAGGAATTGAAAGAAGCGGATAAAATTGCTCTTCCCGGCGGCGTTCGGGCCGATGAGGACGTTAATGTCCTGCAGCTCCAGGTCCAGTGACTTGATGGACCGGTAACCTTCAATTTTGATGCGCTCAAGTTGAGGCATAGTCGTCTGGACCTACGACAAAGATAGGGGGCCGGTCCCGCGGCGCAGAGACTACTTTTCCACCTCGTGCCGCGTTTCCCCCTCCCCGTACACCACGAACTTCTCGGTCGTGAGGGCCTCGAGCCCCATCGGGCCGTAGGCGTGCAGCTT
>JAHENZ010000308.1 GCA_018609755.1 Salinivenus sp. | reverse complement strand
CTTCATGGCCGGATTGTTGGGCTCTTCGACCGCCACCTTCACCGATTGCGTCCAGGGATGCTCTTCAAAGAGGCCGCCCCCGACCATCGTACGGTATGCCTCCCACTCGTAGAAGGCGTCGAGGGCCGCGTGGGCCCCCACAACCCCCTTGCCGTCCTGAATGAAGTTGAGAATAGCCTGCTGCTGCTCGGCCGTCACGACGTCCTGCGAGGCCTCTGACTCCTGCATCTCTTGCACGTCCGTGCGCGCACCGCGCAGTGGAAGCTCCTGCCCCTGCTGGTCCGTCATCGTGAGTGTGCCCTGCAGAGACGCGTCGCTGAGGTTCATCGCCCCGTCAATGCGACCAAACTGGTCGACGGTGAAATGGAACGTGAGCTCAGACTCGTTGAGCGATATCTCCTGCAGGGACCCCGGACTGGGCTGGTTCTGAAATTGAATCCGCCCCTCAAGATCGTCCGGCCCTCCGTAGAGCGTGAGTTGCCCCGCGAGGGAGTCCTGCCCCATCTGTGCCGGCAGGTCCAACGTTAAGTCATACGCCCGCCAGACCTCATCGTCAGGTCCCGATTCGTGTGCTTGCTCCTCCGCGCTCGCGTGGCTCCGAAGGGTGGAGTTGTTGAAAAACAGGAGATCGTAGTTCGAGAGGTTTTCCTCGTTGAGTGCCGTGAGGTCCTCGGTCACATCGAACGTAAACTCGGTGGTCTGCTCCAACTCCTCCACCAACGCCTTGGAACGCTCGATGGCCGGCCCGTGCCGATAGCCGTGCGTGGCCGTCACCATCAGCACTCGAATCGGATCGCGTTGCTCGTCCACTGCCGCCCACTCGGCCAGCGACTCCGGATACTCCGTCTCCGGAAGGGGTTTGACGCGCACGTCGCGAAACCAGACGGTCGAGCCCGGATCGTGATTCTGTAGGCCGATGTAGCCTTCTCGGCCGCGATCGCCAAAGAAATCGTTCACCTTTTCTCCGTTGAGAAAAACCTCGTAGCGCTGACCCGTGACCTTGATGCGGTAGGTATTCCATTCGCCCGCCGGCTTGGCCGCACTCTTAAAGGAGGCAGAGTGGTCGTAAATGGCGCCGGTCCGGTGCATCGCGTCGGACGAGTCGTTGATTTGCACCTCATATCCGTTCTCCACGGCCCCCCAGGGGTCCGAAGGCTTCTCGGGAAAGCGGAGGAAAATGCCGGAATTCGCCGTGTCGCTGGAGGTTTTGTATTCCAGCTCCAGCACGTAATCGCGGAAGGACTTCTCGCCGTAGTAGAGAAGCCCCATCCCGCCCTGACTCTTCATGCTCCCATTGTCTTGAAGAGTGAAGCTGCCCGGCCCGACGTGTGTCCACGAGTCCAGACTCTGGCCGTCAAAGAGAGTGATCCACTGCTGCTCTGATGCCTTCGTCGCCGCCTCTTTTTGCCCGGAGCACCCAAAGACCAGGGCCGGAAGTGCGACGATGAGGAGGAGCCAAACGAGACGAGTCGATGTCATTATCGGTGGGGAGGTAAGTCAAATGGTTCAAAACGACGGAATCGCCAACGGGAGCTACCGACTCGCCAAACCGGCGGTCTGTGCCTGTTCAAGCGCAGCGCGCAACCCGCCTTCTTGCGCCTTGGCCTCCACAGTGCCGTTGCCGTTGGCGTCGACACCGTTGAGGGCCTTCTCGAGTAGCTGGGTCATCCCTTCGGCGTGGTCACGTGCCATCGCAACGTCGCCGTCGTAGTCCGTTTTGAGGATGTTCTGCGCTTGCGCAAAGGCCTCAAAGAGCCAGCCGGTGTCGGCCGTCGAATTCCAGAAGGACATCGGGGCGTCCCAGCGGTAGGTGAGGTCGACCCGCGGCTGCAACTCACCCTTCGTGATGCCATTGTCCATTCGCATCCATCCGATCACGTTGCTGAGCGGAGCCACGATGGCGTCGTGCGAATAAAGCGCTCCCGGTGTCTCTGGGCCAGCGCTGTCGGGGGCCACGGCAAAGTGCGTACGCAGATGACGAGCTCGACCCATGATGCCAAGTTTCTTCGGATCGTCGATCTCGGGCGGCGCCGTGCCCATGCGAGCGGCAAAGGCCGAATCGAAGGCCGCTTCCGTCGTCTGCCAGCGGGTTTTCCACCCGAGCTGCGAGACTGCTCCGCCCGCGTCCGTAGATGAACGACCGGACTCTATTCCCCAAACAGCCCGGAATACTGAATCGGCCGCTACTTTCACATCGGCGACCGATTGCGCTTGCTCAGCAGACTTGCTTGCATCGAGGGCCCCCTCCGTGCGCTCCACAATGTCTCGCAACAGTGGCCCAACCTCTTGTTTGGAAGGAGACTGTGCGTGGAGCGGCTGGGAAATGAGTAAAACGCTCACGCTCGCTAGAGCAAACAGAAACCGGAAGCGTTTTCGTTCGGGCATTATGAGAAGCTTGGATTCGGTGGGATCGCGCTAAGACAGAAAGGGACGGGGGCACGGATGGTTCAGTGAAGATCCTACTTCATTCACGAAACTCCAAAAAAGTTCACCACAAACGTTTCGCCCTCAGAGTGTCTTTTTTCTGTACCGAAGAACCAGGCCATAGATTCAAAAAGTCCTTTTATGAATACATCTGAACTAACGATAAAAGGAATTCTTTAGCCTGAATCCCATACGACCTTCAAAGAGGAACTCTCAGCCATTGGAAGGTACTATTGGAACCGCTTTGCACTTCTCCATCCTCTCCTCCCCGCTCATGATGCACGACTTGACTCGAAGAAACATCCTTGGACTCGCTATCCTCGCCCTTCTCCTGTTCCCGGCTTGTAGCACGTCTCAAGATTCGGCGTCGCTGGACCCGTCACAAGAGGAATGGGCCCCGCTGTTCAACGGGGAGAACCTAAACGGATGGACGCCAAAAATCACAGGACAGCCCCCGGGCACCAACAAGGGCAACACCTTTCGGGTCGAGGACGGCATGCTCACGGTGGGGTACGACAATTACGACCAATTCGACGGGCAATTCGGCCACCTCGTTTCCGATACTAGCTTTTCCCACTACGTCGTGGCGGTGGAGTACCGGTTCCTGGATGAGCAGGCCCCCGGTGGGCCGGGTTGGGCCACCGAAAACAGCGGCGTGATGGTCCATTCGCAGTCCGCCAAGACCATGACGCGCAACCAGGACTTTCCGATTTCTATTGAGGTGCAACTGCTGGGAAGTGCGGGACAAGACGAGCGACCCACCGCCAACCTGTGCACCCCCGGCACGCACGTGGTCATGGCCGACACCCTCACGACCACCCACTGCATCAACTCCAGCTCAAAAACCTACCCGGGCAACGAATGGGTCCGCGTGGAGACCCGCGTGCTCGGCGATTCGCTCATCCAACACCGCGTGAATGGGACTAAGGTACTGGAGTACATCAACCCCCAAATCGGGGGCGGGATGGTGGCGAATCCGGACTCGACAATCAAGCAGGATGGAACGCCCCTTCCCTCCGGTCACATTGCCCTGCAGAGCGAGAGCCACCCGGTACAGTTTCGGACCGTAGAGGTACTGAACTTGCGCGGCTGCATGGACCCGGAGGCCACTAACTATAAATCGTACTACGTCGCCTCTGCCCCGGAGCGCTGTGCGTACAAATGAGGCGGAATCGGGTGCGATTCTCCCGCGACGAACGGACAATTCCTTACCGTCTGTCTCTATTCCGACGTGTCGACTGAGTACTTTGTCAAGTTAGTGCTTTGGGGACCAAATCGAACTCAAAATCCCGGAATCCGGCACGTCATTTCGAGCATGGCAATCTGAGATTGCCTACGTCGAGAAATCTGCCGATCGAAGCCGCCTATGTCGAGAATGCTTCTCGGCTACACTCGAAGCGACCTGCCTCAAGGGATTTTGAGTTCGCTCGCACCTGTAAAGACAAAGTTGACGGTGTACTGAGGCGGGAAGACGTGAATCATGAGCCTCCCATTCTTACGATTCACGCCTCACGCTACACCATCAGTCAGCAAACGAAGGAAAGAGCGTCGACCGTGCGTCCTATGGCCGGACGTTGCACTACTCCTCAAACTCGTACGTCTCCATACTCGTGAGCTCGGGGCCTCCCCCCTGATCTCCCGATCCAGCAGCGATGTAGAGCTGACCCTGGTAGTTGAACATCTGCGTGCCGTGCCGGGGCTGGTTGAGCATCCCAATCGTACTCCACTTGCGGGTCTCTACGTTCAGAACTTCGGTCTGCCCCCACGTCTGGCCAAATCCCTCGCCTCCGGTGATAATCACCTCGTCTCCTCGGACGGCAACCGTGCACCCGGCGCGTTCGGTCGGGAGCGGAGCCTCGTCCCAGGTGCTCCACTCGTCCGTCTGGAAGTCGTACACGTCCACGGCGGCGAGGGTGCTATCGCTGAAGCCCTCCACGCCACTGTCACGCCCCCCCATCACCACGAGCTTATCGTTCACGAGGGCAGCCTGAAAGTGGTCGCGAGCGTGCGGGGCCGGCTGATCGCGACGAGCAGTCCATTCGCCCGTCTCGGGGTCAAACACGTCGAACCAGCCGACGGCCGTCGCGTGCGGGCCGTGTCCGCCCACAATCCCTCCTACGACGTAGAATTTGTCGTTCCGAACGACCACCCCAGCGGCGCCGCGCCGACGCCCGGGCGGAATTTCAGCCCCTTTCTTCCACTCGTTCTGGTCGGTGTCATAGATGTACACGTGTGAGAGCCCATTTTCGCGGGGATAATCGTCGGACCACGCCCCGACCACGTAGATGTCGCCGTCGTACGTCACGGCCTGAAAGTGGTGAATTTGAAAGGGCGGGGCCGGCCCCTCCGACCACTCCCGGGTCTCTGGATTGTAGATGTTGACGGGCCGCTCCCCGCGTCCGCCCAGCAGATAAAACTTCCCACCGGCCTCTATGAACGCATTTTCGTGACGGGCCGTCGGGTTATTTTCGGTATCTACGACCGTCCACGTTCCCGCCGACGTCGAATCCGTAGTCGGCGTCAAAAGCGAAAACCCACTCACGACAATTCCCACAAAAAGTAGAAGGCCAACGGTGTGGCTCCACGGTCCACGGACCGCATCGGAAAGCGAAGAAAATAGCATCGGAAACAAGGTCGGGGTGGATGAGACGTTCGAATGAGAACTACTGGAGCGGTAGGCCTCGGGATTTATCCCTCCGCGCCCGCAACCAGGACGTTCACATTATCGGCCAGTTGGTGCATGCGGATGCGGATCTTCACCACACGCTCGGGTTGTTCGGCGGGATCGGAAGGATACTGATTTCCCATAATCAGAAAACACAGGCGCGTTCACAAATTTCAGTATAGACAAAAAAAGAGACCCGGCCTCTCCCACCAAAGAGGTCGGGTCTCCTGCGGGAAACGGAGTAGAGATGACAATCCGTCTGGAAGTGCTCCCTCATAAGAAGTGCATTGGGAAGACACTTCCGGTCAGTGAAATATAACGCCGCCCCCAAATAGTTCAACCTTAGTTCACAAAACTGTACTTTAGAGTCGATTTCGGTAAAAAGCGTGGTCGACTCATGCTCGTCTCCAGTGCCACAGTTCGGTAGATACGGGGATCCTACGAGAACTTCAGACACCAGGGGGACCAGCACTGAATACGCAATCAGTCCTTCATCCATGAGCCCTCGACGATAGTGGTACGTCAAGTTTTCCATGTCGAAACGACCGTTGATCGACGACTCGTATTCAGGCCGCTGAAGCAACATTCGGATTTGACGTCGCCGATTCGGTACCTGCCCCCTTCGGCTTCATTGACCACTAGAGCAGCCACGCCAGGAGACCGCCCCCCGCCGCGGCAGCCCATACTCCCAGGCTGGCCCAACGAAGCACTTGTTCACCCTCATGTCCACGTTCTTCCAACCGTCGGCCCGCCAGGCGAAATGCAAAGCCGAGAAAGACGCCCAAGAGGACCCAGGTATTCGGCTCAAAGAACGGTTCAGTCCACGGCACCGACACGTAAAACTCAAGGATCAGCGCCGCTCCGAGGAGTGCCAACACCCACCAGAGAAGCGGGCCGGTGTCAAACGGTTCGACCTCGTGGTCCGGAAATGAATTCATTTCGACGGCAAATCAACGGTTGAGGAAGGAGATCTTTTGGGATCTTCCTCCAAACCTAACAGACGACCAAACGATTCAACCCCTCCTCAACGGTCAACAACGAGACGCCACTTCACCGCGGCCCACGGGCGGCTTCGTCAGGATACCTGAATCTCTCCTTCCAGTCGAAGCTGACGGGAAGACGCACCAACGTAGACGGGCCGCTGCCCAGGGGCGATGCGCCACTCCTCGTGCTCGACCGACCAATACGAAAAGGCACGATTTTCAATGGGGATTGCGAGCGTCGCCTCTTCTCCAGGATTTAGCTGCACGCGCTCGAATCCGGCCAGCTCCTTCGGAGCCATCGGTACAGGAGGCTCGGATGGACGCCCAACGTAGATTTGCGGCACGGCAGTCCCCAGTCGGTCCCCAGTATTTTTGATACAAAACTGTACTTCGTACCCTCGTCCGATGGCCCGGATCGACAGATCGGAGTAGGAGAAGCTCGTGTAGGTCTGTCCGTGACCGAAGGGAAAGAGCGGCTCGATCTCCTTTTCATCGTACCACCGATATCCAACGAATATCCCTTCGCTGTAGTGCGTGCGTCCATTCACGCCGGGGTGCCGTTTCTCGGGATGGGTGGGTGCGTCTTCTGCCCGGCGCGGGAACGTCACTGGGAGGCGCCCTTCCGGAGCTGCATCTCCGGTTAGGATGGCTGCAGTGGCCTCTCCTCCCTCTTGGCCCGGATACCACATTTCCAAAACGGAATCTACAGCCTCAAGCCACGGCATGACCACCGCCCCCCCCGTGTTGAGCACGACGGTGGTCGAGCGACTGGCCTCGGCCACGGACTGAATCAAGGTGTCCTGCATCCCGGGCAAATGGAGCGACGTGCGATCGGTGCCCTCCGTCTCCTCGTTGTAGCCGAACAGGATTGTCGCATCGGCGCCTTGGGCTGCGTCAACCGCCCGGCGCCGGTACGCCTCCCGACGACTCGGACGGACCCACGCGAGCCGAACCTGCAGCGGCTCTCCATTCGAGGTCAAAAATCCTTCTTCCCCCTCGTCCACCGAAATCGAAAGCTTTCGGGTCTCCCCCTCTTCCATGTCCACAGTCGCCGTGGCGCTTTGGAGACCCATTTCCGTCGGAATGAGGCTGACCTGATTGTAAAATCCGCGACTGGAGGCCACCTTTTCATCCTCGATCGAGAGCGTCCCTTCGCCCCCTTTCGTCTGGAGCTTGAGGGCATACGTGCCCGTTTCCGGAGCCGTGAGAAGACCCGACCACGTCCAGCTAGAGGCCGTAGGTAGCGCATCTTCGCCGGTAAACTCCAGCGTCGGATCAATGGTGATCGCCCCGTCCGGGGAGCTCCGCCGGAGGCCGTCGATGCTGATGTGTTTAGAAGGGGCTAGGGCCGAGGCCGGTACCGGCTCCCCGTCCAGGTCAAGTCCAGGTTCGTACTGGATGGCCACGTCGTCCCCGAACCGACGGCGCAAGGCCTCTAGAGGCGCTTCGAGACGGTGCGGGCGGACGCGCGAGCTGCCGCCGCCCCCGTACAACGGACGTTTGGCGGTGGGCCCAATGACCGCGACGGATGACAGCTCCTCTCGATCATGGGGAAGGGTTTCCTCGTCATTCTTCAAGAGGACGGCTCCGGCTTCCGCCCCTCGTCGGGCCACGGCAGCCCCCTTCTCCGGATCCATCGACGGACGGGGCGGTGGATCTCCAAGCAGATTCTTCCGCTGCATCTGGCGCAAAATTCGACGCACGGAGCGATCCACTTCTCGTTCGGGGATGCGGCCGGTCTCTACGGCGGCACGCAACGAGTCCCCAAAATACACTGCCTGAGGAGCCTCCGGGAAATCCAGACCGGGCCGTTCCATGTCGAGCCCAGCTTGGATGGCCCCCAGGGAGTGTCGGGCATACCAGTCGCTCATAACCCAACCTTCGAACCCGAGCTCGCGCTTGAGCAGGTCGGAAAGGAGTCGCTCATTGTCAGATGCATACGTCCCGTTTACGCGATTGTATGCGCTCATCACGCTCCCGGTACCGGCCGCTACGGCGCTCCGAAATCCGGGAAGATAGATCTCCCGTAGCGTCCGCTCGTCCACTTCCACACTGATCCGGTCCCGATCCTCCTCGAAATTGTTGGCCAGAAAATGCTTCGTGGCCGCAATCATTCCCTTGCCTTCGATGCCCTTCACTTCTTGCGCGCCCAGCCGGCTCGTGAGGAACGGGTCCTCACTGAAGCTCTCAAAGTTGCGCCCGGCCTGCGGAACGCGGATGATATTTACCATGGGAGCGAGCAGTACGTCCGCGCCGTGGGCCCGCCCCTCTCGACCGAGTACCTCTCCGACGCGGCGGAGGAGATCCGGATCGAAGGACGCTCCAAGCATAATCGGGGCCGGAAGAGCAGTGGCCGGCTCGGTAGAGCGGATGCCCGCGGGTCCATCCGTGAGACGTAGCGGCGGAATGTCAAGACGGGGAATGCCGGGAACGTACCCTGCGCCAACGCCCTCCTCGGACGGATCCTCGGCCCCGTGTAGTAGGGTGAGCTTTTCCTCAAGGAACAAGGATTCCAGCAGGGATTCGACCCCTTTCCGCACCGTCGGCCTCCAACGAGTCGTCACGGCCCCGAGAACCAGAAGACTCGTTACGACGAGAAACGGGTCCACCTGAACCGCAATGGGAAAAAGAGAAAGCATGAACACTTGAAGGTTACGGGGAAACCGACGGATACGTGTACGAAAAGATGGAGAGAAATTCCCTGTAGTCCGTTGTGCAGCCTCAAGAGCGAAGGCCAGACTCTCCGATCAAACACGATTCGAAAACAATCAAACTGATTCAATCATCGAACTCCAAGAATAGTTTTTTCTACCGACTCACTTCTGCCAAAGTTTTCTTTCGAAGACGAGCGACACCGCGGAGGATGCCGGCACTGCTGAATGCGCACCCAGCGAGTACTGACGAACACACCAAATTACATGATGTGTTACCAGAATTAAATCGTTACAACTGTACATTACTTTAATTAACTACAGGGGCGATGTCAATTCACGTCCCCGGGTACGGAGAATATTTGAGCGGTTCCCACAACTGGAATATCCAAGCCTCAAAGTCATCGGTGGGAGAGTGAGTGCTCACGACCCACTCCCCCTGAGGAATGTTTGCCAGCGTGCATTATTCTCCTTCCGGCCCCCCGCCGCCCTCAAACCCACCTCCTTCCGGTCCCCCCCGCCCGCGCTCCTCTTCAGGATTCGCGCCGAAGGTATACTGGAAGGTCAGCGAGTATTCCCGGGCGCCCCACTGGAAAGTCGATTCCTGACGAAAGTTGTTCGTTTCGCGGCGGACGTTGAACTGATTGGCGTTGAATAGATCGTCGAATCTCAGCGTTAGGCTCCCATCTCCGTCAAAGAGTTGCTGCTGTAATGCCAGCTCCGTGCTCGTCATTCGGCCCATGCGTCCTCCGGGAATGTCGGTTGCCGGTCGGTAAAATTGACTGAACTCGAGCTGCATCTCGTCCGTCAGTTCAGCGCGTACGTCGGCACGGGTCGAGAAGGTCAACGCGTCGTTGCTGAGATCCGTACTCAGATTGGACCCGTCGGTCACCGAGCGGTAGACATTCCCACTTAGGGTCCCCTCGATCGTCTCGTTCCAGCTAAAAGTAGTGACGAGTTCGGTTCCGTAAGACGTGCTGGAGCTAAAGTTTTCAGCCCGACGCAGAACCACCTGTTGACCGTTAATGGTCGTGTCCTGCTCGATGTCTTCAATTTCGTTGACCGTGTGTCGCAGGTAGGGCGTCACGGTTACCGAAGCGCCTCCCCACCGCTGGGTTCCAGTGAGTTCAAAGGAGTGAATGTACTCCGGATCCAGTGTCGGATTCCCCTGGTTGCGGAAGGTTGGGTTTTCGGTGTCGTCGATCGGATTAATGTCCCAGAGGTTGGGTCGATCGACCCGCTTGCTGTACGAGAGCCGAGCCTGCCGCCGCTCGTTTGGCTCGTACGTGAGGAACGCGCTGGGGTAAAGGCTTACGTAATCGTTGTTTACTTCATCGTCTCCGATCACGTCGATGATGGTATTGACCGTCTCCGCCCGAAGCCCCGCCTCCACGCCAAAGTCTCCGAGGTCGTGACTCAAGATGCCGTAAGCGGCATGGATCTGCTCATCAAAGACGAAGTCCGTCTCCTCCTCGGTGAGCGTCTGCCCGGCCCTGCGGCGCAGAAACTGACGGTCACTTTGCAGTCGCCGGTAGGACCCTTTGTAGCCGGTTTCCAGCTCAAAACTTCCAAGCGGGCGCAGGTAATCCACCTCCAACGTGCCATCCTGCTCGTCTTCATTTACGACCTCACTCTCGCTACTGCGCTGCGGACCAATGTCTCCCGCTCCCTGAAGCACGTAATTGGCGTACTCGTTGTCCGAGTTCTCAAAGTCCCGGTCATATTGAATTTGGGCCTCAATCGTGTGCTCGTCCTCCATGAAGACATGGTCCAGCGAGAGACGACCGTCAACCGTCTCGTCATCGGAGTTCTCCTCAATCACCCGAGCGTTGGTTGAGTCCGGCGTCCCGTTCATGTTGGTGATAAACCGACGCTCCAGATTTTGCCCGCTCGACTCGTCGCGGCGGAGGCTGACGGTTCCCTCGAAGTTGAGACTGGTCATCTCCGAGATGCTGTAGTTCAGCCGGGAGGTCAAGGAGTGCGACCGCTCGAACTCTTCCTCCGTGCCGTCCTGGTCGACCAGCGTGTTGTCCTGCGGGTCAGGACCGTTCACAAACTGCTCCACGAACCGAGAATCCTCATCCTCCTCACTCCCGCGCCGATGCGAGTAGGTCGTCACGAACCGAAAGCCGTCGGACTGGTACCCGAGGTTCACCGAACCACTGCCCCCGTATCGACCATTGGCGTCGGCTCGTGCACTGGTCGTTGCCCCTCCCCCCCAGCCGGACTCGATATCGCGCTGAAGCACAATGTTGATGATCCCGGCCATCCCCTCCGGCTCGTACTTCGCAGAGGGGTTTGGAATAATCTCCACGCGCTGCACAGCCCCCGCAGGCAAACTCTGCAAGTAGCTCACGAGGCTCTGCCCCTGCAGGGACGCAGGGTCGCCGTTGATGTGCAGGGCCACGCTCTCGTTCCCCCGATAACTGATGCTCCCGTCGGTATCGATCTGGACCGAAGGAAGCGTCTCCAGCACCTTTCGGGCCGTACCGCCTGCACTCACGGCACGCTCCGACGTATTGTAGACCGTCCGGTCAGTCTCTATTTGCGCCGCCGGGCGGTCGGCCGTGACCTCTACCTCCCCGGCCTGCTCCGTTTCTCGCACAAGTCGAATCGTGCTCAGGCTCCCTCCATCCGAGTTGGGGCTCGGGCGTGTCTCGGGAAACCGTCGGTCCTGGTACCCGACAAAGCTGATCCGAAGTGTGTAGCTCTGAATGGGTACGTCCGAGAACGAGAAGCGCCCATCGGACCCAGTCACTGTTCCGGTTATGAGTGTCGAGTCGGCGGCCGTTTCCTGCCAAAGCGCCACCGTAGCCCCCTCAAGCGGCTCGCCCGATCCGTCGTCGACAACCTGTCCTGAAAGACTTCCTGTGGGCTGGTCCTGCTCCTGAGCGGTGACCGGTATCGTCTTGAAAAGGAGTCCCCCAAGCAGAAAAACCGCAAGGCCAACGCAAATGCCTCGGACAGAGAGACGAGAACACACCATAGCGCTTCACGATTGGGTGAGCAAGTTGCGCATCCACTCGCATGAACTGGAACACGCTGGGATTCCCCCACTGCCACGAACTGCACTCTCGTGCCGTGCTTCTCACATTCGTCGGCGTCCGCTTGATGAATCGCACGAGCCTTCTCACGAATATCACTGGACGATGCAGTGAGGGTCGCACCTCTCCGTGATCGTTTATAGGTTTGGCCCTACGATGACTGGCGGTTCGGCCGCCCGTAAGACGGGAGATGACACGTTCGTCTTCCGGATTGCCCCCTTGCGCTTTACCCCATTCCCAATCGACTTGGCTTCCATGTTTCCTTCGCCCTCCCTCCGCGGTGCTCTGCTTCCCCTCATCGTCGTACTCCTGCTTCCCCTACTCGGCTGTGCTCAAGAACAGGGCAACACGGCCTCGAACGAGGACACCGACACCGCTTCAGTAGACCTCTCGGCCCCGTCGCCCGTCACCGGCAGTGCAGCCGACACGATCGACTCCGACGTGCCCTTCGTCGAAAGCCCGCAGCCGGTCGTGAACAAGATGCTGGAACTCGCCAACGTGAGTGAAAACGACGTAGTGTACGACCTCGGGAGCGGCGACGGCCGCATTCCGATTACGGCGGCCCGGGAGTACGGAGCCCGCGGAGTGGGAATCGAGATCAAACCGCACCTCGTGGAGAAGGCTCGCAAAAACGCGAAAAACGCCGGCGTCAGTGACCGAGTGGAGTTTCGGCAGGGCGACCTGTTCGAGGCGGATCTCAGTGAGGCCACGGTCGTCAGCATCTATCTCCTTCCCACGGTCAACATGGAGCTGCGCCCAAAACTTTTCCGTGAGCTGAAGCCTGGTACGCGCGTTGTGTCCCACGACTTTGACATGAACGAGTGGGAGCCCGACACGACCTGGGAATCCGACGGCGAAACGGTCTTTCTCTGGACCATTCCGGAAGAGCCCCCGGAGTTTGTGAACCTGGACGAGTGATTCGCTCCTCGGGCCCCTACAACACGGAAACGCCCGTCAGGTCGGAGAAACCTGACGGGCGTATTCCGCACGGCCTGTAGGGTAGTTGTGCACGGTCAATAGAGCCTACCTCGCCGCGTATTTCACCGTGCAGCCATAGGGCTCGGCGGTTTGAGGGCTGACCTCTTCTCCGTTCATGGCCTGGTTGAGGGCGTTTTTGACGTAGTTCTTCGCGCTCTCGATGTCGGCCTCGTCCGTCGTCGGTTTGTCGTCAATGCCTCCCTTGTAAACCAACTCGCCCTCGGGGTTGATCACGTACATGTGCGGGGTCACCTTCGCCCCGTACGTGCGTCCGACCTCGCCGGACGGGTCCATGAGAATGGCCGTCATGTTGCCGTTGTGCTTCTTCTTCTGAGCCTTCATCTCCTCAGGCGGATAGTACCCCTGCTTGCCCTCGGCCGACGACACGATCGAAAGCCAGACCACGCCCTTATCCGTGTAGGTTTCCTGGAGCTGCTGCATGTTGCCGCTGCCGTAATGCTTGCCCACGTACGGGCAGCCAAAGTTCAGCCACTCCAGAACAACGTATTTGCCTTCAAAGTCGGAGAGGCTATGCTGCTCCCCATCCGTGTCGGGAAGGGTGAAATTGGGCGCCTGCTCGCCGACGGGCACCTGCGCCTGAACGGCAACGGGAGCCGCCACGAGGAACAGTAGTGCGGATGCGAAGGTCAGGAGGGTTCGACGAAACGTGTTCATAGTGTCGAGGAAGCTAGTGTGGAAAGATCGTGCGAGCGGGATGATGCGTGATTACCGATGCGTAATTCTAAAGGTCAGTTCTCCATTTAAGACGAGGACGGAAGGTCCTCCAACGCAGTGAGCACAATGTCTTGCGTGAGCACTTCCGGAAGAAGCGTGGGCCCGGATCCATCCCCCGGATACAGGACGTAGACCGGCACGCCGCTCCGACCGTGCGACTCCAGAGCCTTCGTGATCTCTGGATCGCGGTTCGTCCAATCGGCCTTTACGAGCGCTACGTTTCGCTTCTGAAAAGCAGACTGTACCGCCTCGGTGTTCAGGACGGTGCGCTTGTTGACCTGACAGGTGAGGCACCAGGCCGCCGTGAAGTCGACGAACACCGGCCCCTCGGCTCGGAGATTTTCAACTTTTTCGGGGGAAAAGGAGGTCCACTGGAGGGAGGATTCTGCGGAGGTGCCGTCGCTGGACGAAGCGTCGGACGCCGGCCGATCGTAGCCCGCCCCAATGATGGCCGCCGTCACGGCCCCGAGAATCATGAGGGTCGCGAGCCCTCGAGTCACGAGCGTGAGGGAGCGGGAGAGTGTGGACGCCGACCACCGGTGCACCACCCACCCGGCCATGCCGAGCAGGAGGAGGCCGAAGAGCAGGAGCGCTACGCCGCCATTTCCGGCCTGCTGTCCAAACACCCAGACGAGCCAGATGGCAGTAGCGAACATTGGAAACGCGAAAAATTGCTTCAGGGACTCCATCCAGGCCCCTGGCTCCGGAAGGGCCTCCAGAAGACGGGGCGCCATCGAGAGTCCCACGTACGGCAGCGCCATCCCCACCCCGAGGGCCGTGAAGATGAGAAGGGATCCGACCGTTGAAAGCGTAAGGGCCACTCCAAGAGCAGCGCCCATAAACGGAGCCGTACAGGGCGTGGCCACCACAGTGGCTAAGACCCCCGTCATAAACGCCCCCAGGCGCCCGCCATCCGCAGTTTCAGTCTGCAGCTTCCCGCCCCAACTCATGAGGCGCGTGCCCACCTCGAAGAGCCCCAGCAGGTTCAGCCCAATGCCAAAGAAAAGCAGAGCCATCAGCGCAACGAACGTGGGCGACTGCAGCTGGAAGCCCCATCCCACCTGGCTCCCGGCGGCCCGAACGGCAAGCAGAACGCCTGCCAACACCCACATGGACACGACCACTCCCACTCCAAACAGCGTCCCGTGGGTCCGGATCGCAGCGTCGTCCTCCCCCGCCTGCTCCGCAAAGCCGAGGATCTTGACGGAAATGACGGGAAATACGCAGGGCATGAGATTGAGCAAGAGTCCGCCGGCAAAGGCAAAGGCGAGCGCCCATGGGAGCGAAAGGCCGCCCCCTCCTCCAGTGGTCGAGGCCGCCGTCATAGCGCCCACGTCGATGCCCGAGAGCGTCGAGTCCACGGGCACGTTCACGCGGAGGGCCCGAACGGAGCCGTCGGCATCCCACGTGACGTCCTCCGGGGCCACCAGTACGCCCCGAAGGCTATCGGCCGGTTCCTGGGCGTACGAGGATTGCTGCAGGGAAAGTAAATGAGTGTCCCCGGCTCGCGAAACGGGTTGCGGGGCGGCGTAGTCGAGCACTTCTTTCTCCTCAGGAAAGAAGTACGCCCCATCGAGCGACGGACGATGATCATCGGGCGCGGTCACAGCCAGCGTGTAGCTGCCGCTGCTTCGGCTCGCTTGCACCGTCCACCCTTCCACCGGACGGGGCTGCTTGGCTTCGGCCTCCGCGATGGCTTCGGCCTGCGGGCTAGGCTGCGAGGTACTCGCCACCGCGAGCGTCGTCTGCACGTCCGCCTCGGCGGGCAGACAGATATCGGCACAGATGAGCCATTCGGCTTTGCCCTCAACGGTGACGCTGTCGCCCGGGGAGAGCCCTTCAGGGGGCGTTATGGTGACGGGCAGGACGACCTCATCAGAGTAGCCGTAGCTCGTCATCGGACCGAACGGAACGCGATGCGGATACGGCCACTGAATCTCGCCCGCCGTAAAGCCCGCCGGCAAAGCCCAATCGATGGAGGTCGGTTCCCCCGAATCGCCGGGGTTCTTCCAGTAGCTGTGCCACCCACTCTCCATGCGAATCCGCAGCCCCACCGTAAAGGGCTCGCCCGGGGCGACCGCCGATACCTCGCTCACGAGCGAGGCGTCGCTATGCGGACTGGGATCGTCGGACGACTGAGCACTCGCGTCCGGAGAATGGATTCCTCCCCAGTACAACATGAGTAGCGCCAGGAGGACGAACGTCGGGAAGCGACGAAGGAGCATAGATTGAGTTGATTTAAGCCGAAACACGGGACCTACGTGTAACGCAACTGGGCCGTAAGTGATTTTGGAATATTGACCTTCCGTTCGGGTTCAGGGTTCGGCCCGTTGAGGACGTTACAAAAACGCCAGAAAGCCCTACTGTTCTGCACGTCCTGCTTGTGAGTCAAGCCGAGCGAGATTGGGTGATTTCCACGCCGGAAAAAGGGGAAAGATTCCCTCTGTAAGATGAATGTCACGGGCGCGTCATGAATGCCATTCCCCGAGCTGTTGAACGAAGGTATTGCCGAGAATCCCGCCCCTTCACAGGATCAGCAAGATTGCCCCCTACTCCTCCCGTATTCTTCAATTGAGCCCCGTCGCTCCCCCCGTCATACGGTGGCACTTCTGCCGACAGGTCACTACATTGTATAGGGATGTAAGCGCCCTCCGCGCAGCCCGTCACTCCTTTCTGTTCACGCTCTTTCACGAAGCCCTTTCAGAGCATGGAAGCGGACGACAGCCGTGTCATCCCGATCAACATCGAGGAGGAGATGAAATCCTCCTACATCGACTATTCGATGTCCGTCATCGTGAGCCGCGCGCTCCCCGACGTGCGCGACGGCTTGAAGCCGGTGCATCGCCGTGTGCTCTACGGCATGCACGAGCTCGGCCTCACCCAGGGTGCCAACTACAAGAAGAGCGCCCGCATCGTCGGCGAGGTCCTCGGAAAATACCATCCCCACGGCGACTCGTCGGTCTACGACACGCTCGTGCGCATGGCGCAGCATTTTTCCATGCGCTACCCCCTGGCCGATGGGCAGGGAAACTTCGGCTCGGTCGACGGCGACTCGGCGGCGGCCATGCGGTACACCGAGGCCCGCATGACGCGCATCGCCGAGCAGATGCTGAAGGACATCGGCAAGGAGACCGTCGACACGCAGGAGAACTTCGACGGGACGATGGACGAGCCGGTGGTGCTGCCGGCCGCTTTTCCCAACATGCTGGTAAATGGGGCGGACGGCATTGCCGTCGGGATGGCCACCAAGATCCCGCCCCATAACCTGGGCGAGACCATCGACGCGACCGTGGCCTACATCGACGCTCCGGAGATTGAGATCGACGACTTGATGGAGCATCTTCCGGCACCGGACTTTCCCACCGGGGGCATTATCTATGGCTACCAGGGGGTCTACAACGCCTACCATTCGGGGCGGGGTCGCGTCGTGATGCGGGCGAAGATGCACGAGGAAGAGGTGCGAAGTGGACGCCGTGCACTGGTGGTGACGGAACTCCCCTTCCAGGTGAACAAGAGCCGCGAGGTGGAGCGCATTGCCGACCGGGTACGGCAGGAGCGCATCGAGGGGATTGCCGATCTTCGCGACGAGAGCGACCGTGACGGCCTTCGCATCGTGATCGAGCTCAAGCGGGACGCCAACGCGGAGATCGTCAAAAATCAGGTTTACAAGCACTCCCGCCTCCAGGATACCTTTGGCGTCAACATGGTGGCGCTGGTGAACGGGCGTCCGAAGGTCGTGGACTTGAAGGACGCGATCCGGCACTACGTGGACCACCGCCACGAGATCGTGGTGCGCCGCACGGAGTACGACTTAGCGCAGGCGCAGGATCGGGCCCACATCCTCGAGGGACTCACGCTGGCGCTCGATCACCTCGACTCGGTCATCGCCATCATCCGCCATTCCCCCGACACCGAGACCGCCCGGCAGAAGCTCAGAGAAGGCCGCTATCCGGACACCCTCTCGCCCGCGGATCTGCGCGAGATCAACGTGCCGCTTACACCGCCCGTTGAGGCGGATCGGGACCAGGACACGGTGCAGAAGCTCCTTGGCGACGATTACGAAGAGCTCGTGCAGCAACCGGAAGAGGGCCACTGGCTGACCGAAGATCAGGCCAATGCCATCCTGCGCCTTCGCCTGAGCCGGCTTACGGGGCTGGAGCGCGAAAAGATCGTCGGCGAGTACGAGGAAATCATCGAAAAAATCCAGGAGCTCCAGCACATTCTCAGCAGTGAGGAGCGCCGGATGGAGATCATCAAGGAGGAGTTGCTGAAGGTAAAGGAGCGCTTCGACGACGAGCGCCGCACCGAAATTGACTACACTGGCGGCGACGACATCATCATCGAGGACCTGATTGAGCGCGAGCACGTCGTCGTCACCATCACGCATCAGGGCCTCACCAAGCGCACCCCCATTGACACCTACCGCACGCAGGGCCGCGGCGGCGTCGGAATGCGCGGCACCGGCAAGCGAGAAGACGACTTCATCGAGCACCTGTACGTCTGCCACTCTCACGACGTCCTCCTCCTCTTCACCGACAAGGGACAGTGCTTCTGGCTGCGTCCGTTCGAAATTCCGGAAGGCAGCCGCACGGCGAAAGGCCGCTCCATTCGACAACTCATCAATCTGGACGCGGACGACCGGGTGCGGACCGTGATCAGCGTGAGCAAAGACGACTTTGAGGACGAGGATTTCCTGAACAACCACTACGTGCTGGCCGCCACCCGGCAGGGCATGGTGAAGAAGACAACCCTCGAAGCGTACAGTCGACCGCGTACCAACGGCATCATTGGCATCAAGATTGACGAGGGCGACCAATTGATCGAGGCGTCTCTAACCGGTGGGGATCACACCGTGGTCGTGGCCTCCTCCGGCGGGCGGGCGGTGCACTTCGACGAGAACGACGCGCGGCCCATGGGACGGAATACGCGGGGGGTGCGCGGAATGAAACTGCCCGGGAACCAGGAGATGGTCGGCATGGTCTCGGTCCCGCCGGATGCGGACGAGGAGCTAGACGTGCTGGCCGTCGCCGAGAACGGATACGGCAAGCGCACCTCCTTGGCCGAGTACCGAGTACAGGGACGCGGAGGCAAAGGCCTCATCACCCTCAACCGTACCGACCGGACGGGCGACCTGGTGGCCATCAAAGGAGTTTACGGCACCGAGGATCTAATGATTATTACCGAAAACGGGATCATGATCCGGACGCGGGTCGAAGAAATCAGTACTATGGGCCGCAACACGCAGGGCGTTCGCGTGATCAACCTGAAGGACGGCGACCGGATTGCCGACGTGACCCGAGTGCTAGACGACGCAAACGAAGAGGAAACAGACGACGCGGATGAATCCACTCCGGACGAGTCCGACGCCGCCACCAATGGAGAAATGGACGACGACTCCGCCAGTGACGTCGTCTCTGACGCGGAGTAGGCCCCGCCCTCCCCTTGCGGGGCACTCTGCTATGACCTCGCAGGTCTCGTCGGTTACCTCACAACCACGAGCTTCCGGGTTTTCGAGAAATCCTGTCCTCGAACCCGGAAGAAGTACACTCCACTTGCCCAGTCTCTCACGTTTAGGCGAAGCTCTTCGGGAGCAAGCGATTCGACCCTTGGTTCCGCTTTATACATCCGCTCGCCGATGGCGTTGTAGACCTCAACCGTCAGCCGCTGGGTATTCTGAACGGTAAGGTCGACGGTGACGGCATCGCCCTCCACAGGATTGGGATACGGCCCAACCGCCACCGCGGGCCCGTCCAACTCTACGTCCAGCGTGACTGTGGAGCTGCTGAGCGAGTTGTTCTGACCATCGGTCCCCGTCACGCGATAGACGTACGTGCCCGGCATCTGGCGCGGGACCTCCACCTGCGTCTGGATCGTGTTGCCGACGGTTTCGAACGGCTCGTCCTCCTCGTCGGCAAGTCGGCGCTCGACGCGATAGTCGAAGTGTTCGGTCCCGTTGGGGACTCCCCAAGAAACCTCCACCGCGCCTCGCCCCTGCTGGTCTCGACTGGTGACTTCCGCCTCGACAGACTGAAACCCGAGCGTGTCCGTAAGGGTGCGCTGACCGGTCACCCCATCCGGACGGGTCCACTTCACCCGAAACGTGTACACCCCAAGGCCCAAGTTCTCCAGCACAGCGGTCTCGTCGTTGACCGACACATTGAGCGGCTCGAACGGGCCCGCAAAGTACCGTCGCTCAAAGTCATACTGATCAATGGTGACCCCGGACCGCACCTGCCACGAAAGCTCGGCGCTTCCCCCGTTCGGAGGAGACTCCACGAGCTGTAAATCGCGAATATCCAGCGGCGGCACCGCATCCATCGCCTGAACGAAGCCGTGCCCACTCCACGGATCCACTCCGTCTCCGACCGACGCGAGCTGTGACGTCCGAGTGACCCGCTGCGTTACGTCCTGCGCGGTGGACTCCAATCGGTCGTACACCTCCTCACTGGAATAATTCTCTCGCGACTGTCGAATGAGCGCGGCGATGGCCGCTACGTTCGGGGCCGAGGCCGACGTGCCGAAAAAGTTTGGGTGGGAATCTGGGTCGACCCCTGAAAGCGCGGTATCGGGGATATCAAATCCGAAGAACGTGTTGTCGATCCCATCCGTCCCCGTTACGTCAGGCTTTTCCCGATTAATGGCATTGATTCGGTTTCCACTCTGGTCGAAGAGAATCGGGATTCCCCCCTTCGACGAAAAAGACTCAAGGACAGCAGGATCAAACCGAGAATACGCCGCGGTGCGAAAGAACGGAGCGGCCGCCACCGCCATCCCTCTCTCAGCCATCGGATGACCGTAGACGGTAGCACCGCGGGTGTCGTACTCGTCAATACTATAATTGGACCCATTATAAACGTATCGTACCTCCTCCGGATCTGGACCTGCATATTTCTCAATGACGAGGTGGAACGTAGAGTCGGCGACGCCGTCTCCGTCGGTATCAACGCTTCCATCGTTCTCAAAGGACAAAGACTCAACCGGTCGCCCGTCCTCAATATTTGGGAAAAGAGACTCTGCTACAATCCCAAGCGTGTCATCCACGAGGGCCACGTCAATGTCGGAGTCGGCCCCATCGGACCCTTCAACGACCACGGAGGGATCGGTCCATTGAAACGTAAAAAAGCCAAATTCTCCGCCGGGTGAGATCGTAATCTGCTGACGCGTGTCAACCTCTGCCCCAGGATTGAAGTCGTGCGCCACTGCCTGGTCGGAGGTGAGGCCCTGGTCTCCGGTATTGCGGAACGGAGCCCGATAGGCATTCTGCCCGTCGTTCCCGGCCGACGAAAAGTACACCACGTCGTGCTGCTCTACGACATCATCGATGGCGTTCGTCACCGGCCCATCTTGGTAGAAGGGCTCGATGTTGTATCCGATGTCGTCGACGATCACGTCGCAGTCGCCCTGCGTGGGATCGGCCAACGCCCGAACGCCCTCCGCGAAGGCCAACAATCCCCGAGTCGCGGTGTGATACCCAAGCTCGGCCCCGGGGGCAATGTCGTGAATGAGCTGGAGCATGGCCCGGCCTTCATCTGTACCCTCCTGGTCGGTGTCGTCCAGCACGTCGACCGGAGTGGTATTTCCGAGCGGATTGTTCTCTCCCGGAAGGTCGCCCGTCTCAATGTCTTGCCCTGCAGCGGTGAGGGCCCCGCTGGCCTGGTTATAACTGTCGGAGAGGGCACAAATTTTCTGCCCGGCACCGTCGACCCCCATCTCATTACGGACGTCATAGGCTGAGTGGCTAGTGTCCGCCTCTGATTCCACCTGCCCGACGTGGGAGCGTGCGTACGACGGCATCATTCCCCCGAGGGTGGAAAGCTTGGCGGCCCCCTGGAGTGCTGAAATGGGCAAACGACCGGACACGAGACGCCCCGTCGAGTGTGCATCTTCGAGTCCCAGCCGCCGGAGATCATTTAGAAGAGACGCGGCCGATTTTTCAGCGGCTGTGGCCTCGATCATGACGGATCGGCCGTCGGCCGAAATGGGCGACAGAGTCCGGCTCCGCACCTTCTCTGGATCCCCTTCCTCATTCTTCTTCTGCTCCCTCTGCCGGGCGTCTTCTCGGAGCCGACGGATGCCCTGCGTCCCTTCCACCCGTTGCTGATGGTAGAGAAGAGCCAACTCCAATCCGATTTTTGCCATCGGGCCATCTTTGCCCGACCGGTCCGGCCCCTGCACGGCCTCCTGAGACGCACGCACCACCTCTGATGAAAGTGCACTCGTCTGGATTTGCCCCACAGCCTTCGGAAGAGGCTTCTGAGCGTGAAGGGGAAGAGCGGCCGCCCCGCCCAACAGTAGCACGACAGAGAGGACGCCCCAGAAACGTGAAGTAGTCATACAATCGCGGAAAGGTACTGAAGCTACGGAAATTATTGAGATGGTGACTGCCCCAGTGCCCTTACGTTCCCCAGCCACGCCCCCACGTACGGGGGAGCCGCGCCAACGGGTTCCATTTTGGCTACGATGATCGCCCGCTCGGTTTTCTTTCCAGCGTACATAAGGAGAGCATTATCCAGGGCACACTCGAGTCCTTCGGAGTGGAACCATAAGTTCAGCACAGAGCGCCTCATCCTGCCCCCCCTAATGCACCACCATCATCTTTCGAGTGGTCGTAAAGGTACGGCCCTGAATCCGGATGACGTACATCCCGCTTGCCCATTCTGAGCTGTCAAAGGTAAATCGCGTCGACTCTTGCCGTCCCAAAAGGCGCTTGCTGCGGTACACCCGTTCCCCAATCGCGTTAAACACCTCGACAGTGGTGTCCTGGAATCGGCGGGACGTAAGAACGAGCGTCGCCTGGTCTCGTGTCGGATTTGGATACGGTCCGTTTGCGTAAACGGGACCTTCAAACGAGATCCGGAGGGGCATCTCAGAACTGACGAGGGTATTTCCCTTGGAGTCTTGAGCCACCACCCTGTAGGTGTAGTACCCCGGGGGCTGCCGCTCGGCAGAGAATTTTTGATGGGCAGCCCCTCCAACGTTCTGATACTGCGACCCATCGCCCTTGGCCTGCTCCACTCGAAAAGAGAAGGTCGATGGGGTACCGGGCGGAACGTCCCACGCAAGCTCGACGCTCCCGCGGCCTTCCCGGTCTCGCCCGACCACATCCGCACGGAGGTTCTTGAGGGAAACCGTGCGCTCTAAATTGCGAACGGATACGCCCTGCGTCCCGTCTTCACGAATCCAACGAATACGGAACGAGAACCGGCCAAGCCCTAGACTGTCAAGGGTGACCGGGGGTGCATCGATGCCCCGTTTCACCACCTCGTAGGGACCGTTGAAATACTGCTGTTCGATGACGAACTCATCGATGTTGGCCCGGTCGCGCTGGCTCCAGGTGAGGATCACGCTCTCGTTCGTCGTGTCAGTCTGGGCCGCGAACCGAACGTTAAAAATGTCTTGGAAGTGCTGTTCACAGTCCACCCCCAGCGACCACCCGATGTCTCCCAGTTGGCCACAAACCACAGGGCCCGGAAGACGGTTGGTTTCGGCCGGAGCGATGTAGGGCGTCATGAGCGCATTCGTTCCCTCAAACGGATAGATCGACTCGTCCAGGTGTGAAAGGCTGGAGCCCTCCCGAAAGGTTGGGGGGGCGTAGATTTTTGGCGGCACCGGACCGGTGCTGCGCCGGGCTCCATCCTCCGATCGGGAGCCCGCAAACACCAGTCGATCACTGGTCAACGCCTGTCCGAGACCCACGGAGCTCGAATATGTGTCCTCCTCGGTAAGCGACAGTAACTCCCCATCCGGCAACTGCTCACGAAGCCGCACCGAAAAGAGGTCGGCAACCTCCGCTTCTCCGACGTCGAATCGGCATTGCCCCCCACTGGGGGTTTTGTTGCAGAGGCTGAGGTAGTGGAGGCCGTGAGCAATTTCGTGAAGCGCTACACTCGTAAAGTCAACGGTCCCACTAGGAGCCGGGCCCTCGCCGTAGTGCCAGTCGTTGCGCTCGAAGTTGAAATCGGTCATCATGTCCGTCGAATCCGGGGCCGCGTCCTGCCCCGTCATAGCATCGGCGAGCGCATCGCCGGCAATGAATTGAGGACCGTCCGCATCCTCTAGGATCCAGAACTGCGTGGGAATGGTGCCCCCGAGGGCGTCCGCCGGAGGGTCTTCGATGGCTCCTGCCTCAATCCGGATCTCGACGTCCGACTCGATGTGTGTTTCCCAGATGTTCACCGCCCGTTCGTAGGCCGCCCGCGCGGCCGAGGGAAAGTTGGGGCCGTACTGCACCTGAATCGTAGCAGCTCTCTTCCGCCGCGTCTTCGAATCGGGACGACGCACGACGAAGGCATCAACCTCTCCCTTCCGCAGTCCGCAGTCTTTCCACTCGGCATAGGGAACCTCGTAGGCCAATCGCTGGGTGGCGACGAGAGAGGAATCCTCCTGCGCCCAGGCCGACGGACCGCCAAACAATATCCCTGCTATAAAGAGGCCAACGACCACGCCCCGGCACCGTGACAGGAAACGCGGAACCTGAACCATGACAACTGTCGCTGTGACGAGACCAGCGTCAAGAACACTTGAAGATGGTAGTGTCTGAAGAATGACCCTCTTTTTCCCACGTTCCGCACGTGATTCAGAAATTCTGTGGGGCTTTCAACATCTTCCAATTGCCCGTGCGCCTAAAATCCGACAGAGATTCCCGCCGAAAACGGAAGGACACTTACCTCATTTTCTTTTCCTCCGGGAAGGGCACCAGTCACCCGAAATTCGGCGTCAAAGTAGAGGTAGTCGGTAATTGGAAGAGACGCCCCAAGCCCAATGTCGCCTCCCGCGTCCGTCACCTTCGCCTCGTCAAAGCGGAAGGTGTCCCCATCGCTATTTTCCACCGTCACACCGTGCACGGTGGTCTGTACGGCCCCGAGTCCCACCAGGAGATACGGGTTGATCCACTCCGGGGCTGTTATGATGATCCGACCCTCCAGCGTAGCCGCCCAAAGCAGTCCTTCGGGGTCCTGACACGTAAAATCCTCGCCGCAAGTCACATTCTCGACCGTTCCCCGTAGCTGGGTCGCTTGGCCTCGGATGCGGGCCCCAAGGGCAAACTTCTCCGCAATCGACCGCACAAATCCAACTCCTGCGTACGCGTGGGGGCCTGAATTGACGTCGATTGCGAGATTTCCGTCTACAGTTTGAGACTGCAACGCAACGTCATCGATGGGAATCCCCCATCCCCCCCCCACGTCGATTCGGACTTCACGTCGAGAGGTCTCCTCCTCTGTCGAGGTCTCCTCCGTTTGCTGTGCCTGCACGCGCGGCACTGGAGACAGGAGGGTGGAGAAGACAAGGCACGCAAGGAGAATAACCGCAGACCAGTGCTTGGGCATACCGTCCGGAGGCATGTCGACAGAGACAATCGTGCGATAGATGGGAGTAGAAGAATCCGCGGTGCCCAACGCACGAGCCCCTTGCTCGTTCTGACCTGCCGTTCTTAGGCCGCTTCAAGGACGCAGAGTGGGAGATGGCTTTTCGTGTTCGCAATTCTTTTCTTGAACGGCGGGTATTGTCCCGCTCGCTTAATGTTGATACTGAATTCCTCTTGTTCTCCACATGTCTGACGTCCCCATCGAATTTGGTACCGACGGCTGGCGAGCCGTCATCGCCGACGACTATACGTTCACGAACCTTGAGCGCGTGTCCCAAGCAACGGCCGAGTGGCTCCTCGACGACTACGGTCCCTCACCAAGCGTCGTTCTGGGTCACGACATGCGCTTTTTGAGTCGGCAGTTTTCAGAACGGACCGCTGAAGTATTGGCCGACGCGGGCATCCACGTGACCTTCGCCGACACCCCGGTGTCCACCCCGGCCGTGAGTTGGGCCACCCACGCCCTCGGCGCCGATGCGGGCGTCGTAATTACGGCCAGTCACAACCCCCCGGAGTACAACGGCTACAAGTTGAAAGCCCACTTTGGCGGTCCCGCACCACCGGACATGGTGGAGACGGTGGAAGACCTCGTGCAGCCGTCCAATCAACTCCCGGACGGACGTCCTGATTTCGAGGCCCTTACGTCTGACGGACAAGTGTCGCTACACGACGTACGCTCGGGCTACCTGAATGCCCTACACAACATCCTGGACATTGAGGCCATCAAAAGCTCAGGCCTGCGCATTGCCCACGACGCAATGTACGGCGCCGGACAGGGGCTGGTGACTGCCCTGCTAGGCGAAGAGCAAGTCGTTCCGATTCGCCACGAGAACAACCCCGGCTTTCACGGCCTGGCCCCGGAGCCGATCGAGGAGCGCCTGGGAGAGCTGTCTACCACCGTGGCTGAGACCGATTGTGCCGTCGGGGTGGCCAACGACGGGGACGCCGACCGCATCGGAATGGTAGACGAAAACGGAGACTACGTCAGCTCCCACCGCATCCTTTCCCTGCTCACGAAGTATCTGTACGAAGAGCGTGGTCTGTCGGGCAGCATCGTAAAGACCTTCTCCACCACGCACATGCTCGACAAGATGGCCGAGCGCTACGGCCTGCCGATCGAGACCACGCCGATTGGGTTCAAACACATTGCTCGGAAGATGGCGGAGGGGAATATCCTGGTCGGAGGCGAGGAGTCGGGAGGCATCGGCGCCACGGGTCACATTCCAGAACGGGACGGCGTCTACATTGGCCTGCTTATCGTGGAGATGATGGTCGAGCGCGGCAAGTCACTCTCCGAGTTGGTGGATGAGCTGCTGGAGGACTTCGGACCGCACTACAATTACCGCGACGACATCCACATCCGCGAGGATCAGAAGGCCGCGGTGCTGGATCGTCTCGACGCGGGCGGCGGCCTCGACGAGGTGAACGGGCATCCGGTCGAGCGCCTCGACACGCTCGACGGCTTTAAGCACATCACCGACAACGGCTGGCTCCTTATCCGTCCGTCGGGCACGGAGCCGGTACTGCGCGTCTACTCGGAGGCTGAGTCGCCGAAGGCGGCCAAAGCCCTGGTGAAAGACGCCTCTCGGCAGCTCGGGCTCGATAACTAACCGACGGTCTTCTACGAACGCCCGCCCAACCAATCCGACGTGTTCTCCTGCAGTGGCTATGCTCACCGCTTTGTGGCTCCCTGGACCTGGCCGCAGGTCGTTGTCGCTGCGGCAGCCGTCACGGCGTTTGTGCTCCTGACGATATTCGCTGCTGGAGGCGTTCGGGGCACCGACCAATACTGGTACGTCGCCGATGCGGAGTCTTTATTGAGCAAAGGAGCGGTTCAGACCAATGACGTGTATCCGCTCGTCCTTCTCCGCGACCAAGACGTACCTCGCCCGTTCATTCATAACATTCTTCCTGTTTATGCCGCAGCGGCCGTCGGGTGGGGTATGGGCGGACCGTATGGAGGGTGGATTGTGCTGAATCTCTTGTGTAGCCTCTCTGCGGCCCTCTTCATTTACCTTACGGTTCGCCACTGCGGATCCCACGAGAGTGCATTCCTAGCGGGCCTTTTGTATCTCGTCATGCCCGCAGTCTTCTGGCAGACGACTCAGCCACTCGCCGAAGCCTTCATCGCTAGCCTTGTGGCAGGCGCTGCTGCGGCGTTCATCTACATGGATCGCTCGCTGAGTCGGTGGCTCGGACTCGGAGGCCTCGCCGCCCTGCTATATGCCTCCCGGCCTACGTTTGTCATTCTCTTGGCTCTCCTTCCTGTAGCAGCCGCTTACTCGGCCTCCTCGAAAGCAGCAGCCGTGCGTCGAGCAATCCCTGTGGCTGTGCTCTGCTTCACCATCTGGATTGCATCTCCGCATCTTCTTCCCCCGTACCTGAATTATGGATACATAGAGGCTATCAACGGAGCAGCAGCTGGCGACCTTCTATTTTCTGAACCTCCAAAGGCAAGTATGCAAGTCTAGTTGAAACGAGGAGAGAAGGGGTTCGTCCCCTCAGTGTCAGTCTTCGTCAGAAGTCGTCTCTTTCAGCGCGTTTTTCAGCTCTGGTAGGTCTTCGAAGCCACTGATTCGCCGCATTCGGGAT
>JAHENZ010000307.1 GCA_018609755.1 Salinivenus sp. | reverse complement strand
GCGTCAGATTCCTGCTCCGTCTCCTGTGCCGGACGCTCCTGCACCCCCTTGACGCTCATAGCGGTCTCTGTATTCAGGGTTGCGTAACTGCGGCGGTCCTGAGCGGAGGCATCATTTGCAGAGAAACCTGCCACCACGAAGAGCAGGACCATTCCCCCAATCGTGGCGCGTGTGCCCCACCTCGCCCCTCCACGAGAGGAATCCAGAAAAAGGCTCCCGTTCGTTGTAACCGGTAAACCCAACAATCGAATAATCGCTCGTGCTGTCGTAGAAAACGCTTCCATAATCCTTAGTTAATTCGATACGTGGTATGAGCGAAACGGACCGAAGAGACTGCAGACCTCTTCCGATCGGATTCTCCTCACGACGATTGGCGCCTCACGGGATCGGAGGCCCCACCGGACCCCTGTTTCTCCCGATAGAAGACGACGGTTTCCCCTTCCGTTCGATAGCGCAGGCCGAGTGCACTCGCAACGGCGGCCACGGCATTCATTGAGGACTCCTCCTCAAATGTCGCGTTGAGCCGATCGACCTCCGTAGTTTCGAAACGAACCTCGATCTCCAGGTCGTACCAGCGCTCAAGCTTCCGGTGCACTTCGTCGAACGGAGCGTCGTCGAAGATCAACTGTCCCTCCGTCCAGGCAAGGTGCTGCTTCACCTCTTCTCCCCCTCCCTGTACGGTCTTTACGTGCTGCCCAGCAACCACCCCGAGGTGTTGCGCCCGAAGCAACACGGGAGACGCCCCTTTTGACTGATTCACACGCGACGGTTGAAACGCAACCGTTCCTTCTTTCACTGCCACCTCCTTCCTCCGGTCTTCAGGATAGGCTTTCACGCCAAAGGCCGTGCCCAGTACGCGCACGGACGCCCCGTCCATCTGAATGACGAAAGGACGGGTTGAATCCTGAGCCACGTCGAAAAAGGCCTCTCCCTCCAGATGAACCTCCCGCTTGTCGCCGTCGAAATCCGACGGCATCGTCAGCCGGCTGTCTACGTTGAGACGCACCTCTGATCCATCACTGAGGCGAACGGTTGCCCGTTCTCCCGGACGTGTGCTAAACGTTCGAGCTTCACGTTCGGACGAGAGGAAAGACCCTCCATTTGCAAAGAGCACGGTGAGTGCCACCAGGCCAACCACCACGCCCGCAAACACCAGGGCACGCGCCAGCAGCCCTCCCCGCTCTCGCAATCGGCGACGGGTCGGGGACCGCGAAGACGTGTTCTCTGGCCGGGAGGAGGACGCATCCGCAGAATCAACCGAAGAATGCTGGGAAATTCCACCTGCGGGCTGCCCGTCCGACTCAACTTTGGACACCATCGACTCCCAGGCTCCCTCCAGATCTCGCGATTGGGGGGAGCGATCGGTCGCCTCCCACACCTCTCGCAGTTCGTCCATCAACTTTGCCCGTTGCTCGTCCTCGAGGATCCAGGTTTGTGTTTCGTCCTGCTCCTCGGGAGTGGCCTCTCGGGAAAGGTACCGCACGAGCCGGCGCCAGTGATCATTCGGAATCGAGTCCATTTCCTTCGGGCAATTGGATATGTACGCTATCAATTGCGAACGCCACGCAGCTTCGAGATCCTCCCGCGACACGCTGCGCATCGTCAAGTGCAATTTCAATAACTACGCCTGCTGAGCCCCGGAATTCCCCTACTCCTCCTCTGTAAAGAAAAGAGAAACTATGCCGATGGGGTCGAGGAAAACTGCCGGAGACGCTTCCGCAAAAACTTCAGGGCCTCTACCATCTGATTGTCCACCGTCTTCGGAGAAATGTCCATGACCGACGCAATCTCCTTATAGGTAAGCCCGTGCTGTCGCGACAGAACGTACACCTCCCGTCGGCGCTCCGGAAGCGCTTCGACCGACTCCTTCATGGCACGCCTGAGTTGCCGATGCTCCACATCTTCCACGGGGCTTGAGGCATTTGTCCTCTTCGTTACATGGTCATGCGTACTCTCCTCCTGCCATTGATCTCGTACCTTCCGGTGCTTCCGATACTTGATCGACTCGTTTCGGGCCGCCCCGTAGAGATAGGCCTTGAGGGTCGTCCTCAGGGTTCGGTCTTCCCGGCGGCGCCAAAGATTTAACAGGACATTCTGTACAAGATCTTCGGCAGCCTCGGCCGAGCCGATTTGCGACTCGACGTAGTCACACAACTCGTCGTAGTACGCCCGAAACAACTTCTTAAAGGCTCCTCGGTCTCCTTCCCGCATCCGGGAATACAGCTCCTGGTCTGACGGCTCCCCATTTGGATTCTGCATGGTCTGAGACGTCACTTCGGTGGACGGAGCGTTTAGGTTGGCAACCGCTCACTCGAATCGACAGTGCGGCGGTCAAACGAAACCCCCTATGACAAAGCTCCCCCTTGTCCCTCGTTTTTTGCTAAGCCCGCTAGAAGGCTCAATTCCCCTACCAAATTATGTGAACAAGAGATAAACTTTCACCCATGTATGCAGAGGAGGATTCTGAGAGAAGAGCGTCCAATTTGGTGATAAAAGGATCTTCCCCTTCTCGCATGCGAATGACCGGTCCCCACGGTTATAGCGAGCCGATTTTGCTGAGTGCCTATCAACGAGTTCTCGAGTGAGGTCACGTAGAGCACGTTTATAAAGCCCACGCTACAAGGCATTCCTACAATGTACACGACTTTTCATACGGTGCGCCCACGTCATGGCGCACCCGCTCGTCGCGCAGCCACTGGTGAATTGCACTGACAACTTGCAATGAAGACGTGAACTCCATTTCCCCCGCAGGAACGAAGGCCCTCCCCTCCGGTTTGTAATCGCGCGTTGACACGAAAGATACTGTAAACGCCGGTTTACACTGCCTGCCCTGGCGGATTTTCCGTGGCCTGGACGGCGCAGGGGGAATATCCGGCAGCCCTACGTCCATCGAACCGCTGCTGAGTCGACCGAAACCGTACCAGGCGGGTGCGGGCGCCTCGGCGCAGGAAGGTCCGCACGGTTCGACGCATTCGCATCGGCACACACGAAACGAACGAGGCACCGCTTATGAGCACGTCCGAAACCGAATATCTAAAAGGAAAGGCCAGCGAGGAATACGAGCATGGCTGGTATACCGACATCGAGTCGGATAAGGCCCCAAAGGGGCTCAGTGAGGACATCGTTCGCTTCATTTCCCACAAGAAGGACGAGCCGGAGTGGTTGCTCGACTGGCGCTTGAAGGCGTATGAGTACTTCGAACAGCTGCTGGAGAGCGGGCACTATCCAGACTGGGCGCACCTCGATTACGAGCGCCCCGACTTCCAGAACATGCGCTACTATGCGGCGCCGAAGGGGAAGGCGGACTATGACAACCTCGACGAGGTGCCGGACGAGATTCTGGAGACGTTCGAGCGTCTCGGCATCCCGCTTGAGGAGCAGAAGGCTCTCACCGGCGTGGCCGTCGACGCAGTGATGGACAGTGTTTCGGTGGCCACCACGTTCAAGGAGAAGCTGAAGGAAAAGGGCGTCATCTTTAAGTCCTTCGGCGAGGCGGCAAAGGAGCACCCGGAGATCGTGCGCGAGTACCTGGGCAGCGTCGTGCCGTACACCGACAACATGTACGCCGCCCTCAACTCCGCCGTCTTCAGCGACGGCTCGTTCGTCTACGTGCCGGAGGGCGTGACCTGCCCGATGGAGCTCTCCACCTATTTCCGCATCAACGAGCAGGGCACCGGCCAGTTTGAGCGCACGCTCATCGTGACCGAGCCGGGCGCCTACGTGAGCTACCTGGAGGGTTGTACCGCCCCGATGCGCAAGGAGAATCAGCTGCACGCGGCCGTCGTGGAGCTCGTGGCCCACGAGGACTCCGAGATCAAGTACTCGACCATCCAGAACTGGTACCCGGGCGACGAGGACGGTGAGGGCGGCGTTTACAACCTCGTCACGAAGCGTGGCATCTGTAAGGGCGACAACTCCAAGATCAGCTGGACGCAGCTGGAGACCGGCTCGGCCGTTACGCAGAAGTACCCCTCCGTTATCCTGGCGGGCGACAACTCCGTCGGCGAGTTCTACTCGGTGGCCTTCACGAAGGGACACCAGCAGGCCGACACCGGGACGAAGATGCAGCACATCGGGAAGAACACGAAGAGCACGATTATCTCGAAGGGCATCTCGGCCGACTACGCGGACAACAGCTACCGCGGATTGGTGAAAGTGGGCAAAAACGCCGACGGCGCCCGCAACTTCTCGCAGTGCGACTCGATGCTGCTGGGCCCGGACTGCGGCGCGCACACCTACCCCTATATCGAAAGCGCCAATCCCTCGGCCCAGATCGAGCACGAGGCCACGACCTCGAAGGTGGGCGAGGACCAGATGTTCTACTGCCACCAGCGCGGCCTGGGCGAGGAGGAAGCCCTCAAGCTCATCGTGAACGGCTTCTGTAAGGAGATTCTGCAGGAGCTGCCGATGGAGTTTGCCGTCGAAGCCAAGGAGCTGCTCGCCATCGAACTGGAAGGGTCCGTTGGCTAACGCCTTCGGGTATGTACGTGTGTGAGTGTGTACGTATGTATGTGTCATCTCACCTACATACGTACACACCTCCATACTTCCATACTCACCCTGTCTGCTAGGGGCACGTGCTCGCAAACCTGGCACACGACATTCAAACCGCACCACACTCAGAAGACAACCCAAAACATGGCACTTTTAGAAGTTAAGAATCTGCACGTTGGCGTCGAAGACGAGGACATCAAAATTCTGAACGGCGTGGACCTGACGCTCGACACGGGTCAACTCCACGCCATCATGGGCCCGAACGGCTCCGGCAAGAGTACGCTGGCCGCCGTGCTGGCCGGCCGCGAGGAATACGAGGTCCTGGAGGGCGAAATTCTGTTCGACGGGGAGGACCTGCTGGAGCTGGAGCCGGAAGAGCGCGCCGAGAAGGGCGTCTTCCTCGCCTTTCAGTACCCGGTGGAGCTCCCCGGTGTGAGCATGACGAACTTCCTGAAGGAGGCCGTCAACTCCGTCCGCGAGGCCCGCGGCCAGGAGGAGCTGTCGTCCGCCGACTTTCTCCAGTACATGCGGGAGCGGGCCGAACTGGTGAACATTGACGCCGACTTGACGAAGCGTTCGGTGAACGAGGGCTTTTCCGGCGGGGAAAAGAAGCGCAACGAGATCTTTCAGCTCGCCATGCTGGAGCCGCGCCTCGCCATCCTGGACGAGACCGACTCCGGTCTCGACATCGACGCGCTGACGAACGTGGCGGAGGGCGTCAACAAGCTTCGCACGGACGAGCGAGGCTTTCTCGTCATCACGCACTACGAGCGTATCCTCCGGTACATCACCCCGGATCGCGTGCACGTGATGTTGGACGGAAAGCTCGTGCAGTCCGGCGGCAAAGAGCTCGCCACGAAGCTCGAGGAGAAGGGCTACGACTGGGTCCGCGAAGAAGCCGCTGCGGCCGCCGCGGCATAGTGCCAGTTCGTCCCGGGGGCGTGGTGCCCTCGGGATGGCCTTCGCTTCCCTCCCTTCTCTTCTCCCCAAAATTCAATCTGCCCGTTGCACTATGACCACCGCCCTTGACACTGACGTTCGCCCCGAAGACCGGTTCATTTCGGCCTTCGAGGTGAACCACGGACAAACGCTGAATGGCACCAGCGCCTCCATCTCCCAGCAGCGCGAGGATGCCATCGAGCGCTTCGCGGAGCTCGGCATCCCGACCAACGACCTAGAGCTCTGGAAGTACACGAACATAGCGAAGATCATCGACCGGCCGTACACGCTCCCCCTCGGCGCGGAGCCGGCCTCGGTCGACCCGAGCCAGATCGAGCCGTTCCTCATCGACGGAATGGACGCCCACCGCGTCGTCCTCGTGAACGGACGCGTCGACGAGTCGCTCTCCGACATTGGCGAGCTGCCGCCCGGCGTCGTCGTGAGCAGCCTCGCACAGGCCGGTAAGGATCATCCGGATGTCGTGGAGGAGCACTACGGCAAGTACGCCGACTTTGAGGACGAGGCGATGACCGCCCTCAACACGGCGTTCGTGCAGGACGGGGCGTTCGTGTACGTGCCCTCCGGCACCGTCGTCGAGAAGCCCATCTTCTTCTTGCACGTCACGTCCACCGACCAGGACCTCTTCCTCCAGCCGCGGCATCTATTCGTGGTTGAGGACGGCGCCATCGCGAAGATCGTGGAGGCACAGCACTCCCTCACCGACACGCAGACGTTCACCAACACGGTGGGCGAGGCGTTCGTCGGCGAGAAAGGCAACCTGGACCATTACCTGATTCAGGACGAAGGCCCCAACGCCTCTCAGGTGCACACTCGCGCCGCCCAGCAGAAGGACGACAGCGTCTACTCGACGCAGACGATCACCTACACCGGTGAGGTCATTCGCAACAACGCGACCGTGGAGGCCGACGGCAGCTTCTGCGAATCCAATCTCTTCGGCCTCTGCGTCGGCAAAGACGACATGCACGTGGACAACCACACGCGCATGGACCACGTCCAGCCCGACTGCAACAGCAACGAGCTGTACAAGCACGTCCTCAACGACGAGTCCACCGCTGTCTTCAACGGCAAGGTGTTCGTCTCGCGCGGCTCGCAGCGAATCGACGCCTACCAGCAGAACGACACCATCGTTCTGAACAACGAGGCGCAGATTTACACGAAGCCGGAGCTGGAAATTTACGCCGACGACGTGGTGTGCAGTCACGGCGCCACCACCGGCCAGCTGGACGATGAAGGCATCTTCTACCTCCGCTCGCGCGGCCTCTCCGAACGGCGCGCCAAAATCCTGATGCTGCAGGCCTTCACGGAAGAAGTCATCAGTGAGCTCAGCATCGAGCCGCTCCGCGACTACGTGACGGACCTGGTCCGCTCCCGTTTCGCAACCTACGTTTAACTTGGTGTGTGTTAGGTATGTAGGTCTGTACGTGTGTACGTGACCCCCCTACATACCTGCTCACCTACACACTTACATACCAAAAAAACAATGCCCGCGACCTCCTCGCCCACAACCGCCGACGCTACGTTCGACGTAGAGGCGTTCCGCGCGGACTTTCCGGCTCTCCAGCAGGACATCTACGAGGACACCCCCCTCGTCTACCTCGACAACGCGGCGACCTCGCAAAAGCCGACGGCGGTGATCGACCGGCTGGACCAGTTTTATCGGCAAGAGAACAGCAACGTGCACCGGGGCGTGCACCGGCTCAGCCAGGAGGCCACCGACGAGTACGAGTCGGCTCGCCGGTCGCTGACCCGGTTTCTCAATGCCGAGCGTGAGGAAGAAGTCATCTTTACGCGAGGGACGACCGAAGGGCTGAATCTCGTGGCCTCTACGTTCGGGGAGATGACCGTGGACGAGGGCGACGAGATTCTCCTGACGGAGATGGAGCACCACTCCAACATCGTCCCGTGGCAGATGCTGGCCGAGCGCGCCGGCGCCGAGATTCGAGTGCTGCCGGTCAACGATCGCGGCGAGCTGCAGATGGATCGCCTGGGCGAGTTTTTGACCGACGACACGGCTCTCGTCGCGGTCACCCACGTGTCCAACACGCTGGGAACGATCAATCCGATTGAGGAACTGATCGACGCGGCACACGCTATGGACGTGCCGGTGGTGGTGGACGGTGCACAGTCTGCTCCCCACCTCCCCGTCGACGTACAGGCGTTGGATGCGGACTTCTTTGCCTTCTCGGGGCACAAGATGTTCGGCCCCACGGGCATCGGCGTCCTGTACGGCAAGCACGAGCACCTGGAAGCCATGCCTCCCTATCAGGGCGGCGGCGACATGATCGATCAGGTGTCGTTCGACGGCACGACGTACGACGATCCGCCGCACAAGTTTGAGGCCGGCACCCCGAACATCGCGGACGTGATTGGCCTCGGCACGGCGGCGGAGTACATTCTGGATCTGGACTGGGACGCCGTAGAGGCCCACGAAGATAACGTGCTTGAATACGCCACTGAGCAGGTGGAAGCAATCGATGGCATCCGTCTCATCGGGACGGCGGAGACAAAGACCAGCGTCCTCTCGTTCGTCTTCGACGACATTCATCCGTACGACGCCGGTACCTTCCTCGACCGACTGGGCATCGCGGTCCGAACCGGACACCACTGCACGCAGCCGCTCGTGAAGCGGTTCGGCCTGGAGGGAACGATCCGCGCCTCTTTTGCGGCGTATAACACCCGTGAGGATGTGGATCGGCTCGTGGATGGCATTCAGAAGGTGAAAACGATGCTTGGGTAAAGAGTACCTAGGTATGTACGTATGGAGGAAAACAAGAATGAAGCGCCGTTGGAGTCCAACGGCGCCACGGGTGCAACTTCTAAAGCACAACATACTCTGCCGTTCAGGCAAACGCACTCAGTAATTGATTTTAGCCATCAGCAGACGCAGACATGCCCGCAACGGAGGATACGGTCTCGGACCGCGCCCAGGAGATTGTCGACGAGTTCTCCCTGTTTAGCGACTGGATGGGTCGCTACGAATATCTCATCGAACTTGGAGACGACATTCCGCTGCTCCCCGACGAACAGAAGTCCGATGACAACTACGTACACGGCTGCCAGTCGGACGTGTGGATTCGCGCCGAGTACGACGACGAGAACAGCGTTCTCCGCTTTCAGGGCGACAGCAACGCAAAAATTACGAAGGGGCTGGCCGCCCTCGTCATCCGCGTGCTGGACGAACAACCCCCGGAGGCAGTCGCGAACGCGAGCTTCGACT
>JAHENZ010000306.1 GCA_018609755.1 Salinivenus sp. | reverse complement strand
GGCACGAGGCGGTGCTCGACGCGACTGACGGCCACGGGGCCGACCGCATCGTGGAGGTGGGCGGGGCCGGTACGTTCGGCCGTTCGCTACAGGCCGTCGCAGAAAAGGGCATCATCGCGCTCATCGGCGTACTGTCGGAGACCGACGACCACCCGAGCCCGTACCCCCTCATGCGGAAGCAGGCGCGAATGGAGGGTGTGTTCGTCGGCAGTCTCGATCAACCGGCGACCGCCTTTCAGGCCATGAACGACGCCCTTGCGGTGAACGACCTCTCTCCCGTCGTCGACCGCCTGTTTCCATTCGAAGACGCCCCGGAGGCCTACCGCTACCTTGCGAGCGCCGCGCACGTGGGGAAGGTCGTCATTTCGATTTGACTGTTTATCGCAGGACGGAGATCTCTCACCACCGGGATTTCGCCCCCTAAAATGGTCCACACCCTGTTCGTAGTGCCGTTGGAGTCCAACGGCGCTACAGAGAAAACATCCCTCACGTACTGCGGTCAATCTCACAATTCTACACTCCAACGACGCTCCCGGTCTCTCTCAACCATCAACATCCGCTATTCTGCAAGGGCATCCTGGGTCGCGAGCACGAGAAACATGTAGTTCGTGGAGCCCCCGCCGATCACGTACTCGCCCTGCTGCCAGAGGTACGGGAAGTTTTTGAGCTCCGGGAGGTCCGGCCCAATGCCCGCCGTGCCGACCGTCGCGCCGCCCGGCACGTACGACCAGTCGGCCCGCGTGATGCCGTAGGCACTCGTGCGCGACTCGGCCCCGACGCCGGACACGTACGACTTCGTGTTCTGGCCCGGGTGCGTGCCGAGAACGAAATGCAGCGCGTTGTAGACCTTTTCCATCCCCACCACGTCGGGAAAGGCCCGGTGCAGATGGTACTGGTTCACGCCGAACGATTGCACCGGCCAGCCCGCTCCCCAGGTGGCCAGCTCGTGCGGCACCCCGTACGGATTCTGCTGCGCCTCCTCGTCAACGCCCTGTGCGTGCTGAGCCACCGCCTCGCGCAGCGCCGACTCAAATCCGGAATCGTCAAGGAGCGGCAGCGCCCGCCCCACGATGCCGCCGAGCGAGGACGCGTTTTCCACAATCTGCGACTGGTGATTGAGAAGAAACTGGCGGTACGTGTCCTTCTCCGTCGTGAGTAGCAGCTCGACCGCCGCCTTTACCTTCGAGCCAAAGCCTTCGCCCTCGGGGCGTTCGCGCTGCCACAACTCTTCAGCCGCGGCGACGCTCTCCTCGGCCAGCGACTCGTTGTGGTCCGTCATAACACGCCCGGCGATGGCCAGCGCTGCAATGCCGGTGTACTCGCGGCCCGGATGTTCTTCCGTAAAGACCAGACGATCGTCCTCGATACCGGAGTGCGTGGCCGTTTGCTCATCCTCTGCGAGCGACTCGTCGTAGTGCAGATTGTCCGTCTGCGTCGAGAAATCGCCGAGGTGCTTGTACTGCTGGAGCGTCGGTACGATGATGCCGCGGTAGAGCCGCCCGAGATTTCGGTAGCCGCTCAGGATCGTCAGAATCCCGTGCTCCACCTGCTGAAGGATGTCCGGAGTCCCGTCCGGTTCGTGCATCTTGACGAGCTTCCGCTCCTGATCGATCGTCGTCTCGTCGTAGGTAATGTCGAACATCTCGTACATCGTGGCCAGCTTGTGGACCTCATTGGCCTGCGACTCGATGCGAAGGTCGGCGTCACCGGCGTCGTGCCACCCGCCCTTGTTCAAGCCCGGCACCGTCTCGCCCGGCTCGTACTCGGTGAGCGTCTGCGCACCCTGCACGTAACCGTCGAAGTGGTTGGAGTCGGTCGGCGCCATGCGGGCGTCGTCCTGGTGGCAGAGGCCGTGCCAGATCCGGTTCTGCTGGCGAACGCGCATGTGGCACATTTGCGCGGGCAGGAACGTGTCGAGCGTCGGCTGCCACACGTTGCGGTCGTACACGTCCCCGCTGATCTCGAACGGACTCGACCGGTGGCCCCGGAATGCAATCTGGTACGTGCCCGGCTGCGTCACCTCGCTGAAGTCGAACTGGAGGTACTGGTAGCGCAGATAGTCGCCGTCCCACGGCTCGAGTTTTGTGCTGAGCACCTCTTCGTTCTCTCCCTCGTCCACGCGCAGCAGCCGCACCGGCGCGTCCACCGGGTCGTCCGTGTCCATCTCCACGACGGCCTGCTTCGGCTGATTGGGGTGGTAGCCCACGTTCGAGACTTGCAGGGCCGGCTCGCGGGTCCAATCCTCGATGACGTGCGGGCGGAGAATCCATTCAATCGCCCCGTCGGTGGCCCCGCTCGGCACGAGCGACCGGACGATGAACCATCCCTTGTTGTGCTTCACACGGGCGTCGAGCAGCTTGAGGTCGCCGGTGTTGCTTTCAATCGTGAGTCGCTGCTTCGGCGTCTCGGGCGCGACCGTGAGGCTCGAGCCGGTAGCAAAGGGCACGGCCTGCGTCTCGCCGCTCTCATCCCGCTGGACGGGACCGGTCGGCTGGCGCGGAAAGAGCCCCGTCTCGCCGCCGAGCGACCAGCTCGTGCCGAAGAGCGCCTCCGGATAAAGCGCCAGGTTGAATCCAACCTTGCCGACCCACTCCTCCGGAAGCGGCTCGTTCAAGTCCACGACCACCCGTACGGCCTCCCCAGCGGGCTCCACGCGAATGTCATAGGAAAACTCCAGGTCCGGATACTTGATCGGATTGAAGCCCGTCCGATTCTTGTTCGGGTCCGGGTACGAGAGGGTCCCCGTAATTGTGCCCGCCTCTTGGTTCACCGAGCGGTTGTCGAGCGTCGGCACCGGATCCCACTGTCCCGGCGTCGGCTGGAGACGAAGGTCGCCATTGGTGGCTGTGCGGATGCCGTGCTGCACAATTTCGACGGCACTCTGATGACCCTGCGGGTAATGGTCCTCGAAGGCCATCACGTTCACCCCGCCCCGCTCCAAATATCCCTTCTCATTGAGACTGAACGCGTCGGACTGGGCAGCGGCACTTCCGGATCCGGCCATGAGCAGTGCAAGGGCAAGAACGAGAGAGCGGAGGACATGCATAAGGGGAGGAAGAAAACAGTCGAGTATACACGAAAATAATCGGCGGGATAGCAGTCCGCCTGAAAAACGGCTACCGGAGGACAGTAAGCTGACGACATTGTCCTGACGTCAGCGGTTGCAACAGGTGTGTCCGGTCGAGAGCAAATGGATCTCCAAGTCCATCCACGTACTGCCTAATGAAACCGGTTTCAAAACACGCATCCACAACTTCTAAAGCACGAAGCGACAAGTCAAGTCCCTTCTCTGCGAAGCCAGCCCCATCTCCACCTGAAGTGCACTTCTCACTCCTCTCTGGTTGCTCGAAAAAACGTCTTCCCACAATCCGATACGAAAAATAACACAGGAGAATCCTAATCGACCGATTTGAGTTAAAAAAGCGTACTCAACTCGTCATCTGTTTTTCCGAGACCTGTTCAGTACGTCTTCTACAATCGGATGTGGATATCCGGAAAGAGGCACAAAGAAATGTTCATGTCCGCTTCCCGTTTACTTCCCCGAACAGGAAACATTTCTTTTTCGCTATTTCTTATAAATAAGTCTATACCTTCATCATGAATCGTTTGTCGACTCTACTTCCTTCCTGTCTAGTAGTCCTTTCCCTCCTCGTCCTCCCGGCCTGTGACTCCGGTGGTAGCTCGAGCGAGGACGAAATCAACCACGAGTTTTCGCTCTCGATTACCCCGACTTCCTCGAGTGCCAACACCGCCGTTCCCAAGGTCACAGAAAAAGAACTGAACGGATATTCGTTCTTCGTCGACACTGAAGACATCGAGCAGGCCGAAGAGCAAGCGTTCGTCATCTATATGAGTGGCAACGAATCGCTCTCCCAGGAGAACGCCACGCAGGGCCTGTTCGGATTCCTCGCACGGCGGTCAACCCAACCGGGAACCGGCGAATTCACTATTACAGACGGCTCGAACGGAGAGCCTACGACCTCAGAGTTCGTGGGCTGGTTGTACGAGGACCTAACGAACACCCAAAGCGCGCCCTATTACTTCCTCCGGAGCGGGACCCTGAACCTTTCGACGTCGAACGACAACGAAGTCTCCGGCACGATTCGCGGGACGGCTACGGCGTTTACTTTTACGGAGACGGGCGTGACGGAAGAGACCGTTGAAGTTTCCGGCTCCTTTACTGCAAAGAACCTGGATACGTACGTTCCCTTCGGCGAATACGCAAACTCGCCCAGCTAGTGGGCTTGCACAACTGAGACGCGAGAACTCGCAGAGATCGTAACGCTGTTTCCGTCTGTCTCTCCTGCGCGGAATATGCTCCGGATCGACCGCTGCCGGCAACCGCTGACGGTTGGGGCGTCAGGGGACCGACGCTCGAAACCGCCTGAGTCGTTGTGCAAAGTCACTAGGAACCTCTTCTCTTCCAGGAGGATAGCGGGCGGCGCCCTCGACGGGGCGTCGCCCGTTTTTCAGTTGTGGTCGGCGCTCGGGGGCCAAAGACCGAGTTGGCGGCGCACAGTCACGATTTGTCCCACGTGGTACGCGTTGTGATCGGCGACCAGTAACATCTCCCGCAAGTACGTATGCTCATCGTGGGACGGCACCGTGTCGTAGAGGTCAACGGTGTCGTCTCGCACGAGGTCGCAGAGGGCGTCTCGCTCCTCTTCTACCTGCGCAAGTGCGTCGGTCCACGCCGCGTCGTCCGCGGGGACCTGGGCATCGGGCCAATAATCAGCCGGCCAGTCCGGCATTTCGTAGTCGGCCGTCTGGCAGTAGACGAGAATATCGTGCTGGGCGCGGCGAATGTGTTCGACGAGCTCCCAAACCGAGTACGGCAAGGCCTCGGGGCGCTCCCCGCGCCGGGCCGCCGGCATCTGGGCGACAGCGTCGTCGAACGTGCAGTGGGCCTGGCGGGCAGTCAGCAGGTTCAGGACGTGCTCGCGAAGAACGGGGTCGGACGGCATGAGCAACTGTGGAATCGGTGAAATGAACCGAACGGACAATAGCGACTCCGACATACGAATTGACTGAGGACCCTACCGTTCTCTCCTCTCCTGATATTCCAGCACTCTCCGTTGCGGGAGGAACCGTAAGGAATCTGCGCCGGATCTCGGACGAAGACGTGTCGGTTGGACGGCGCTGCACACTCCCCATCGATTCCGACTCTTCTCGTCATGCACTGGTGGCGTCCCCTGATCTTGCTCGCCGTCGTGGGATGGCTGCTGCTCTTAGCCGCACGCTGCCATCTGCCCCGCCAAGCGGTGACTCCCACGGCGGACAGCACAAGCACAATTTACCTCGTGCGCCACGGCTGGCACGCCGGAATTGCTGTCCGTCGTGCACACGTGCCGGCGGAGGCCTGGCCGGTGCTCGACGACTTCCCCAACGCCCGCTACCTGGAGGTGGGCTGGGGCGAGGTGCGGTACTATCCGGGAGACACTCGGGGAGTGTGGGGAGCACTTCGCGCCGGAGCCTGGCCCACCGGCAGCGTGCTCCACGTCGTGCCCCTCTCCGGGGCCGTGCACGAGAGCTTTCCGCAGAATACCATCGTCCGCATC
>JAHENZ010000305.1 GCA_018609755.1 Salinivenus sp. | reverse complement strand
GACAGATGCTGCCCGGCACCGGAGCGCACGTCCTCTATGGCGGTGAGACGGCAAGCGACATGATCCTCGACGACAATCCGTCGATCTTCGCGCAGATCGCAGAAGCCGAAGGCTACGTCTATCCGGCGACGGACATGGCCGCGATCGCCAAGTTTCGCCAGCTCTACCGGGAAGCCGACCGACGCCAAACCCTCGAAGCCGAGTACGCGAGCAATCCGTCGCAGACTCGTCCGCCGCAAGACCCGATCCACAGTGCCTTCTTCCCGGTGCTTGACGGGGACAAACCGCTGGCCTTCTACGCGGACGACGCGCTCTCCCTCCACCGTGTCCTCAACCTCCAGGAGGAGCTCGGCTTTCCGATGATGCTCGCCGGTCTCGGCGAAAGCTTTCGCACCCTCGACGCGCTCCAAACGGTAGACGCGCCCCTGTTCTTGACCCTCGGACTGCCGGAGACTCCGAAGTTGCCCTCCGACCAGGACACGACGATAGCCGACACGACGGACAATCCCGCCCAGTACTACGATGCCGATCTTCGGACGCAATCGTACGAGGACGTGTCCGAAGAGGAGACCAATCTGCGGCTGCGTCACGCCATGGAGCGGCAGAAGTACGAATCCACGGCCGCCACGCTACACGAGGCCGGGCTCCAGTTCGGCTTCACCACCCGCGAGGCGAAGGCGGGCGACATTCGCGAGAACCTCCGAACGATGATTGATCGGGGCCTCCCAGAAGAAACCGCTCTTGCCGCTCTCACGACCCGCCCGGCGTCTCTCCTCGGCCTCAGTAATCGATTGGGGACGGTCGAGGAAGGCAAGATCGCGAACCTCGTCGTCACCGACGATCCGTACTTCAGCGAGGACGCGAACGTGAAACACGTATTCGTGGATGGACGCCTTTATGACTATGCCTCGGATCAATCCCAGGGCGAGATTACGGGCGATGTCTCCGCTATTCTCGGCACGTGGTCATACACGGTCGAGAGCCCACAAGGGGAACTGACCGGAACTCTTACGCTGGAGGGGGACCAGTCGGGGCTGACGGGGACGTTCGTAGGTCCGCAGGGCGATTCCAGGGAATTGGAATCGGTCTCCTTTGACGGGACCACGTTATCGTTCTCCGTCTCAACCCCTCAGGGGACTGCTTCCGTGACCGTTACGGTTGAGGGCGAGACCTTCGAGGGCACGACCTCGATTGGCGATCAGTCCTTTCCCATCTCCGGCGAGCGCACCGACGCGCCCTCCCAGTAGCGCGCTCTCCTGCTCTCTCCATCCGGTCCATCCTTCTTCGACTTGCTCGACTGCTGCACCATGATGCCTTCGTTTTCCTCCTCCCTTCGCCTTCTATTCGTCCTGCTGCTGGTCTTCGGCGTGTCTACTGAGGCCGAGGCCCAACCCCGCCAGCGCACCGACGCTCTGGACGACTGGCTCATTCAGGACGCGACTGTCCTCACCGTCACCAACGGCACGATCGAAAACGGCGACATCCTGGTGCGCGATGGGGACATTGCCCGCGTAGGAACGAATATTTCCGCTCCCAGCCGGGTGGAGACCTACGACGCCAGCGGCGAGTACGTGATGCCGGGAATCATCGACGCCCATCAGCACTTTGGCCTCTCCAACATCAACGAAGCCACGAATCAGGTCACGTCGGAAGTGGGCGTGGGCGACGTGCTCGACCCGTTCGACATCGGGCTCTACCGAGGACTGGCCGGAGGCATGACTGCCGCCCACGTCATGCACGGATCGGCCAATCCCATCGGGGGGCGCAATGAGACCATCAAGCTGCGCTACGGGACCACGAATCCGGAGGAGCTCAAGATGGAGGATGCGCCGCGCACCGTGAAGTTTGCCCTGGGCGAAAATCCCACTGGGCTCTACGGGGAACGGGACCAGGTGCCGCGGACCCGGATGGGGGTTGAGCAAGTGATCCGAAATGCTCTCAAAGAGGCTCAACGCTATCAGGATGCGAAAGAGGCCTATCAGAATGGAGAGCGCGACCGGCCGCCGGAGCACAGCGAACGCCTTGAGGTTCTGGCGGGCGTCCTGCAGGGAGACGTCATTCCGCACGTGCACTCCTACCGGGCCGACGAGATCGTGATGCTGATGAACGTGCTGGAAGACTTCAACGTCGACGATGTCGTCTTTCAGCACGTGAACGAGGGCTTCAAGGTGGCCCCCGAGCTGGCCGCATTCGGGGACGACGGGGCCGGTGCGTCGGTCTTTTCGGACTGGTGGGCCTACAAATTCGAAGTCTACTACTCCACCGCCTACAACGCCGCAATCCTGGAGAAAAACGGCGTCCGGACGTCCATCAACTCCGACATCCCCGGCGAGCAGCGCGACCTGTACCTGCAGGCCGCCAAGACGCAGCGCTACGGCGATCTCACCGACGAGCATGCGCTTTCGCTCATCACGATTAACTCGGCCCGACAGCTCGGCATTGCCGACCGCGTCGGCTCCATCGAGGAGGGCAAAGACGCCGACCTCGCCATCTTCAGCGAGCATCCGCTCTCCGTCTACACCCAGCCGCAGCGGACGTACGTAGATGGCGTGGTGCGATTCGACCACGAAGATGATCCCGACGACATGCGCCTGCGCGTGGACCCGGAAGGCACCGTCGATCTCGCTCGCGACGGGGACTACTCGGGCGTCCAGCACAGCTGTCTCAAGGGCGCCGCCTTCCTCCACGCTACCAGTGAAGAGCTCACCTTCAAGAATGCGGACCAGTGGGAGTAGCGGCTATTGCGTATTTTGTGTTGTCCCGAAGCAGAGCACGCAATACGAAACCCACAGCTGAGAACGCCCTCTCCCCGATCACCCTTACCACATACGAGGCCACGTTGCTGCACCCTATGCCTTTTACCAACATCCTCGCTTCCATGCGCCGACTTCTCGTTTTCCTTTTCGGCGCCTGCACCATCTTGCTGGCAGCCTCTCCCGCCCAGGCCCAGAAAGAGCCGGGATTCCAGGGGCCGTTCGCCCTCACGAACGCCCAAATCATCACGACGCCGTCCGACACCATTGAGAGCGGGAGTGTCGTCATCCGCGACGACTCGATTGCCGCCGTGGGCGCGGACGTGTCGGTCCCCGGAAACGCGCGCACCATCGACTGCGAGGGTCTCACGGTGTACCCCGGCCTCATCGACGGCGGGACGCAGCTGGGACTCCAGGAGGTCGGTTCTCTTCCCGAAACGACCGACCACAACGAAATTGGAGACCTCACGGCCAACATGGAGGTCATCACGGCCGTCAATCCTAACTCGGTCTCCGTCCCAGTCACCCGCGTGCACGGCATCACGACGGTCCTCACGGAACCGACCGAGGGACTGCTTCCAGGCGAGGCAGCGCTCATCGGCCTGCACGGCTACACGCCCGGCCAGATGCACCTCAACGGCGTGGAGCTGACGAAGCTTGACTTCCCCTCCACCGGTCGGCAGGGGCCGTCGGACGATCGATCCCCCGAAACCATCAAGAAAGAGACGGAGAAGGCCCTGCAATCACTAAATGACGTGTGGGACAAGGCCGAACTCTACACCGAGATTGACTCGGCCGTAGCCGAACAGCCCGAGCAGCGGCGGCAGCCGGAGTTCGTGCCTGCGATGGACGCCCTCATTCCCGTCATCCGCGGCGAGCAGCATTTGCTCATCTCCGCGAATACGGCGTCGGACATTTCTGCGGCCCTCGATTGGGCGGAGGAGCGCGGCGTCCTCGACCAGGTCGTGCTGAGTGGCGCGACGGAAGGCTGGCGCGTGGCCGACGAGATTGCCGAGGCGAACGTACCGGTCATTGCCGGCCCGGTCATGCAGCCGCCGAGTCGCGACAGCGACCGCTACGACAAGGTGTACCGGAATCCCGGTCTCCTCCACGATGCGGGCGTGACGGTCGCGCTTCGCACCAACAGCGCCGAAAACGTGCGCAACCTTCCCTTCCACGCAGGCTTCGCAGCGGCCCACGGCCTCGGTAAGACGGAGGCGCTCCGAGCAGTCACGACGGCGCCCGCTCAAATCTTCGGCGTCGCCGATCAGGTCGGGACCATCGAAGTAGGCAAGCGGGCCAATCTTTTCGTGGCGAACGGCGATCCGTTTCAACCACAAACGGACGTCCAGCACCTGTTTATCGACGGCTACAAGCTGCCGCTGGAAAGCCGGCACTCGAAACTCTACGAGGAATTCCTGAACCGAAACCCGGGACTGGAGAAATAGGTGTGTAAGTATGGATGTGTGGAAGTACGGACGTGAAGGATAGACCTACAAACGTACATACCTCCATACCTACACACGTCGAAAGAGGGCACCTTCAATCGTGAGGCCGGGCCCGAACGCCATCGCCACCCCGTGTTTGGGCGGCGCCCCGTCACCCTGTGCCTGTTGGTTCAGAATACGATTCAGAACGAACAGGATCGTCGGGGAGCTCATGTTGCCGTATTGACGCAGGACGGCCAAGCTGTCGGCCACGTCGGCGTCGCTCAAATCGAGGGTGTCCTTCGCTCCCTCCACGATTCGCCGTCCCCCCGGATGAATGGCCCAGAAGTCGAGATCGTCCGGACCGAGATCATGGGGCGCGAGCAGGTTGTCGACGTATCCCGGCAGATTCTCCCCCACCACGTCCGGCACCCGAGAGGAGAGCCCCATCTTAAAGCCGGTGTCGCCAATCGCCCAGGTCATGTCCTCCATCGAATCGTCGTCAAGGTGGCAGCGGCCGTCAACGTACGCGAGTTTTCCCTCCGCCTCCGACGCGGAGCGGGCGCTCATCACGGCGGCCGCCGCTCCGTCGGAAAAGAGCGAATTGACGATCACACTCTCCAGTGATTCCTCAATCTGGAAATGGAGCGTGCAGAGCTCCGTGCAGACGACGAGCACACGGGCATCCGGTTGACTCTGACAAAATCCGTGGGCGACGCGCATTGCGTTGAACGCCGCGTAGCAGCCCATGAAGCCGATGAAGGTCCGCTGCGTCGTGGGGGGCAGGTCGAGCCGCTTCACCAGCTCCACGTCCAGCCCTGGGGCAAAGAACCCAGTACAGCTCACGGCAATGACGTGCGTGATCTCGTCGGACGCAACCCCGGCCTGCTCCATCGCCCGTCGCCCCACGTCCTCGGCGAGGGGGACAGCGGACTCCCGATAATGCTCGTTGCGCTCCTCTGTCGTCGGAGCAGGCTCCAGGGTCCAGGTTTGGGGGAAAAACGTAAAGTCTTCCGGATCGTCTCTGCCGTAATCATCTACGCACGTGTAGCGGCTATCGATGGACGAGCCGCGGTAGAGGGCCGGTAGTCGGCTCTGCAGCGCATCCGGCAGCGTCTCAATGTTCGACATGAAGTCGGCTGCCTCTTCCTGCGACCGCCGCAGCGGGGGATTGCCGGTGGCAATGGCGTCGAGGACGGTGTGCGGCATGGATCGAAGGTCGAAAAATTAGAGTGATCGGCTAATACGGACGGCTGTAATGGACGTTGCAGCAGTCCATTTTCCCAACGTAACAGCCCTCAAATTTTACCCGTGAACTGTGATCGGAATCATCGAGACTCCCCGTTCCTACTATGCTTCCAACTCCTTTCTTCTTAAGCCATAGATTCCATGCCTGATCTTCCGGAGCTGAGCGTTGCAGAGGTGCGCGACTGGACGGTCGACCGCTACTACGAGCGTGGTGAAGGCTACTTTCACGAGAATCGGGTTCACCACACACGCATCGAGGGCCAGAGACTAAAAGCTTTATGTGACGGCTCGCGGCCCAACCCATATCGGGTTGAGATCACCCTGGGCAACGATGGTATCGTGTCCGGATCGTGCTCCTGTCCCATCGGCGACGGGGGGCGCTGCAAGCACGCAGTGGCTTTGCTGCTGACCTGGGTGGAAACGCCCAATTCGTTTGAGTCCATCGAGCCGCTGCCCGCCCGTCTCCGGGCACACTCGAAGGAAGAGCTCATCACGGTGATCCAGCGTTTGGTCCAGCAAGAGCCGCACCTAGAATCGCTCGTCGAACTCAGCCTCGGCGGGCCCGAGGCCGATCACGTCGAATCGGTACGAGCGTACGTCGAGCAGGCCTTTGAGGTGGCTGGCCTCGACCCGTACGATTACGGCTACGCGGGGCACGTGGCGGAGCACCTGGATCCCCTCCTGGAACGGGGATACGAGCACATCACCCACGACGCGTGGGACGAGGCCATTCCCCTGTTCGCCACCGTCCTGGAAACCGTTCAGGACCAGTACGAGAGCGTCCACGACGAAGACGGAGCGTTAATTTCGGTGCTCTCAACGTGTGCGGAAGGACTCGGCGACGTACTGTCCGCCGCTGACGATGAGAAACTGCGCTCCGAGGCACTGGAGGCCCTGCTCGACCTGTACCTTTGGGACGTGGAGCAGGGAGGATACGGCGCCGGCCCTGCCGCGGCCGAGGCCCTGCGAAAACAGACCACGGACGACGAACGACGCCGGGCCGCCGACGTGCTTCGAGACAACCTGCCACCCCCTCCCGACGATGCCTCGACGTCGCCCTCCATCTACGGCGCCCCATCAGCATCCACCCGTTGGAACCATGACGATTGGATCCGGGAGCAACTCGGCGACCTCCTGCTCGACCTGGAACGCGACCGTCTCGACCCGGACGAGTACCTGGCCCTCTGCCGTCGGACGGGACAATGGGCGGAGTGCACCGACCGACTCTTGGCGTTGAACCGGATGGAGGACGCAGCGGAAGCGGCCGCCCAGCTTCCGGACCCCCAGCTCAAATCGGTGCTCGACCGCTTCGTTGAGCAGGGCGCAGCCGATACGGCGAGACGTCTGGTACAGGATCGCCTGGACACCGACTGGCCCTCCCCCGGTCTGCAACAGTGGCTCTACGAGCACACCCGCAGGACGGACAACCACGAGCAGGCCCTCGACGTCGCGCGCCGCATCTTTGCGTATCAGCCCTCCCTTTCCACCTTCGATCAGGTTCGGGAGGAGGCCGAAGCCCTCGGTCAATGGGACACGATCCGAACCGAGCTGCTGGACCGCCTCGACGACCACCACCGGCACGACCTCCTCGTCAGAATCTACCTGCACGAGAACAATCCGGGGACGGCCCTTGACCTCGTCGAGCCGTTCGCCGGAGAGGACCGCGCACGGGCCTTCGGTGTGTCTTTTCTCGCCTCCGTAGCCGACGATGTCGCCGAGGGTCATCCCAACGCCGCACTCGCTCTGTACGAGGAGTGCGCTCAGCGCCTCATCGACCGACGAGGCCGCTCCAACTACGCAGACGCCGCGGATCTCCTGCAGCGGGCCAAGGCGGTGTCCAAAGAACAGGACGCGACGGACGACTTTACGTCGTTTCTCGACGCATTGTACGAGGAGGAACTCCACCGCCTCCCTGCTGCTCAGGACGAGTTTGAACAGGCCGGCCTCCTGTAATCCCTTTCCAAAAACCCTTCTCCCCTACGCCTCCGGGTGAGACACCACCGTCTGCTGAGCCTGTCCCAACCCCTCAATGCCAAGAGACACGACGTCGCCCGGCGCCAGAAACTGAGGCGGATCCTCGCCCAGTCCCACGCCCGCGGGCGTACCCGTCGAAATCACGTCCCCGGGAAGCAGCGTCATGAACTGGCTGAGATAACTCACGAGCGTCGGAATGCCGAAAATGAGTTGTTCGGTGGAGCCGTCCTGCTTCCGCTCCCCGTTCACGTCCAGCCACATGTCGAGCGCGCTCACGTCGTCGATCTCATCCGGCGTCGCCAAAAACGGCCCCAGCGGCGCAAAGGTGTCGCAACTCTTTCCCTTCACCCATTGCCCACCGCGCTCCAGCTGGTATTCGCGTTCGGAATAGTCGTTGTGAACGGTGTACCCCGCCACGTAGTCCAGCGCCTCCTCTTCGGACACGTAGGAGGCCTCCTGTCCGATGACGACGGCCAGCTCCACCTCCCAATCCGTCTTCGTACTCTCCTTCGGCAGCACCAAATCGTCGTTCGGGCCACACACGGCGCTCGACGCTTTGAAGAAGATCACCGGCTCGTCCGGCACCTCCATGTCCGACTCCGCGGCGTGGTCAGAGTAGTTGAGACCGATGCAGACGATCTTGCTCGGGCGAGCAATGGGCGGACCCAGCCGCACCGTGTCCGGAACGACAGGCGCCTCGTCTCGCTCGGTCCTGCTCCACTCCCGGAGCTTTTTCAGTCCCCCGTCCGCAAGGAAGGAATCGTCGTAGTCAGAGAACTCCTCTGAGGCATCAATGCGCGTTCCATCTTCCAGAACCACGCCCGGTGCCTCCTCTCCGGGTGCTCCAAATCGAATCAGCTTCATTATCGAAGAAAAATGTTAATCCTTGAGAGTAACAAAACCACCGTCAATCGGCATGCTGCTTCCGGTAATGAACCCGGCATCCTCAGAAGAGAGGTACAGGCAGAGCTGGGCGACTTCCTCCGGATCTCCCATTCGACCAATCGGCTGCGTCTGAGATAGCTTCTCAAACATTTTCTCTTCTTCTCCCGGATAGTTTTCCTCTAGAAATCCATCCACTAACGGTGTGTGGATGCGGGCGGGCGACACGGCATTGCACCGGATGCCCTCGTCGACGTAATCGCAGGCCACCGAGTACGTCATCGTGAGCACGGCCCCTTTGCTCATCGAGTAGGCGAAACGGTCGGGAATGCCCACGTGCGAGGCGACAGACGCGATGTTGACGATCGATCCCCCGCCGTCGGCTTTCATGGCCTGTACTCCGGCCTTGAGACAATTGTACACGCCCTTGACGTTCACGTCGTAAATCCGATCCAGGTCTTCTTCGGTCGTCTCCTCGACATTGCCGACGTGAGCAATCCCGGCATTGTTGATGAGCACGTCCAATCCCCCGAACGTCTCGACGACATCGTCCACCGTGTCGTGCACGTCGGACGAATCACTTACGTCGCACTCGAAGAACGAAATTCTACCTCCATCTTCCTCAATTTCCTGTACAGTTTCTCTTGCGGAATCTACGTCAATGTCAAAGAGTGCGACTCTAGCATCCTCCTCCGCAAACAACGTCGAAATGGCTTTTCCAATTCCCGATGCTCCTCCCGTTACAATGGCCGTCTTGCCTTTCAATTTTCCCATAACGAGAATTTGGTTTCGTGATAGATAGTGTACTCGACAAAAACGTCATTATTCTGCCGTAAAGCCTCCATCGACCGGCAATGCCACGCCGGTAATGAATCGCGCTTCCTCCGACACGAGCCACAGGGCCGCATCGGCGCACTCCTCGGGCGTCCCGAGCCGCCCGATGGGCTGTGCCTGTCGAAATTCCTGCCAGGCATCCTGGGGATTCGGCAGGTCCTCAATGTACCGCTCCAGCATCGGCGTGTCGATAATGCCCGGGCAGAGGGCGTTCACACGAATCCCCCGATCCGCGTAGTCGAGCGCGAGGGCCTTTGCCAACATGACGGCCGCCCCCTTCGACGCGCAATAGAGCGGCGAATCTTCCTGCGCCACGAGCCCCGTTTTGCTGGCCGTAAAGAGAATGGAGCTGTCCCCCTCCTGCTCCAGCATGTGCGGCACGGCGGCCCTAGCAGCGTACATGCCCCCCTTCACGTTCACGTTGAGGAGGTGGTCGATGTCCTCGTCGCTGGTCTCCGTAATCTCAGCGGCGAGTGTGACCCCCGCATTGCAAAACAGGATGTCGAGCCCCCCGAACGCATCCAGGCATTCCTCAACCATACGTTCGTTCTGATCCGGCTCCCGCACGTCCGTCTCCCGAAATCGCGCCTCTCCCCCCGCCTCCGCAATCTCGTCAACCACCGCCTGTCCCTCCTCGGCCTGGATGTCAGCAATCAGCACCTGAGCCCCCTCTTTAGCAAAACGTTTTGCGCAGGCCCGCCCGATGCCCGTCCCCGCTCCGGTTACAATTGCGGCCTTGTTTTCTAATCGCATAATACTGTCGGATCGGTCGGAAATCGAATGAACGGTGGGTGCGTCACTGTAGATAGATCCGCTCGGCATTTTTCCGGAGGAGACCCTCACGCTCCACAATGAGTTCGTCCTCTATGAACCGGTGCACAACGTCCAGCCACGTCGAATACCCTGCGGCTAGCCGGAGCACCGGCCAGTCGCCCCCGAAGAGGATGCGGTTTCGCCCGAAGCACATCACCGCGTGCTCCAGATACGGCGCCACGTCGTCGTACGTCCAGTCGTCGAGGTCGGCCTCCGTCAGCACCCCCGAAAGTTTGCAGGCGACATTCTCGCGATCGGATAATTGCACGATGGCATCGGCCCAGGACGTCCACTCCCCGTCGCGGATCTGCGGCTTTCCGATGTGATCCAGCACAAACTGCACGTTCGGGCACCGGTCGACGAGCTCCACGGCGGCATCCAGCTGGTGGGACTGCACCGTGAGGTCGAACGAAAAGTCGTAGTCGCGAAGCAACCGCACCCCCTCCACAAAGTCCGAGTGCGTCAAGAATTCGGGGGCCTCATCCTGCACGATTCGCCGAACGCCCGTCACGAGCGGTTGATCGGACAACCAGTCGAGGTGCGACCGCGCCTCTGTCCCCTTTTCCAGCGATGCGTGCGCTATGATCGCTTGTAGTCGCTCCTCGTCCTCCGCCAGCGACTGCACCCATTCGATCTCTTGCTTGCTCACCGCGTCGTCGAACGACTCCGTACACTCGACGAAGACCATCCCCTCCACGTCTGCTTCCGCAGTGGCCTCGCGATACTCGGTCAGGCCATGCGGCTGGTTCAGAATCGGAAATTCTTCCAGCCATGCGTACTCCAAACGACCGGGATCCCACAGATGAACGTGGGTATCGATGAGGGACTCACTCATTGCACTGTCGAGGTCTTAGTCGACACGCTTTCAGTTATAAAACAACGCTACGCCATGTAAAACACCGATTCCATCGGGCGTCGCTCTGCGTCATCGTCCATCAGCAGCTCCAGCCTCTCCCGAAGTTGATGGAGGACTGCGGTGTTCAGCAGCCGCTCCCAGTCACGGTCTACGTCGGTTCCGGCGTACTCTAGATACGAATAGCGGCGTGTGCCTAAACGGTACGCGTTGTAGTTTTGAAAATTTGTCTCTTGCAGTGCTTCCGCCAAGGCGTCTCCGACCTCTGCGTAGCACGCCCGAATCTCGTCCTCCGTGCCCTCCCGAAATGGACTCACAAAGGCCAGGCGCTCGGTTTTCTCGGTCGGAAGAGCCTTCGGCCCGCCGTGATAGAGCTCTTCCATGCGGGCCCACCACGCCCCTTCCTCCCGCTCCGGCAGGGGCTCCTGCATTGGGTCGGTGAGCGTCCACCAGTCCTGCACGGTGTCGTTCTCCGCCATCGCCTCCATGTCAGCCTCAAAATCGTCGCCCACGTACTCGTAGTACGAAAAGAGGACGTGCTCCCGAAGGAAGATCGAGTAGTTCCGGAGACCGGCCTCTTGCATCCGCTCGAGCAACCCCGGAAATGGATGTGCGTGGAGCACGAGGTACCGTTCGCGGTACTCCGGTTTCAACCGAATCAGATGTCCGAACCGCTGCCCTTCGGTCACATCGGATTCCTCGTCATTTTCAGCAGACATCGACATTATCGGAAAAACTATCAATGATCACACGGTCCACAACGCATCTGCCCCACATATCCAACCGCTCGTAACATATGTCCCGCAAAAGGAAAGACCAATCCCCCGGTCCGAATTTATTCCTCAATCCTCCGTCCACACCGACCCGTCAGGATAGGCGTACCGACGGCGGCTCTCGGACTTGATCTCGATGCTGTAACCGGGCGACGTCGGCGGCACGTACCGCCCGTCTCGGATCGTCACCGGATCCACAAAGTGCTCGTGCAGGTGGTCGACGTACTCGACGACCCGATCCTCCATTGACGCGCTCACGCAGAGGTAATCAAAGATCGACAGATGCTGAACGTACTCACAGAGCCCCACCCCCCCTGCGTGCGGACACACCGGCACGTCGTACTTCGCGGCCATCAGCAGGACGGCCAGCACCTCGTTCACGCCCCCCAGCCGACAGGCATCAATCTGGCAGAAGTCGATCGCGTCGGCCTGCAGGAGCTGCTTGAACACGACCCGGTTCTGGCACTGCTCCCCCGTCGCAACCCCAATCGGGGATATGCCTTCTTTGATCGCCGCGTGACCCAGCACGTCGTCCGGGCTCGTGGGCTCCTCGATCCACCACGGGTTGAATTCGGCCAGCGCCTCCATCCACTCGATCGCCTCATCCACGTCCCAACGCTGGTTGGCGTCCATCATGAGGTGCCGGTCCGGCCCAATCTCCTCCCGCACGATGGCAGCCCGACGGCGGTCGTCCTCTAGGTCATCGCCCACCTTCAGCTTGAAGTGATCCCAGCCGGCCTCCAGCCCCGCCCGGCAACGACGGCGAATCTCCTCGTCGGCGTGCCCCAGCCACCCCGCCGAGGTCGTGTACGCCGGGTATCCGTCGGCCCGGAGCTCCGCCTCCCGCTCGTCCTGCGTGGAGGCGTTCTCCTCCAGCATCGCGACCGCCTCCTCGGGCGTGAGGGCGTCGGAAATGTACCGAAAGTCGATGCACGAGACCAGTTCCTCCGGCGTCATGTCCGCCAGGAGCTTCCAAAGCGGCTTGTCCTCCACCTTTGCGTACAGGTCCCAGACGGCGTTCACGAGTGCCGCCGTCGCCAGATGGATCACGCCCTTCTCCGGCCCCAGCCACCGCAGCTGACTGTCACTCGTCACGTCTCGCCAAAATCCGGCCATGTGGTCCGTAATCTCCGCCAGCGAACGCCCCACCACGTGCGGCGCCAGCGCCTCGATGGCCGCCACGCAGACTTCATTCCCCCGTCCAATGGTGAACGTCAGCCCGTGCCCCTCCGGCCCGTCGTCGGTGTGGAGAACGACGTACGCCGCCGAGTAGTCGGGATCGGGGTGCATGGCGTCCGATCCTTCGAGCTCTTGCGACGTGGGAAACCGAAGGTCGTGGACCTCAGAATCGGTGATCGTGAGTGACATGGATGCCCCGCGTAGTATGGATGTGCAGCAATCGAGAAGGTAAATCCAATCGGCCGACCGCGGTCCACCGTCGGGGGCTCCGACGGAGTCGTCCTACGCGGCCGTCCGCTCCCTATGCCCCTGCCCCGGCCGTCTTCGTCGGCGCAAACCAGTTGCCCCAGAACGCCAGTCCGTAGAGCGCCGTCACGACGAAGCAGAGCAGCGGAACGAAAAATGCAAGGTGAATGCTGCCGGTGGCGTCGGAGATCAGGCCCTGCACGGCCGGAAACGCCGCTCCGCCCGCTATGGCCATGATGAGCCCCGAGCCGCCGATCTTGGCGTCGGTCCCGAGGCCGCGCACCGCCAACCCGAAGATGGTGGGAAACATGAGCGACATGCAGCCGGAGATGCCGACGAGCGCGAAGACGCCGATGTATCCACCGCCCCCGATCACGACCACCGTGAGCCCCACGGCAATCCCCGACAGCCACAGGAGCAGGGTACTCGATTTGACGTAGCTCATCAGCCAGGTCGAGAGAAACCGACAGACCGTAAAGAGGACCAGCGCACCGATGTAGTAGGTTGAGGCCTCCGCTTCCGTGTTGCCGAGCTCGTCCATCACGTAGCGAATGGTGAAGGACCACACGCCGATCTGCGCGCCGACGTAAAAGAACTGCGCCACGACGCCGCTGAGGTAGTGCGGCTTTTGAAACAGGCGTCCAAGCGTCGCGAGCAAGCTGAACTCGCGGTCCGGGTCGGAGTCGTCCGGCATGTCGGTGAAGGCAATTGCCCCCCAGATCACTAACAAAACGACCGCCACACCCACATACGGCCCCATCACCGCGGTCAACTCTTCGGACTGCACCTGGCGCAGCTGCTCCGCACTCATCTGCGCTCGTTCATCAGCCCCCGCCCGATTCAGGTGGGACAATATAAACTCGCGACTCAGAAATACCCCAGCGATCGACCCGAGCGGATTGAACGACTGGGCGAGGTTGAGCCGCTGCGTTCCCGTTTCTTCCGGCCCCAGGGACACGATGAAGGGGTTGGCGCTCGTCTCCAGGATCGACAGTCCGCTCGCCAGCACGTAGAGTGCGGCCAGGAAGTGGAAGTAGTTCATCGTGAGGCTGGCGGGGTAGAACAGCAACGCCCCGAGGCTGAAGAGGCCCAGGCCCAGCAGTACCCCAGCCTTATAGGTGTACTTCCGAATGAAGATCGCCGCGGGGAGCGCCAAACAGCCGTAGGCCCCATAAAATGCCACCTGCACCCACGACGTGCGGAAGTCCGTCATGCTCAGGATCCGCTTGAAGGCGGCCAAAAGCGTGTCCGTCATGTTGTTGGCCAGCCCCCAAAGCGCAAAGCAGCTGGTCAGCAAAATGAACGGCCACAGCAGGTGACGCGGCACCACCGCCGCCTCTGTGGACTGCTCCGTTTCGGAAACAGAATCGCTCATCGTGGATCAGCGTGTTTACGGCAATGAGCTCGACGATAAAACGGATGTGCTACTTCCTATTTGACCGCCGACGACGGCCCATCGAACCAGAGCAAAGGAGAACGTCGAAATCGGTGGTCCGCCGTCCGCAGTCCGCTGTCCTTCAGACATCCAATTGTGGCTCGCCTTATTGAACAGTAGCAGAAGATTATATTTGCTGCACATGGCCTAAACGAGAAGCTGTACCGGATGCACAACGTCCCGATCAAGCACCGCCTCCAACTGCTCCCGGCACGACACTCCGCTCGCCACGACTGTCGCCTCCGTCCCCTCGAGCTCTTGCACCTCGTCCCGAAGCGCTTCGCCCACCCGCATACTCAGCTCGTAGTACTCCGACTTGTAGCCGAACGAGCCGGCCATGCCACAGCACTCGGCAGAGGTCGTCGTCACGTCGAACCCGAGCCGCTCCAGCACGTCGACCGTCGGCGATTCGAGGTCGAGCGTTCGCTGCTGGCAGTGGCTGTGATACACGAGCCGCTGCCCCTTCCCCTCCGACAGCCGTGAAGAACCGCTCGTCTCCAACTGCTCCCGAAGCACGGACATTACGTCCTGCGACGCGTCGGCCAGCCGTTCGGCTTCCGCAGCAGGAAGCAGTTTGGCGTACTCCCGCTTGAGCATCGCCAGATCGGTGGGCTCAACGAAAATAATGGTGCGATTCGCCTCCACATGCGGCGCTAGAACCTCCGAAACCGTTTCCGCTCGCGCCGTTGCGGTTGAGATCATGCCCTGCGACAACGCCGGGCGGCCTACGTCTCCCACATCCGCGAGATCTACGGACAGCCCCACCGCCTCCAGCGCCCGCACTGCGGCCGTCCCCCGCTGCGTCCACACGTAGTTCGTGTACGTGTCCGGCACGAGAATCACGTCCGGATCGGACACCACAGTGTCGCGGTCGGCAAACCACGATCGGAGCGTCGTGGAGCGAAGTGTCGGCAGCTCACGCCGCGGGTCAATGCCGGCAAGGCGATCCATGAGCCAACGAACCGGCGACTGCCGGGCGAGCCAGTTCGCGAGCGGCGCCACCCGTGAGCCCCAACGGGCCAGCGTGTCGAAATTCGCAATGGCCTTACGGGCGAGCGGCACCCCGCTCGGCTCGTCGTTCGGCAACAGCCCGTCCACGAGACCATTGACGGCGCTCGGGGCCTCCTCCCGATTGATGCGATCCCGTACCACGACGTTGATCCACGGAATGTCGATGTTCACCGGACAGGCGTTCACGCAGCGCGTGCAGCCGGTGCAGAGGTCGTTGAACGACGCGGCGGACTCCAGCCCGTGCACCCCCGCCTCCCAGCCCGTCGCGATGCCGCCGGAGTAGGTCTCGCCCCCGAAGGCGTGGCCGCCCACCTGCTGGAAATTGGCGCAGGAGTTCGCACACGCCCCGCAGCGAATGCAGTAGAGCGTCTCGCGGAGCTGGGGGTCGTCGCGCATCGCCGTCCGCCCGTTGTCGAGGAGGACGAGGTGAAAGTCGCGCTCGCTCCCTTCCATCGGCTCGTCCGGTCGGTCAAAGTCCGGCACCGGCGACGGGACGGGCGGCGTCAGAAGCGAGAGGTAGGACGTGAGGTCCTGCCCGGTCCCCGACCGCCCAATCAGCTCCACGAAGGGCTGCAAGTCCTCCACCGTCGGGATGATCTTTTCGATCCCTGCCACCGCGATGTGGGTGGGCGGCACGAGCGCCGTCTTGCGGGCATTGCCCTCGCTGGTGACGAGAGCCAGCGTCCCGCTATCCGCCGTGATGAAGTTCGCCCCGGTCATGCCCACGTCCGCCCCCTGGATGAGGCGGCCCAGTTGCTCGCGGGCGAAGCGGGTCAACTCCTCGGCGGTCTCCAGCGGCGGCTCCGGGTCAAAGCGCTCGTTGAAGAGAGCCGCAATGGACTCGCGCGACTTGTGGATGGCGGGCGCCACGATGTGGGACGGCGCCTCCTCCGCCACCTGCAGCACCCACTCGCCCAGGTCCGTCTCGATGACCTCCACACCCTGCGCCTTCAGATGCTCGTTGACCTCAATCTCCTCGCTGGTCATCGACTTGCTCTTCACAAACCGGTCGGCGTCCCCCGCCACCTCGGCGATGTACCGATTGGCGTCTGCGGCGTCGTCGGCCCAATAGACCGATCCCCCCCGTCCCTCCACCTGCGTCCGCAGCTGGTCGATGAGTTCCGGCAGCCGCTCGATCGCGTCCTCTTTGATCGCGCGCGCCCGCTGCTTGAGCCCTTCGTAGTCGTCCAGACCCTTGACAGAAGCGTAGCGCCCGGCATTGAATCCCTGGGTGTTTTCCGCCACGGAAGCGCCCTCTGCCTCCATGAGACGGCGAATCTTCGTCGCCTTCGTACGTCGCGAAACGTCAGGCATACGAAAATACTGGACCAATGTGAATAAAAGCGGTTCGAAAAGGGATAGAGCAACTGGATCGGCTGTGTCAACGATCTTCGACGAGAATGACGTGCACCTCCATTGGACCGTGGGCGCCCTTTACGAGCGCGCCCATGTCCGCCGTGGCGCTGGGACCGGTGGCAAGAATAGTAGTCACAGCATCGTTCCGCAAGGCGGGGCCGAGACGCTCGAACGCCGCCGGCATGTCGGGGACAATGTCGGACGCGCGAAGCACGGCCACGTGCCGGTCGGGGAAGAGACTGGCCGCCTCCGTCGCGTCTGTATCGCTTTGAATGAGAATGCTCCCGTAGCTGGCGATGGCCATGCGAGCAGCGGTAACGCCCGTCGAGCCCGATTCTAAATCAGCGGGGGACGGTTGCTGGTTCACGTTCGCCCCCTCAAGCGACAGGCCGTCGAACGGCAGTGGGGCGCCGATGCTCGGGGACAGGAGTACGTCGTCGAGCGCAGACGATAATTCTTTTGCGGGGGTTCGCGTCCAGCCGACTTCCAGTCGTTCCAACGAATCGAGGAACTGATCAACGTGGGGCATGAGCACATCGGACAGCATGCAAAAACTAAAGCTAAAGCCGCTCGTCCGGCGAGCTGCGGGTGCGCACCGTGCCGCCCACCACGAGCGCCGCGCCAATTAAAACGGCATTTTTGATGATGTACTGCCCTTCCAGCGTGAGTCCCCAGGGGATCTGCGTGAAGCACACCTCCGGCAGCAAAACGAGGGGCAGGAGCGTGCCCGGCATTTGCAGGAAGAGCAGCAGAATCGCCATGCGGTTGAGCGGGCGGTAGAGCAGGCCGATGCCAATCAGTACCTCCCACCAGCCCAGGAGGGGAAGAAAAACGTCGGGTGGCAGAAAATACACCGTCCGACGCACCAGATCTTCCGCGGGACTCATGCCTAGCGGTTTCAACAGGCCGAACCAGATAAATACGACCGCCAGCCCCATCCGGAGCACAAAGTGCCCGTTCCGCTGCATCCACCCCGCGATGCGACGGTCGAGGGCACTGAGGCCCAAGCGGTCGAGAATCTGTTCTTCGAAAGAGGCCATATCAAAGGAATTGACCAGCAGCGAGCATCGAGCATATATCATCAGTGTACTCAGAAACCGCTCTGCATTCAACCGGCCATGCACGGCATCCTGCCTCAATTTTATCAACCTCTGCCCTTTGCAAACACTACACTCGAAACTATTTCACTCAGAACCCAGAAAAAAAATAATTGGAATTACGAGCCACATTCTCCTCGTCAAGCACTTGGTTCCTATGCGCCTCTTTCGTCTCCCCATCGCCGTCCTTCTCGCCTTCGGCCTGATGGCACTGCCCGCACAGGCCCAGTCTCAGCAGAACCAATCGCAGCACGGCACGACCGTTGGACTCGGCCTCTCGTTGACGCAGGGCTTCGCAAACTCGGGGACGAACTCTATCAGTGGTTCTCCCCTCAGCATCTCGGTGCCCGTGACATTCTCCTCCTTCCGGATCGAGCCTGAAATCGGATATGTACGCTCCAGCCAATCCTCGGACCTGACGGATGCGACCCAGTCGTCCCTGCTCGTGGGAGCCGGGGCCTTTTACCTGTCTCAAATGGAGGACGTCCAGTTTCAGATCGGTGCCCGCTTCGGACTGCGACGCACCGCAATGGATTATGAGACGGAAGCCGTACCGGCTGAGTGGGAGAACTCCCCAGACGCTTCGTCCCTTCCCTCTGACATAAACACAACGACGCTTAACTACACCCTCGGACCGGCTCTCGGCGGCGAATACTACGTCAGCGACCATCTTTCCATCGGTGTGGAGGCACGGATGCTGTACACGACCCAAGAGCAGAACGACCTCTCCCCTCCCACGGTGATTTCGCTTCCTCCCAGTGGTTCCTCAGAGTCCTCGGGTTCACTCATCAACACAGAGGGCGCAGCGTACCTACGGATCCATTTCTAATTGTCACCTCTACAGCTATTCGAGCGGCGCCACCGCCTCCAGCCCGAGCTCGAGGGCCTGCAATTGCAACCGCATCGCCACGTCCAGCGGCACCGGCTGCAGGTCGAACGGGGCGAGCAGGTCGTCCACCTCCTCCCCTCGCTCCAGCCGGGCCTTGACCTCCGGCAGCCGCTCGCGGAGGGCCAAATACTTGTCGGGACGGCCGGGTGTCGGATTCTCGTTCTTCACCAGAAAGAGCGGAAGCTCCGTGACCATCGCCAGCGGGTCGCCGCCCAGCGACATCACGAATTCCATCGAGCTGTCGTGAAACTGCCGGGCGGTGGCCGGGTCGTCCTGGGCCTGGAAGTAGGTGCGCATGGCGTCGCCCCGCGGGGTCGTCTGGAAGCCCGGTTCAATCCAGAAGAATCCTTTTTCCCCCTTCCGGTTGTGGTCGTGCATGCGGAGCCCTTCCGCTGCGGCCGCCTCCCGAAATGCATCGCGCAACTCTTGCGTGCGAAAGGTCCACGGACGGTTGATGAGCAGCATCGCCCCCTCACTCGCCGACATTCCGTGCAGACTCATGTGCATCGAAAACGGCCCGTGGTCGCGCAGAAAGGCCGACACGTGCTCGTTTTCGGGCCGCATG
>JAHENZ010000304.1 GCA_018609755.1 Salinivenus sp. | reverse complement strand
GGCGCGACGGCCACGTCACCTCCGTCGACAAGGCCAACGTGCTAGAGGTTTCGGAGCTGTGGCGATCCGTCGTGACCGACGTGAAGGAAGAGCACTATCCGGACGTGGAACTGCGGCACCTCTACGTCGACAACGCCGCGATGCAGGTGGTGAAAGACCCACGGCAGTTCGACGTGGTTCTTACCGGCAATCTCTTTGGCGACATTCTCTCGGACCTTGCGGCGGCACTCCCCGGGTCGCTCGGCCTGCTGCCCTCTGCCAGCGTCGGAGGAAAAGTCGGCCTCTTCGAGCCCGTGCACGGAAGCGCCCCAGACATTGCCGGAACGGATCAGGCGAATCCCATCGCCGCCATTCTCAGCGGTGCACTGTTACTGGATGAGCTTGGAGAAACCAACGCCGCCCGAGCGGTGCGACAGGCCGTGGACGCGACGTTGGACGCCGGGCTCCGTACTGGAGATCTGGCCGCGTCGCCGGATGAGGCCGTGTCGACCTCAACGTTTGGTCGAGAAGTGGCCGAGCGTGCTGCTGACGTCCTTCCTGAAAACGCCACTGCGTCATGACGTTTGCTTTGCCACCTGACGTTCCTATCGTGGAACGGCGCTTGCCGGGACGGGGGCGTCTGCAACTTATTGGGCGTCCGGGCGTGCTCTCGTAGGCGATAGCGCACCCGGACGCGCCTCCGCTTTCTCCACTGCACTTTGCGTTCCGACCGATCTGATTCGAGCATCCCATTATGACTGACCACGTCACCATCTTTGACACCACCCTGCGCGACGGGGAGCAAGCGCCAGGGGCCTCTATGACCGTTGATGAGAAAGTGCGCATCGCCCAGCAGCTCGCTATTCTCGGGGTGGACGTGATTGAGGCCGGGTTTCCGGTGTCGTCGCCCGCTCAGACCGAAGCCGTTCAGCGCATCGTTGCTGAGGTAGACGGCCCCGTGACCTGTGCGCTGGCCCGCACGATCGAGGACGACCTCATTGCCGCAGGGGAGGCGCTGGAAGGCGGGACGGACACGCGGGTCCACACGTTCATTGCCACCAGCGACGTGCACATTGAAGCCAAGTTCGACAAGCTCGGCGACACGATGGCTGAGAAGCGGCGGGCCATCATCGAGCGGGCGGAGGAGGCCATCGAGCACGCCCTCACCTACACCGACAACGTCGAATTTAGCGCCGAGGATGCGGGCCGCACCGATCCGGGATTCCTGCGCGAAGTGGTGCAGGTGGCTGCCAACGCTGGAGCGACAACCATAAACATTCCGGACACCACCGGCTACTGTGCCCCGAGTGAGTACGCAGACCTTCTGTCGGACGTCCGCGAATGTCTGCCCGATCCGGAGGCGGTCATACTTTCTACGCACTGCCACGACGACCTGGGCCTGGCCACCGCCAACACGCTGGCCGGAGTGACGGCGGGCGCTCGGCAGGTCGAGTGTACCATCAACGGCATCGGCGAGCGGGCTGGAAACGCGGCACTGGAAGAAATTGTGATGGCCCTGTCCGTTCGGAGCGACGAGTTCAACGTGCACACCAACATTAATCCCAAGCATCTGATGCGGACGAGCCAGATGGTATCGGCGGCGTCCGGCTTTCCGGTGCAGCCGAACAAGGCCATCGTTGGGACCAACGCCTTCAGCCACGAGGCCGGCATTCACCAGCACGGCGTGCTCAAGGAGCGGTCGACTTACGAGATCATGTCGGCCGAAGACGTGGGGCAGGACACCGAGCAGATTCGTCTCGGACGCCACTCCGGTCGGCACGGCCTCTTCAACCGGCTCGAAACGCTGGGCTACGAGGTGCCCGACGAGCACCGCTCTGAGATCTATCAGCGCTTTCTGGATCTCGCAGATCGGAAGAAAGAGATCGTCGACGAGGATCTGGAGCGCATGATGGAGGAGTTTGGTTATGGTGGCGACTCGCCCCTCGCGGACGGTACGCTCATGAATGGGGCAACAGCCGATGTGGAGCGACCCGCCTATCATCTCGATCACTTATCCGTTCACATTGAGACGGACGCCGAGCCGAAGGTGCGGATCCGGCTCCAGCGACACGACGGAGCAGTGCGTGAGGAGGAAGCGACGGGAGACGGACCCGTAGAGGCCCTCTACCGAGCGCTCGACCACGCGGTGGATCAGCCGCACACATTGGTCGACTACTCGATCCGTTCTATGTCGGAGGGGGCCGACGCGCAGGGTGAGGTGGAAGTTCGCATCCGCTACGGTGAGAACCACTTTGGCGGACGGGCCCGCAACACCGACGTGATTCGTGCCTCCGCCGAGGCCTACGTCGATGCGCTGAACCGGCTCGCCGCGGCGCAGTCCGATGAGGAATCCGTCGAATTCGTGCGGGACAGCATCATGAACGCGTACAATGGAGAGTAGTGCGTATTGCACCCCGAGAGTACTTCCTCACTGCGTTCGGGGCGCGTATCTCGTATTGCGTAGGGGGGCGTCGGAGTCCACGAAATACGCAATGCGAAATATCCACAAGTGATGCTTTGGCATACTGCTTTTTGGTTTTCCCTACCGACAAATAACGTCGATACCCTTCATGTCCACCGGTACCCTTTACGACAACGTCTGGGATCAGCACACCGTGCGCGAGCTGCCCACCGGCGAAACGCAGTTGTTCGTGGGCCTGCACTTGATCCACGAGGTCACGAGTCCGCAGGCGTTCGGAATGCTCGAAGAGCGCGACCTGTCGGTGGCGTTCCCGGACCGAACGTACGCCACGACCGACCACATTATCCCGACGTCTGACCTCACGCGTCCCTTCGGGGATGGGCAGGCCGAGACGATGCTCCAGGAGCTGGAGAAGAACACCGACGAATACGACATTACGTTCTTCGATCCGGACTCCGGCGCGCAGGGCATCGTGCACGTCGTGGGACCGGAGCAGGGACTCACCCAGCCCGGCATGACCATCGTCTGCGGCGACTCACACACCAGTACGCACGGGGCCTTCGGCTCGCTCGGCTTTGGGATTGGGACCAGCCAGATTCGCGACGTGCTGGCTACGCAGTGTGTGGCGATGGAAAAGCAAAAGGTGCGTCGCATTCAGGTGAACGGCGAACTCGGAACGGGGGTGTACGCCAAGGACATCATCCTCAAGATTATCGGCGAACTGGGCGTTGAGGGGGGCATCGGCTACGTGTACGAGTACGGCGGTCCCGCCATTGAGGATCTCGGGATGGAGGGGCGCATGTCGATCTGCAACATGAGCATCGAGGGAGGGGCCCGCGCTGGCTACGTGAACCCCGACATTCCGACGTTTGAGTACCTGAAAGGGCGTCCGCACGCGCCCACCGGCCACGAATGGGAACGGGCCATCGACTGCTGGCAGTCCCTCCGCTCCGACGAGGATGCGACGTACGACGACAGAGTGACGTTCGACGGCT
>JAHENZ010000303.1 GCA_018609755.1 Salinivenus sp. | reverse complement strand
ATTCCAGAATGTGGCAGGCACTACTTGGTGACGTGCATCGTGCCCTGCATCATGGCGTAGTGGCCGGGGAAGGTGCAGACGTAGGCGTACTCGCCGGGTGCGCTGGGCGCCGTGAAGGTCATCGTCACGGTCTCGCCCGGCTTCGCGAGGTCCGTCGCCGCGAGTACGGCGTCATCGTCGGGAACGTACGCGTTGGCGGAGGCACTCATTGCGGCCTGACCGACCCGATCAATCGTGTCGCTCGAATTGTCGGTAAGCAGGACGACATTGTGCTCCATCGCGGCGCTCGTGGCGGTATTATTGAACGTGAGTGTGATTTCAGTACCGGCGTTCACCGTAAACTCGGTCTGCTCAAACTTCATTTGATTGCCGGCAGGTGTGATGGTGACGGCAAACACGGCTCCGGGATTGGGGTCTGCTTCCGCCCCGCCGCAACCGGTGAGACCGAGGGTGAGAAGCGGAAGAGAGAAAAGGAGGGGAAGGAGTCGGGAAAACATAGTAGAAAACGGGAGGAGGGTGTATAAGAATCGAAAGTGATTGGCTCGGGGAATCGCTCCGGATTCGAGCGATTCCGTTCGAGCGTCTTCGGTTACTCTCCGGACGCAGCGGGTGTGGCCGTGGATTCGGTGCCGCGGTAGTCGGTGAGGCTCTTCTGCTCGGTGTAGATGGCCTCGTTCGCCGGACCAACGGCCTCCAGGAGGCCAATCGCGCCCTTGTTGACGGCCCGGAAGATGGCGTGGTCGACCAGCTTGTAGGTGCCGGGCACATCGAGCTCAAAGTCGACGATTGTAGAGCCGCCCGCCGGGATGAGGGTCGTCTGCACATTCTCCTGAGCGAGGGCCGTGCCGCCTTCGGCGTACACCTTGTCGAACATCTCACCGATCACGTGAAAGCTGGACGTGAGGTTGGGGCCGGCGTTGCCCACGTAGAGGCGAACCGTTTCGCCGACCGCGCCCTGGAGGGCTCCATCATCCATCAGGGCGCCAACCCCGCCGTTGAAGACCACGTAGTCGGGCGTTTCTGCGAGGGCCTTGTCCATGCTGAAAGGCTGGAGGCCGCTCTCCATGTGTTTGCCGATCGTGTAGAATTCGCTCTGCATTACGTAGTACTCGCGGTCCACGGTCGGCAGGCCGTCCTTGGGCTGCACCAGGATCAGGCCGTACATGCCGTTTGCGATATGCAGGCCCACGGGGGCGGTGGCGCAGTGGTAGACGTAGAGACCGGGCTTGATGGCGCGGAACTCAAAACTCGCCGATTTCCCGGGCGAGACCAGCGAGGCCTCGGCTCCGCCGCCCGTGCCCGTTACGGCGTGCAGGTCAATGTTGTGGGGCACGTCGTTGCCGTGCTGGTTGTGGAGGTTAAACTCCACGAGGTCGCCCTCACGGACGCGGATCATGGGACCGGGGGCCTCGCCGCCGAACGTCCAGAAGGTGTACTGTACACCATCGGCCAGTTCTTTCACCGCTTCCGTCACCTCCATGTCCACGACGACACGAGAGGCGTGGGAGCGGGTGATTGGGGCCGGCACTTCCGGAGCAAACGTGAGTGTCGCGGTCTCCGTGCCGGTCAGCGGAGGAAGGTCCACTGACGAAAGGGTCGCGTCGTCGGCAGAGGCGGGGCGGATGGTCCCGCGGATGCGGGGCTCAATCGGCTCTGCGGAGTCATCGACAGCGACAGCCGGGTCGGCAGGCAACGGCTCGGCGGTGCCTTGTGTGCAGGCACTCCACGTCAGTGTGGCGAGGAGGAGGGAAAGGGCAATCAGGAGGGAAGAAAATAGAGAGCGGGTCATAGCAGGAGAGGTGATTGGGTGGGAGGAGGGCATGGGAGCAATCGAGGAGAAGAACAAGGCTTCGTCGACCGCTGGTATCTATTTCGGACCTTTTTGTCCGAATAGCAAGAGACAACCGGGGAGAACCCGGGAAGAAATGGGGGAGGATGTGCGAATCTATCATTTTTGAGGGGACAACCGAGGGAATTTGTCCGAAAAGAAGAACCACAGGCAGAAGTAGAGGAAACATGCATATTTTGAAAATAAGACCTCATTATCCGAAATGCGTTCTGCACCGTTCGTATATTCGTTTCGTACTCTTTGGGCGAGCGTCTTGAAGCGGGTGTCGTCTTGTCGAGGGAGGACACCCGGTCGGACGGTCCGAGAGTGCGCTCACGGTGGGGATCCTTTCGTATCCGCCGTTTCTCCGTTTCATCTTCTCAATCCGATGCTTCTATCGAATAGTTGCGAATACGGACTCCGTGCGTTGATGTATCTTTCTGCCGAAGAACAGGAGGGGTACGTGTCGCTCCGGACGATCAGTAAACGGCTCGACATCTCCTTCGCATTCCTCGGCAAGATCTTTCAAATCCTGAACGCGGTCGGGCTCTCGACCTCCCAACGGGGGCCGAGCGGGGGCGTCGCCCTGGCGCGCGATCCGGCGACCATAACGCTCTACGAGGTCGTGGTCGCGCTCGACGGGGAGGATCTGTTTAGGGAGTGTGTACTGGGGCTGCCGGGGTGTGGCGAGCGGCAGCCGTGTCCGATGCATCGAGAATGGGCCCAGCAACGAGATCAGCTCGAGCTCCTCTTTCGTCGAGCCACGCTGGCCGAGACGGCACGCGAGACCAGGGAGCAGAACTACCGGCTTACGACCCTAACAAACGAAGATGCGCCGGAGTAGTCCGTCTCCACACCGGCACGTGCACGATGTGGAGTCCTGCGGATTCCAAAGATTGTGAAGGTTGGGTGTGTACCGAGGATATCTCGAAACCCTAGACCATACTCTAGGGCGTAGAGAGCGTACGACAACGACAAACAAGAGACGAGATCGATCGCATGTCTACACTTACGACGGGGGAAATTGCCGAGCGAACGGACGTGAATATCCACACTGTTCGCTATTACGAGGAGAAGGAGCTCCTGCCGCCGGTTTCCCGAAGCGCAGCCGGGCACCGGCAGTTTGAAGAGGAGCACGTGTCCCACATCAGGTTCATCAAGCGGGCGAAACACCTCGGCTTTACGCTCAGCGAAATTCGGGAACTGCTATCTCTCCAAGCGACGGCTGAGGCGGGGACAGACATTCGCGAGAAAACGCAGAAGAAGATTGAAGAAGTGGAGTCCAAGATTCAGGATCTCCGTCGCATTCGTGACACGCTCGAGGAGCTTGCTGAGGCGTGTGAAAACAGAGGAGAGGGGGCCGACTGTGTAGTGTTGGGCGCACTTGAAGGGCCGAGCTGACACGAAGTCTCCACTTTCGATATTTGCTCCTGAGGCGTCGATTGGATCGAGTATAGCTCACCGAATCAATCCTTTACGATAACTGCCATGAAATTCCGCTTTTCAGGTCTTCTTTTTCTTCCCATTGCGACTCTTCTGCTTGGGGGGACGCTTCTTTCGGTGTCTCCTCCGACGGACGCATCGCCCGCTGTCTCCGATACCGTCGACACGAAGCCGTTGCGGCTCCTGATGGTGGGACTTGCGCAGGACATGTCCCGCATCAATACCGGACTCTGGCACGAGGACTATGATTTGATTCGTCAGGGGGCTAGGTCCATTGCCAACCACCCCAAAATCCCGCCCAATCAGATTGCGAAAATCAAGAAGACCCTCGGGCAGGAATTTCAGAACTTCGTTCGTTTTGATAAAGTGGTTCACGGAACGGCATCGGAACTGGTCACCGCAGCCGAGGCCCGAAACTGGTCGGGAGTGTTGGAAAAATACACGCAGATTCGTGACGGATGCGTAGGGTGTCATACCGCGTATCGGGATCAACTTCAGCACGTTCTGGGAAAATGACGAGGCGGTCAGACGTGAGGGGGGACGCGACGCGGAGACACTGCCCTCTCCGGGTTTCATTGCACGTGGACAGCACCTCTAGGGTCAAATGATCGAAACCAATGTGTTAACGGTGGTTCTGGCCGCCGGGGGGACGGCTATCGCGACTGGGCTCGGCGCGCTCCCATTTCTCTTTGTTCGGAAATTTAGCGACTGGTGGCTCGGGGTCTTCAATGCTGCTGCTGGAGGGCTGATGCTCGCGGCCAGTCACAGTCTGGTCGTTGAAGGCTCCACGGTGAGTGAGGCACGGACCCTCGTCGGCATCCTCGTTGGGCTCGCTCTCATCGTTGCGGCCAACACCTTTATTGAGTCGCGGGGCGAACACGACGTTGCCGATCTGGTGGGGGCCGACGCCCGGAAGGCCTTGCTCATTCTGGGGGTGATGACGGCCCACTCGTTTGCGGAAGGGGTGGGAGTGGGGGTGTCCTTTGGGGGAGGAGACCAGTTGGGGGTGTTCATCACCGCAGCAATTGCCGTCCATAACATCCCTGAAGGACTTGCGATCAGTCTGGTGCTCATCCCCCGAGGCACCTCCGTGTGGAAAGCTTCAGGCTGGAGCATCTTCACCAGCCTCCCGCAGCCCCTCATGGCCCTACCGGCATTCGTGTTCGTGCTGATCTTTGAACCGTTTTTGCCCATCGGGTTGGGGCTTGCGGCCGGGGCCATGATCTGGATGGTGTTCGCCGAGTTGGTTCCAGACGCTCTCGAAAATGCGTCCGGATCCACCGTGGGGGTTGCCGTGACGCTCGCGTTCGCGGTGCTCTTTGCCGTCCAGAATTTTGTGCTTCACGTCTAATCTCTCGTCTTTGAAGGCATGCCTAAGGTCCGGTTTATTGATCTTTGAGATGTCTTTTTGTTCAAGGACAGAGTGAGGGGGAGGTATCCGATAATTTTTGGCGTGTTGGGGGATATGAGAACGAGTTAATCGTCATAGGCCGACTCGTGCGAGTCGCTTTCATTCAAGGCGAAAAATATTTATATAGAAATACCGAAAGAAGAAGAAATTTCGCTCTTCTGTAGCGTCATACAGAACCGTATCTGAGCCCTGAAATAATCGTCTCCGTATCGACACGTCGCGACTGGCCGCTACGGATCCTCAATCACGATTCTGTGTCGCGGGACGCGAGGGGAATTTCCTCATCTCCGTGGCGAATCGCAGGGAATTCAGCACTACACGAGAGCGAACGAAGAAGGGATGCGCGTACAGTTTTATAACAATAGCCGTGTAGGTTGTGAGTGAGTCCATTGACGCCACCGACGTCAAAATCCTAGAGCTTCTGCAGCAGGAGGGGCGTATGCAACGAAATGAGCTCGCTGAAAAGATCGGGCTTTCGATCTCCGCGGCGAGCGAGCGCATGCGCAAGCTGGAGGAGCGCGGCGTAATCAAGGGCTACCGGGCGGTCGTCGATCCAAAGCGGTTGCGACTCGACATTACCGCCTTTCTCCGCGTCTCCGTAGAGGGATCGGACCAATACCCCGACTTTGTCGAGCGCGTGACGAGCATGGACGAAGTATTGGAGGTGCACTCCATCACGGGACAAGGATCTCATCTCCTGAAGGTGCGCACCAATAACACGACGACGCTTGAGTCGCTGTTGTCGGAGATTCAAGCCATCCCCGGGGTGACCCAAACCATGACGAGCATTGTGCTCAGTACGTTCGAGGAAACGCGAGCAGTCTCCGCCGAACCTGGCGATCTGTACGACTACTGACCTTGCACAACGACTCTGGCGGTTTTGAGCGTCGGTCCCCTGAGGCCGCAATCGTCAGCGGTTGCTGGCAGCGGTCGACCCCGAGCATATTCCGCGCAGGAGATACAGACGGGGACAGCGTCACGAGATCTTCGATTTCTCGCGCTTCAGTTGTGCAAGCCCACTACGACGGGCAATCGACGAGCGACTGATGTCTTCCCGAGTACAGGAGGAGAGTGAGTCCTTCGTAGAGTGTGTTCACGCAGGGACTGAGGATTGGTCGTCCGGTGTGCCCGTCGCGATTGGCGTGTCGGGGTGGTTGCTCCACTCGTACCACCCGCCGTCGTACACCGAGACCCGCGGCCACCCCATGAGGTACGCGTTCATGAAGGCCTCGCTGCCCCGCCAGCCCGTCCCGCAGTAGAAGGCAATGTGCTTGTCGGGCGTAATGCCCATCTCCGCCCACTTCTCGGCGATCTCCGGAAATTCCCGCGTCGTGTAGTCGAAGTTGCGGTAGTTCTCCATGTGGTAGGCGTCGCTCCCGCAATTGCCAAAGACCGCTCCGGGAATGCGACCGGTCTTGTCGATGTAGTGGTATCCGCTCCACTCCCCAATGAACTCCTTCCAGCTCCGGACACTCACCAAATCCCCGTCCTCGCGCTCCAGCAGCGCCTCGGCCTCCGGACGGTCGATCATGTATTCCGGATGGCCGGGAATCTCGACGCCGAAGTCGTCGACCGACTCCGGGGAGACATCTTCGGTCGATACCTCGTGGTCCAGCGACTCCCAGACGTTCATGCCGCCGTTGAGGATCTTTACGTCCTCGACGCCCGCGTAGAGCATGATCGCGGCGCAGCGCATGGCGCCGAGGTGACCCGCACTTTCTGCCGGGTGCTTCTGATCGTAGCTGGGATGGGAGAAGCGCCCGTAAAGGACCACGGTGGTGTCGTGGCGGATGCCCAGATCCTCGAGGGTTGACTTCAGTTCGCTGGGGGATCGCCGGTTCCAGGTGTCCGGTGATTCGAGCCAGTTCGTGTTGAGCGGTACTGCTCCGGGAATGTGGCCGTTCTCGTAGTCCGCTCGGTGGTCGAAGTGGGCGTGGCACAGAACGACGTCGTCGCCGTCAAGGTCGGGCGGCGATTCCCCGTTGATGAAGGCATCGACCCATTCGGGCGGGACGAGTTGACGGTACCGATCGAGATGGTGGAGGGGGCATTCCGGGTCCCCCGCCCAGTTCTCGATGAACCGATCGTAGACGCTCACGTCTTGGAAGTCTAGGCGGCGCAGGTAGTCGGCCATCTCCTCGGCGGCCTCCGGCGCGTGGGCGTAGACGGTAATGGGCGCGTCCGGTTGCAGCGCCTTCTCCTCCGGCACTTCCACCCAGTCCATGTACTGAGTCCACTGCAGCGGGATACTTTTGGCTCCGGGCACGTGGCCGCCGCGCGGCTCTCCGTTGAGCTTCCAGCCATTGTAGGCAGCCATCGGGCGGACGTCGAGGATGTTGTGCGTCGGGTCCTGAACCCGTTCCTGAAACGTATCAGTGGACACGGATGCGATCGTAGAAGCCATGACCGTGATCGGCTAAGTGCAGAAAGCACGAAGGTACGATCACGAACATGAGCAACGGACCCGTGAGTCGCAACTGGAAAAGCGTAACGGACCCGGCAAAGTTATCGGTCGGTCGTGGGAGCACGAGCCGTGTCCCCTGTACGGCTGCGCGACGACGGTGTGCTGAGTGCAGAACGGTTCCGAGAGACGGTGTCCTGAAGCCCAATGCCCTCCTCCACGATGATGGATTGATTGGACGGGACGCTGCGCAGAGTATCGACGACGCCGGAGGGCCATCGCACGATCATACGTGCGACTTTCGCGGAACCGAGACCGAAAAATTGATCCTTCGTGCTCGTGCTCTGGTACGATTCACCGGCCCGCACCTCGCGCATCAGGCGCAGGCTGTCCGTGCGGTGCACCACGATCCGGGCCCCGACGCCATTCCGATTTGAGGTGCGGCCGCGGAGGGACACCTTCAGCCAGTTGTGATCCGCCTCCGTCTGGTTGGTAAGGAGAAGGGGCGATCCGCCGTCCACGTTTGCGAAGACGAGGTCGGGACGGCCGTTTTGTGCGACGTCCAGCACCGCGAGGCCGCGCGTCGTCTGATCGGCCCGGGGCGCCCCCACCGTTGCCGTTACGTCTTTGAAGTGCCCGTCGCCCGTGTTGCGGTAGAAGAGGTTGCGCGTCTCCGTCGTGTCGGTGCCTTCCTCTTTCCAGATGGGGCCGCCGCTCGTCACGAGGTCCTGGTGGCCGTCCAGATCGAAGTCGACAAATTGGAGACCCCAGCCGGAGGCGCGCCGGCTGCCCCCGAGGCCCGCCGAGTCGGTGGCGTACTCGTAGAGCGGGGGATCGATGCTCCGGTTTTTGAAGAGCGACACCTTCGAACCTTTCAAATTGGTCGTGGCCAGCTCCATCCGACCGTCGTGGTTCACGTCTCCGGCGGCCACGCCCATGCTGCTCTTGATGTCGTCGACTCCCGCCCCCACCGCAATCTCGCGGAAGGTGCCGTCCTGCTGGTTCACGTACAGCTTGTTGCGCGTGAGGTCGTTCGCGATGTAGACGTCGGACCAGCCGTCGTTGTCGGCGTCCAGCCACGTGGCGGAGAGCCCCTTGCCGCCTTCATTCGTGAGCCCGCTTTCCGCGCTCACGTCCGTAAACGTGCCGTCGCCGTTGTTTCGGAAGAGGAGCGCCGGTTGGGGTGTGAAGAAGGCGGGGAAGAGACGCTGCGGCCCGCGGTGCGACGGGTCGTCCAGGTCCCACTGTACGTTGTTGACGATGAGGAGGTCGAGGTGACCGTCGTGGTTATAGTCCGCCGCCGTGGCCGAGGAGGAAAAACAGGGGAGGGGATCGCACTTTCCAGAGAGATCGAGCCCGGCGCTGTCCGTTATGTCCACGAATTGTCCGTCGTCATTGCGGAAGAGCTGCCCGCCGTCGTAGGCGGCGACGTAGAGGTCCTGATCGCCGTCGTTGTCCACGTCGAAGAAGAGTGCGCCCTGTGGATACCCCTCAATCGAGTCGAGTCCGGCCTGGGCCGTTACGTACTCGAAAGAGCCGTCCCCCTGATTTCGGAAGAGACTGGACGGAGAGGCCCGTCCGCTGTCGGCAAACGTCGGGAGGCTGGTGAGAAACACGTCGTCCGCCCCGTCGCCATTGTAGTCACCGACTGCCACGCCCCCGCCCATCACCTCCAGATAGCGAGGATTGGTGTCGTGGAAGGCGCCACGCCGGAAGGAGGCCAAGCCGGTGGAGTCCGTCACGGCGAAGCGAGCTGGACTCGTGCCGGTTTCGGAGTGGGCGTGGTGCGTGGCCACCCAGGGCTCGTCGAAGAGCAGATCGAGCCCCGGAATGCGCTGCGGCCCGTAGCTGTTGAGCGCAAAGAGAATCTGGAAGACCAGGAAGACGGTGCCCCAGATTCGGGCGCGTCGGGAGAGCGTTCGCGAGTGGGAGGGAGAGTCAGCCATAGTACGCAAGTGCGGTTTCGACGCCAAGGCCCACGAAAATGCCGACCACGAAGGTCGCGGCCATCAGAAGCAACGGCGGCCGGTGGCCCGTGTCCTTCCGAAGCATGAAGTACGAGACGATGCTCACCGATGGAGCGGTCACAATCAGGGTGGTGGCCGGGCCCGGGCCCATGCCGAGAAAGAGGAAGCCCATCGTCAGCGGAATTTCGAACAGGGTGGGGACGGCGATAAACGTGCCGAAGAGGGCCGTCAGGGTGATGGCCAGGAGGCCGCCCCCGAGGTACGTTTCCACGACGGAAGGAGGGACGAAGAGGCGGAGGAAGGCTGCGAGAAAGGTCGCGGCCGTCATGGGAATGAAGAGCCGGTAGGCAATGTCCACGCTCGCGTCCCACCACGCCCGGAAGGCGCCCCGGATGGCCTCGCCCCAGGTCTCATTTCGTTGAGAACCGGGATCTACGTCGCAGGAGGCAGCCTCGGAAGCCGCAGAGTTTACACCAGTCGGCAGGGATCCGGAGCGGGCGGCCCACCACTTTGCGAGGCGGACGGCGAACGGCGTGACGGCCACGACGAGGAGGAGGGAGGCCGCGAGTCGTCCCCAAAACAGGGCCGACGGAAACATCACGAAGATGGTGAGCAGGCCCATCATGTTGAGCAGGGCCGATCCCATCACCACGCCGAGTGTGGTTTCCGTGTTGGCCCCGCGCTCCTTCCAGCCAATGGCCACCGGCACCGAGCAGGCGCTGCACAGCATGAGGGGAGCGCCGAGAAGTCCCCCGAGTGCCGAGCCCTTCGTGCCACGAGCATGCAGAATCCGGGTGATGAGCCGCTGCGGCAGCACGAGACTGGAGACGGCCCCGCCGATGACGAAGGCGAAGGCCATGCCGATGGCGTTGTTCTCGTTCATGTTGATGCCGGTCGGAATCCACGACAGCCAGTACGGCCAGCCCTCCCGGGGAATGATCTGCGTGAAGGTGTTCGGGGCGCCGGAGGCGAGGACCGTCAGGATCTCCGACTTGCCCTGTACGGCGGGCCACCGGGTGTAGAACATAAAAATCCACCACAGGCCCAGGGTGATGAGAAGGCCGATCCACGTCCGTTTCGGGACGGAACGAAGCCCGCGCCCGATCCGACGGGCAACGGACCGAAGGGCCGGTAGGGGGGCGATAGACCGGAGGAGTCGTTGCATCTCACTGGAAGAGGAAAGTGAGCGACGATGCTCTATTCGTAATTAATAGTAACTTATACGAAATACATCACTGTCACTCCGAATTTGTCATTCCTTCACAGTTACTAAAGTCAGACCAGCTATCGAGGGGGGGCCGCCTTACGGTTTCGGGGGAGAGGGAAGCGTTGGCACACGACCCTTCAATTTCTTCCCTCTTCCAACTCTGTATTCCGTCCGTACCGTTGCTGGACGCCAACGGTGCTACGAGGGGACTCTCGGCGGTGGATAACGTCGAAATCCTACAGCGTCTGACGTTTCCGTTCCGAAGTCCGCCCGTTGAAGTTTGTTGTCATCCCAGGGGGCTGATATCATCAATTGGTGTCGGTTCCTTGCTCTCCATTGAGGCTGGAAGAGGGCGACTCATGCATGGCGTGCTCCAGCAACCTGTTGCGCATCGGGGTTTGGAAGCTCGCTCGAGCGAAGTTTTTGCGCTACGTAAACCCTGAAAGAGAAAATTTTCCTCACCTGCCAAATTATAGCGAATGTATTTGGTGGTTTTAGAAGCAAGTGTGAAGGATAGTCTATGCGCAACAGCCTGCTAGCGCCGGGGTGTCTCCGTAGAGATAATCGAGCACGTCGGCGGCGTCGTAGTGCGGCTTTGTGATGGAGCCGAGCGGAAGATTCATCAGAGCGTCGCCACCGGTGAAGAGCGGTAGCTCGGGGGCACCGTCCCGGTACTGCGGCAGGCCGATGTTGGCCATTAAGGCATTGCAGAGGCATCCGCGGTCCTCCGTTTTTTCGGCGTCGCCGCCCTTGCGGACGTAATCGTCCACCGGCTCGGAAGGGCAGCGGCCCAGAAGGCGTCCTTTTTCGTCGACGTACGGTTCGCGCAGGTAGCCGAGGTCGCAGATGCGGGCCCGTCGCTGGTATTTCTCGTCGTCGGCGAGGGTGCCGGAGAGGGTGAGCACCTTGAACGGAAAGCCCGTAGGTGAGACTCGGCCGTCGGTATCCACAGAGACCTCTCCGGCGTGAATCCCCCGAATGAGGCGTCGCGTCGTGTCCTCGGGGTATCCCGACTCGTCGGTGAGGGAGAACAGGGAGCCGACCTGGATGCCCGTGGCCCCGACATCGTTTGCAAATTGCAAGCCTTCCGGCGAACCGTAGCCCCCGGCGAGGTAAAACGGCTTCCCAAGGCCGTGGATGCGGTCAAGGTCCGCCACGTCCTTTTCGTCGTAGATGGGGGTATCGTCTTCGGCGTACTGCTTGTTGCGGGGCGGAGCATTATGCCCGCCGGCTACCGGTCCCTCCACCACCCAGCCGTCCACGTGCTCGTCCGGCAGCTTGGCATCCATGATGCGGGCCAGTGCGTCCGACGAGATGATGGGGAAGAAGGCGGGTGCGTCCAGCGTGGGTGGATCGTCGAGCAGGTCCGCGGGGTCGAAGTCGTAGGTGTACGGTCCGTCGGGCTCGTCGACCTGAGAGGTGTCTACGTCCAGCCGCAGGCTCGCGGGCTCCCCGGCCGCCAGCTTGGGAATCTGTTTGGCCTCTTCGAGCGGAATGCCCGCCCCGATGAACGCAAAGTCGACATCCGCCAGCATGGCTCCGTACAGGCAGGGCAGGGAGTAGCGTTTGAGCTTTGCCAAGAGGTTCAGTCCCACGAGTCCGTCGTGCCCTTGCTTTGCCATACGCACCTCCGTGTACGTTGCGGCGGCGAGGATGCGTTGCGATTTGACGCGCGGGGTAAACTGATGGATGGGGAGAAGATCGTAGGGCTCATGTTCCGCTCGTCCCTCCGGCTTGTAGAAGCGGTCGAGCAGGTGCTCCACGATGTCGTCATCCGGGTAGGTTTCGAGCACGCGGCGCCGGTCGTAGGGGTCGCCGTCTTGCAGCTCGCGGACGACCACCGAGTCGATGGACGTGCCGGAGACGACCCCGATTTCGCCGCGCTGCGCGACGGCTCGGGCCAGGCGCCAGCTGGACACGCCAATGCCCATGCCGCCCTGGATGATGGAGGGGAGGGAAGAAGCGTCGAGGTTTCTGCGAGACATATGGTTAAGGGGTATATAGTATAGGTCAGAGGCGTCCCGACGGGACGCCGTTACGTAAGGTAAAGGGGCTACGTAAGTTAGAGGCGCGGGGTCGAAGTCATGTCACTGGTGCGGTACGCCTGTACGTAAGATTTTTTGAGGGCGTATCTGGGGCGCAGTACGCCATCGGCTCAGACCGTAGGGGTCCGGTCGGCGAATCGGGACGGCAGGAACGGCTCCAGCCATTCGGAGGAGGTTCCGGTTTGGACCAGTTTCGCGATCTCCTGGGCCGTGACGGGCGTCAGCAAAATGCCGTGGCGGTAGTGGCCGGTGGCGTACGTCACGCCGGGAGTGCCGGACGGGCCGAGTAGGGGGGCGTTGTCGCGGGTGCCGGGGCGAAGCCCGACGCCGAGGTTCTGGATCGAGAGCTCCCGAATGCCGGGCACGAGTTCGAGGGCGCCCTCAAGAAGCGTGTAGAGCCCGTCGGCCGTCACGTCCTTCTTGAATCCCTTTTCTTCACTGGTCGCTCCAACGAGCAGTCGGTCGTCCGCCTTCGGCACCAGGTATGCATCCGGTCCTCGAATGACGTGCCGGAGATCGAAGGTGGGGCGACTCACCAGTTCAATAATCTGTCCTTTGACGGGCCGAACGGGCGGGAGCACTGCTTCGTCCAGCCCCTCAATTTGGCGAGACCACGCCCCCGCCGCCACAACGATTTGTTGCCCTTCGATCCGTTCGCCCGTGTTCGTTATGATCGCAGGAGACGTTGCGTCCGGCGCGACGGCCTTCACGGGGGCGCTCGAATGAATTGTGCCCTCATACTTCTGAATGCCGTTGACCAACGCCCGAACGAGCGCCCGATTGTTCACCTGGGCGTCGTCGGTGTAGACGGCGCCCGCGACGTGCGGGGCGAGGAAGGGCTCTCGGTCGCGGGCCTCGGCGCCCGTCAGACGCTCGACGTCGGCACCTACCTCTTTCTGAAAGCGGTAGACCCGTTCCATGGCGGCGGCACTGTCTTCGTCCGGCGCCACCGTGAGGGTGCCCTCCGTCCGAAAGCCCAGATCGATGCCGGTGTCAGCCTCCAGCGTTTCGACGAACGACGGCCACCGGCGCAGGCTCTCGTGGTTCAGTTGGTACAATTCCGGTTCCTCGAACTGGAGCTCTGCGTCGGGCGTGAGCATGCCCCCGGCCTTCCAGGTGGCAGCACGGCCTGGCTCATCACGTTCGAAAATTCGGACCGGCGTGCCGCTCCGGGCCAGCTCCCAGCCAATGGACAGGCCAATGGTGCCGGCGCCGATAATGAGCACTGGGGCGTCCGTGTCAGATGAGGAAGACATGAAGAAATAGGCTTTGCCGTGAGTGTAAGCGTTCGTTTCTAGTGTTGCGTGTTTCGTATTTCGTGACGTAGAGACTGAATCGTGCTGAAATACGAAACACGGAATACGCAATATCACACCGTTTGCGCGTGCACCGGCTGATCGTCGTCGGTGTGCCAGTAGGCGTCGAAGGCCATCGCGACGTTGCGGACCAGCAGGCGCCCTTCCGGTCGTATGTAGATGGCCTCGGGAGTGAGCGTCACGAGCCCATCGGCTTCCATCGGCTTCAGTCGCTCAAGGGCCGACGCGAACCGGCGATCGAAATCCACGTCGAAGTGATCCTCGACGGTGGCCTTCTCCAGTCGGAAGTGGCACATGAGCTGCATGATGACGTGGCGGCGCAGCCGGTCGTCGTCGCTTAGCCGATAGCCGCGGTAGATGCCGAGCCGATCATTCTCAATTCGATCGTAGTAGGCCGGAATGGCCTTTCCGTTTTGTGCGTAGGCTCCGCCCAGCTGACTGATGCCGGACACGCCCATCGCGACAACCTCAGCCCCGGCTCGTGTGGAATAGCCTTGGAAGTTGCGGTGCAGCGTGCCGTCATCCTGGGCCACGGCCAGCGGGTCGTCGGGGCGCGCAAAGTGGTCCATGCCGATGAAGCGATATTTCCGACGGCTGTCGGAACGGGTGAGCCGCTCCAGGGCCCGCTGAAAGAGGCGCAACTTCTCGTCCGGTGAGGGCAACGCCTGTTCGTCAATCACCCGCTGATGCTTTTTGATGGAGGGGACGTGGGCGTAGCTGTAGACCGCAATACGATCGGGGGCCAGCCGCTCGGTTACGTCGAGGGTGTGCTCGAACCGGTCGAGCGTCTGGTGAGGCAGCCCGTAAATGAGGTCCACGTTCACGCCGGTAAAGTCTAGGTTGCGCGCCCACGAGATTGCTTCCTCCACCATCGATGTCGGCTGCACGCGGTTGATGGCCTCCTGCACCTCCTGGTTCACGTCCTGCACTCCGAGGCTCACGCGGTTGAAGCCCACCGAAGCGGCCGCTGCCATCCGTTCTTCCGTTACTGTTCGCGGATCGGCTTCCAGGCTGATCTCTGCGTCCGACGTGAAGGAAAACCGATCTCGGAGGTGGCTGCCCAGGTCTCGGATCTGATCGGGCGTCAGGTAGGTGGGCGTGCCCCCACCCCAATGCATCTGAACCACGGGGCGACTCGTGTCGACCTGTGCCGCCGTCAAGTCAATCTCCTTCTTCAGTACCGCGAGGTATTTCTCGATCGTCTCCGGATTCTGGGTCACCTTCATGTGGCAGCCGCAGTAGTAGCAGAGCGACTGGCAGAAGGGGAGGTGCAGGTAGAGGGAGAGCGGCGTCTCCGACGATGCGGAAGAGAGGTCCCGACGAAACGCCGCTGTGTCATATTCTTCGGTGAAGTGCGGGGCCGTCGGGTAGCTCGTGTACCGCGGCCCCGGCTGGTTGTACCGGCGGATGAGATCGAGATCAATGGAGAGATCGCTCGGCATGGGAGCGGGGAATCGTGAGTAGGGTGTCGGACATCCATCCTCAGAAAGGAGGACCGGATCTCAAGTGGGGCGAGGACGGAAAGCAGTGTGGAGGAAACGCCGACATCGGCGGCAGCACGTTACGCCAGCGAACGAGCGCGGGGAAAGAGGATGTTGTTTTCCTTGTGGATGTGCTGGTGCATGTCGGCCTCCAGCTCTTCGAGCCCCTGCAGGGCCGCCCGAAACTTGGGACAGGCGTCCTCCGGCGGCGTGTATCCGTTCGTCAATTCGCGGAGGCGCTCCAGCGCCGTGCCGGAGTCGTCGTGCTCGCGAATCATCTTTTCAATGCCGTCCTCGTCCAGGTCAGCGGTTTCAGGATCGGATCCGTTCGATTCAAGGGTGCGGATGGAGGGGAAGACCCGCTGCTCCTCGCTCATGATGTGCGTTTCGACGTCCAATTTGAGGGTCTGAAAGACCTCCATCGTCGGCTCCAGCCAGGAATGCTCGGCGCCGTGAGCCGACGTGACCCGGTCGAGCAGCTGCTCGAGGTGGGGGAGCTCGGTTCGCAGGTATTCGTGGTGCGTCTCGACGATGTGGTCGATGAGGGTGCCGAGCTCGGCCTCGGACCAGTCGCGCGTGTCTGACGGCCTGGTCTCAATCGCGGCGTCCAGCATGCGGACCACCGTGTCGGGGTCGAGGTCGTTGTTTTGGCAGGCCTCGGCGAGCGAGCGGTCGCCCCCGCAGCAGTAGTCGATGCCGAGCTCCTCGAAAATGCGGGCACGGCCCGGCTGGTCGGTGACGAGTTCTGCGACGGGTGTGTCGGGAGAAAGGGTCATGTTTGCGTTGGGCGTTTTGCGGTAAGCGTTCGGTGTGTGTGTGGTGCTTAGGTGTTTTCCGGTGTAGGATTGCGAAATTATCCGCCGGATGAGAATTCCCCGGTGTAGCGCCGTTGGAGTCCAAGGGCGCCACGGAGGAGATACAGTCCTTTTCAGAGAGCGAAAAGCCCGGTAGCGCGGTGGGCCTGCGATTATTCTCGCAAAGGCAAAGTGAAAAGCGAGTTGTGGCAAGCAAAATGAGTTTATCGGAGTACGTTATCTTCTTTTTGTGCAAAATAGAACGGCGGGTTCAGAGGGACTGCCCTCATTCCACAGCAGCGAGACGGACCTCGGGGAGTTCGGCGAGGGTACTGTCCCGAAACATTGTTTCCACGCGGTCGCGCTCGTCGGCCCACTGCTCGTGCAGGGGGCAGGGTTCGGCCTCGCCACACCCCGGGAGGCCGAGCACACATTCCTCAAAGAGGTCGTCCCCGTCAATTGCGACGACAATCTCGTAGAGCGAAATCTCCTCGGCGGACTTGGTGAGGGCCACGCCCCCTTTCGGGCCGCGGCGAGACTCAAGAAGGTCCGCGTCGTTCAGCTTTTGGAAGATTTTCGTGAGGAACGGGAACGAGATGTCCAGTTCCTCACTGATGGTGCTGATGGACACGAACCCGTCTCGATCCAGCGTCGCGAGGTAGAGAGAGGCCCGAAGTCCGTATTCGCAGCTCTTGGAAAGCATGGAGGCTCGTCGTTTTAATTCGTACCTCTCTGTCCTAATTGCTAGAGGAGGAGTAGTTCCGGGAGCGAGTGCCGACTCATGCTGACGGATGCTACCGATACGTGAATACGTTTCTACAATCCGTTTTTTGCTTGCGGCTGTGCACGAGCGCTTGCGATTGTGCTCGGCCCAGGGAATCTGAGATTCCCAGGATCTTGCCGGACGAGTCCGGCTGATCTCCTCAGCTACAGCGGAAAATGGTTTACGTACTTTCTCACGGATCGGTAAGCTCCTCTAACAAAACGGGAGCAACAATCGATGGTGATTTTTTGTCTCCTGTGCGGGAGTTTTGATGGTGCCTCTTGGGGGTACGTCCCGCGTTCCTTGACGGGCAGAGCGGTGATCGACGAACAGTATTCAGGTCAGGCGAGCCTGCGGGCGGCCCGGGCCCCGTTTTCGAGGTGACTCGTGTCGTTGCGGAGCCGGATCGTCCATCCGTCGTCCTGGTGCACGACCTTCGTCAGGCTGGCGAGGGGGCAGCCGGGGTCGGGCACGTCCGAGCCGATGAGGCCGTGGAGCACGCCCTGGACCGTAATGCCGTGGCCCACGAGCAGGAGCGTCTCGCCTTCGTACATCTCAGTGAGGCACTGGGCCGTTCCGCCGAGACGAGCAAGTGACTCGTGCTTCGACTCCGGAAAGCTGGGCTCGCGACACGCCGTGTGGTTGGGAGAGAGACGCTCGTACTGCCGGGCGAGGGTGGAGAAGGATCGCGTGTCGGGACGAGTGTCGAACCAGTCGTCGTTCAGCCATTCCCCCAGGCCCGGCTCCAGATAGAGGGGATGATCGGCCGCTTCGGCGGCATGGTGGGCCGTTTCGACGGCGCGGAGGAAGGGAGAGGCCACGATGCGATCCACGTCCAGAGCAGCAACCCGTCGCGCCAGTTGCTTCGCCTGCTCCACTCCGTCGGGCGAGAGGCCCGGATCGTGGGGGCGGTCCGCGCTAGCCGCCCAGTCGGGATCGGCAAAGTCCTGTCGGTTGGCGTGGCGGGCAATCCAGACGGTCTGCATGCAGCAGAGAATCGTTATTGAAGCATCAAGTCGGAGCGAAAGGATCGCAGGCCGTGAACATCGATCGGCCCATTCGATTTACCGTTTCGGATTTCTTTGCATGTCTGTCTTACGAGCCCCGTTCCTCATGTCCCTACGTTCCGCTTCGATTCTATCAATCCTTTTGTTTTTCCTGGCCGCGGGGTGCAGCGGCATGGGACAGTCGGCTGAACCGACCAACGATGAGCCCTCTGGTGAGCAGAGGACCACGGTGGACGGGTATACCTCACAGTCTGCACCCATTTACATTGATGGAAACGGGATGGACTGGGATCCGGTGTCCGTCCGTCAAGAGGAGATTGGCGATGCGGAGGGGCTGGATCTCGAGCGCCTGTGGATTGCACACACTGATCGGCATCTCTTCCTGCGCCTCGAACTCGGGCAGTCGATTAATCTTCAGGAAGACAATGACGTGACCCTCCATCTGGATGCCGACCACGACTCAACCACCGGCACGTCCGCGATGGGAGCAGAGGTCACGTGGACGTTTGGGGGGCGGGAGGGAGAGGTCGCGGGCCAGGAGGTGGGGCATGCCGATGTCGGCTTCCACTCGCTGCCCACGGTTACCTCCGACGTGTTCGAAATTGCCCTGGACCGCTCCGCCACCCCCGGCGGCTCGACGACCCTGTTTCAAAGCGACAGCCTGCGGATTGCCCTCTCCAGCGACGGGGATCGGCTGCCGGATGAAGACGGCGGGCTCGGCTACGTCCTCACGGATGCCTCGACGGAGGTGGAGTCGCCGGATCTGGACGCGCCCGCTTCTGCGGAAATGCGCATCTTCTCCCAAAACTCCGTCAATAACTTCGACGAGGAGCAGAGTGCCATCTTTGACGAGGAGCGGCAGCCGAGCTATCGTCGCATTATTGAGGCCGTGGGGCCGGACGTGATCGCCTTTCAGGAGGTCTATTCCCAAACCGCCGAAGAGACGGAGGAGGTTGTGGAGGGGACCTACGGGCGGGCGGACGGCTGGGAGTGGGCGAAGGAGGGACAAGATCTCGTGCTCGGCAGTCGGTATCCCATCGTGGACTCGCACACCATTCCGGGGTACGAGGAGTACGAGAGCGGGGCTTTTCTTCTCGATGCCTCGGAGGCACTGGGCAGTCGCCTCGTGGTCATCAACATGCATCCGCCCTGCTGCAACTACGACGCCAACGAGGAGCATCCCGCTCGCAACGTACAGCGGCAACGGGTCGCAGACGGCGTAGTGGCGTTCATTCGATCGCTGAAGAACGGGGAGGGGCCGTTCGACGTGGCGCCCGACACCCCGATCGCCATCGTGGGCGACATGAACTTCGTGGGGAAGGCCCAGCAGCCCGAGACCCTTCAGACCGGCAATATCGTGTACAACGAAGACTTTGGCCCGTCCGAGGCGCCGGACTGGGACGGAACGGCCCTGCTCGACACGAATCCTCGTCAGACGGGCGCGCCGATGCACGCCACCTGGGCGTCGGCGGAGAGCTCCTTTCCGCCCGGTCGTCTCGACTATGCGTTCGTGACGGATAGCGTCCTCGAGGTCGTACACGACTTTGTTCTGAACACGGCGACCCTCTCCGACCAGCAACGCGGCACGTATGGCCTGCAATCGGCCGATACGGCCACCGCATCGGATCACATGACGGTCGTGATTGACGTGGCAGCGAAATAGAGCCTTCTGGGAGGTGGTGTGTCTTCCGCGGCGCATTCCGAAGGAGCGTCGGTCGCTTGTGTGGAGGTGTCCGAGAGGGAACGTGGGGCGGCTCGGTTCGTGGGAGTGCGCGGTCTTTTGCCAGGGGGCTCGATTCTAAACAATCGGTTTTCACGGTCTTGATGCACCTACGGACGTTTGCTTTCTGGGGATTAGTTTTCTGCGTTTTTGTTGGAGGCACTACCGGCTGTGCTCCCAATGAGGGAAATGCTACGGACGATGAGGTCGGAGCCTCGGAGGAATCGGAGCACGCCGAGCTGGCGCTGCACATGTCTCGCTTGCAGCGGTGGACGCACAAAACGGCCCTTTCACTCCAGGCTCGGAATCCGACGCTCGCGGAGTTTTACCTTCACGAGATGGAGGAGTCGATCGAGACGATCCAGAAGGAGGCCCCGACGTACGAAGGGCACGCCGTTGCGGACTTGACGGAGCAAATGCTGGTGCCGAGTGTGGAGGCCCTGGACGGAGCCCTCGACGATCGGGAGTGGACTGCTGTGGAAGAACAGCTGCAGAATCTAGAACAATCCTGCAACCAGTGCCACGCGGCCACCGATCACGGATTTGTGAAGGTCGACCTTCAGGACGTTCCGAATCCCTACGCGCAGGACTTCTCGAAGGACACGCCGTAGATCTGGGCAATCGTATGTTGAAGCACTGAGTTGTGGAACGGCGGCTCTTTTGCTTGTCTCCCCCCAGTTTGCCCGAATGAGAGGGTGCATGGGTGCGTGGGAGCGTGGGCGCAGGGCCAAGCTGGTCTGCGGAAATTGGAAGCGAGAAGACAGAAGTAAAATACAACGCCCTCCGCCGTAACTCCGGTTGTTATCACTCTAATAGATTTGTCTGTTGAGTATGGGACTGCGCGTTGCGTTTCAGGGTGAGCCGGGGGCTTTCAGTGAAGAAGCGGTCGAGCGAGTGTTCGATGACGCCGAGGTCGAGCCCTGTATGGCGTTCGAGGACGTGTTTGAGGCCGTGGAACGCGGAGAGGTCGATCGCGGTGTGGTGCCCATCGAGAATGCCGTCTTCGGTAGCGTACGCGTCAATTACGACCACCTTCGCACGCACGCCGTCACGATTGTCGGGGAGCTTCAACTCCGCATTCGGCACCACCTCATGGGGCTGGAAGGGGCGTCTATCGACCGGCTTGAGACCATTCGGTCCCACGCCCAGGCCCTGGGACAATGCCGCACCTGGCTGCGATCGTACGTGCCCCACGCCACGACGGAGGCGACGCCGGATACGGCCGGTGCCGCCCGGGCGGTTGCGGCCGAAGGCGACCCTACGGTGGCTGCGATCGCGTCCGAGCGCGCTGCGCGGCAATACGGCCTCACCATCCTGGCCGACGGATTAGAGGACGATGTGCAGAACTTTACGCGCTTCCTCGTTCTCGCCCCCGAAAACGGCGACGTGTCCCCGATTGGCTCCGGCCCTCAAAAGACGTCCGTCGCGTTCGTCCTACAAGAGAACGTACCGGGCGCCCTCTTCAAGAGCCTCGCCGTCTTTGCCCTTCGCGAACTCGATCTCCTCAAGATTGAAAGCCGGCCGCTGGTGGGTCGACCGGGGCGCTACCGCTTTTACGTTGACGTAGACGGAGCGGCGTACGACGAGGCGGTCTCACGGGCGTTTGATCACCTGCGCGAGATTACGATGGAGTTGCAAGTGCTGGGCTCGTATCCGCACGGGGCCACTTACGGCGGGACCCTGGAGACGGGCAGCACCGACGCGGAACAGGAATAGGGAAGTAGGGCGCCTGGGCATGGAGATGAACGTATGGAGGGGATGACGGTCACACCGTTCGTACACGCTTTCATCCCTCAAAACGTCAATGCCCTCACACACCTGGGCGTCCGAGAGCAAATTTCCCATTCCGGGGCTGCCTTCCTATCTTTCCGAATGACGCTTCCTGCACCGTTTCCCGAGCGCCGGTCTCTCTATGCTGCCGTACTTTATCCGTGAGGGGTTTGCCAACTTCGGTCGGGCCAAGTTTGCCGCATTTGCGTCCACGAGCTCGATCACCGTGGCCCTCGTGCTGATCGGCATCTTTGCCGTCGTCGGATACGAGGCACAGGTCGTGTCGAATATGCTTCGGGAGCAGGCGGGCGAAATGGAAATCTTCATCGAATCCACCGCCGACACGGAAGACCAAGAAGCGTTGCACGCCCGAATTCAGACCCTTCCCGGCGTGGCCGACACCGAGTACATTTCCCACGAGGAGGCCGCGAAGATCTTTCGCCGCGAGTTTGGAGAGGAGGCGTCCTTGTTCGAGGATCCCACATTCCTGCCTGCGTCGATCCGTATCGAGGT